>JAHFDK010000003.1 GCA_023249095.1 Candidatus Rokuibacteriota bacterium | reverse complement strand
GTGATGCTCGAGCTCGGCACCGTCGCCGACGGGTACTGGTCGGATCACACGCGCACGATCGTCGCCGGCACGGCGACGGCTCGGCAGCGGGCGGCCTACGAGGCGGTCCGCGGAGCGGGGCATGCGGCATTCGCAGCCGCGGTTCCCGGCGCGACGGGCGGCGAGGTCGACGCTGCTGCCCGCGCATCGTGCAGCGCGGCCGGCTTCACCCAGTTCCCGCACCACACCGGCCACGGGGTCGGCTTCCGCTACCACGAATCGCGGCCGCAACTCGTGCCGGGCGGCGGCCACGTGCTCGCGGAGAACATGGTGATCGTCACCGAGCCGGGCATCTACGACCCCGAGCTGAGCGGCGGCTTCCGCTACGAGGACAACGCCGTCGTCACCGCGGCCGGCGCCGTGGAGCTCGCGACGACCGACTTCGACCTCGACTGAACGGAGTGGCATGACCGACAAAAACGTTCTCCCGGAGGGCTTCGTCTCGTCGCTGTTCTCGCTCGACGGGCGCGTGGCGGCGGTGACGGGCGGTGGCAGCGGGCTCGGCCAGGCGATGGCCGTCGGACTGGCGCAGGCCGGCGCGGCGGTCGCCGTGCTCGACGTGAACGACGAGGGCGCCACCGAGACGGCTGCCGCGATCGAGGCCGGCGGTGGGGCCGCTCGGGCACTGCACTGCGACGTCACCGACAGCTCTGCCGTCAACAGCGTCGCGGACGAGATCGTCGACCAGTTCGGCCGAGTCGACGTGCTCGTCAACAGCGCGGGCACCGCGTTCCGGTGCGCCGCGGAGGAGTTTCCGGAGGACCGGTTCGACGCGGTCTTGAACCTGAACCTCAAGGGGACGTACCTCCCGTGCCAGTCCTTCGGGCGGAAGATGCTGGCCCAGGGATCGGGGAGCATCGTCAACATCGCCTCGATCGGCGGCTTCATCGCCTACCCGCACGCCTCCGCGTACCTCGCCTCGAAGGGCGGCGTGGTGCAGGTCACGCGGGCGCTCGCGCTCGAGTGGATCGGCAAGGTACGCGTCAACGCGATCGCGCCGACGCTGATGCGCACGCCACTCACTGAGCGGGTCGGCCAGGTCTCGTCGGTGACGAGCGACTTCATCCTCGCCAGGCTGCCGCGCGAGGGACGGCTGGGCGAGGCACACGAGATCGTCGGTGCGGCGGTCTTCCTCGCGAGTGACGCGTCCGCGCTCGTGACGGGCCATACGCTTCCGGTCGACGACGGCTATCTCATCGCCTGAAAGGCTGCGACATGGGACACACGCTCACCGAGAAGATCATCCTCGCCCACGCCGACGCCGACGACGTCGCGCCGGGAGACGTCGTGATGGTTCGCTGCGACGTCGTGATGACGAACGACATCTCCGGCCCGATGGCCTTCCGCACGATGGAGCGCATGGGTGTCGAACGGGTCTTCGACCCCGCGAAGGTCGTCGTCGTCGCCGACCACTTCGTGCCGGCGAAGGACGTCCGCTCGGCGCAGCTGATGAAGCTGATCGCCGAGTGGTCGCAGGCGCAGGGCGTCACGTTCTACGAGCAGGGCCGGGGCGGCATCGAGCACCAGGTTCTCGCCGAGGACGGCTGGATCGTCCCCGGTTCGGTGGTTGCCGGGGGCGATTCCCACACGTGCACCCACGGCGCGCTCGGAGCGTTCGGCACCGGGCTCGGCTCGACCGACATCGCCGCCTGCCTCGCCCACGGACGGTTCTGGCAGGCCGTTCCGGGCACGATCCAGGTCGAGCTGACGGGCGCGCTGCAGCGCTTCGTCAGCGGCAAGGACGTGATCCTCGCCGTGATCGCCCAGCTCGGCGTCGGTGGCGGGACGAACATGGCGCTCGAGTTCGTCGGGCCCGGCGCCGAAGCGCTCACGATCGACGAGCGCCTCGCCGTCGCGAACATGGCCGTCGAGGCCGGCTCCGAGACGGGCATCTTTCCGGCCGACGAGATGACCGCCGCCTATCTCGACGGGCGCACCGAGCGGCCCTGGACCGCAGAGCGGTCCGACCCGGACGCGCTGATCGACCGGCGACTCGAGATCGACCTCGACACGCTGTCGCCGCTCGTCGCGAGGCCGTGGTCGCCCGGGAACATCGCTCCGCTCGACGACGTGCTCGGGACGAAGGTCGATCAGGTGTACATCGGCAACTGCTCGAACGGGACGATCACCGATCTCCGCCAGGCCGCCGAGGTGCTCCGCGGCCGGCGCGTAAAGCCGGGGACGCGGGCGATGGTCGTCCCCGCGTCGCAGAAGATCTACGCGCAGGCGCTCGCCGAAGGGCTCGTCGAGACGTTCGTCGAGGCGGGCGCGATGGTCTCGACGCCGACGTGCGGCGCCTGCTTCGGGGGCTCGAACGGCATCCTCGCCGAGGGTGAGACGGCGGTCGCGACGACGAACCGCAACTTCCGAGGCCGGATGGGCGGCGAGGGGTCGGGCATCTACCTCGCGAACGCCTGGGTTGCAGCAGCCGCGGCGGTCGCCGGCGAGATCGTGCAACCGGGCGCGGTGCTCGGCGGAGGCTCGTCGTGATCGTCGAGGGGAGAGCCGTGTGCGTTTCCGGCGACAACATCGACACCGATGTTCTCTACCCGGGGCCGTTTCTCAACATCACCGATCCGAGCCTGATGGCGGAGCACTTGTTCGAGGGCCTCGACCCCGGACTCCGTGAGCTCCTCGGCGGCGACTCCGTACTCGTCGTAGGGGAGAACTTCGGCACGGGCTCGTCGCGCGAGCACGTCCCCGTGGCGATGCAGGCGTCCGGCATCCGTGCGGTCGTCGGCCGGAGCTTCGCGCGGATCTTCTACCGCAACTGCATCAACCTCGGCCTCCTCGCGGTCTCGTGCCCGGGCGCGGTGGCAGCTGCCGTTCCCGACTCCCGTGTCCAGGTCGATCCCGCAGCCGGTGAGGTCGCCGTCGACGGCGTCGTCTATGCCGCGCAGATGCTGCCGCCGTTCGTGCTCGAGATGGTGGAAGCGGGCGGGTTGGTCGAGTGGTCCAGACGCCAGCCAGCCGGGAGCAGGTGACAGCCATGTCGCCGAAGGAGAGGCCCACGGCTGCGGAGCTCGGCTCGCCGAGCACGGACGCGGTTGTCGACCAGCTCCGGGCGCTCGGCCTGTCCCTCTACGAGGCGCGCATCTATGTCGGCCTGTTGCGCGTCGGAGCGCAGAACGGCAACGAGCTCTCGAAGACCTCCGGCGTCCCCTCCTCGAAGGTGTACTCGACGGTCGAGAAGCTGATCGGTCTCGGCATCGTCCATTCGATCACCCGCGGCTCCACTACCCGCTTTGTCTGCATCGAGCCCGTCGAGCTCGTGGCGCGGCTGCGGAAGCAGTACAACGAGCCGATCGACTTCCTCGAGTCGACCTTGCCTGCGATGGCCCGCTTCGAGCCGACCGAGCTCTTCCTCAACGTGGCCGGGCTCGGTGCGATCCGGGAGGCGTGCCGCTCGATTGTCGACACCGCGACCGACTCCGTGAACATCTCGGTGTGGGGCGAAGACCTTCGCGTGCTCCACCACTCCTTCGACTCGGCTGTCGCTCGAGGCGTCCGCGTGTGGGGGATGCTCTACTCGGACGACGCCGAGATGCCGGGCGGAACATGGCTCCGGCACAGCTACGAGGAGATCGTGGGAAGCCGCGTCGGCGGCCGCCTGATCGTGCTCGTCGCGGATTCTGCCGAGGCGCTCATCGCCCGCATTCCGCACCATGGGGAGGCGAGCGCCGTCCGCAGCCGGAGCCCGGTGCTGACGCTGATCGTCCAGGAGTACCTGCATCACGACATCGTCCTCCAGCGTGCGCAGATCAACATCGGGTTCGAGGAGTGGGACCGCTGGTGGACGGCCAATCCGGATCTGCGGAGCCTGATTCTCGGGACCGCGCTCGGGCATACAGGCTGACACCATGGGACCTCCGTTTTATACTCCTGTTGTAGTAGGAAACCCTCGGATCGAGGAGAGAGCATGGAACTCGTGAACGCTCCGCCGACGGCGTCGCCTGCGGAGACGCAGACGCCGCGTCCGTTCCTGCTCGCCGGAGTGGAGACGACGGGGAGTACGTCCGCCGATGTCGTCTTCCCGTTCGACGACACCGTCGTCGCGTCCGTCTGGCTCGCCGATGCAGACGCGTGCAAGCGCGCGCTCGCGGCTGCAGACGAGGCGCGTGAGACCGTCGCCGGGCTGGCGCCGTTCGAGCGGGCAGATGTGCTGCTCGCCGCCGCCGCGCTCGTCGGCGACCGCACCGAGGAGCTTGCGCGCCAGATGACGCTCGAGACCGGGAACGCGATCTGGGAGACTCGTGTCGAGGTGCGGCGGGCGACCGAGATCCTCCGTGCCGCAGCCGAGGAGGCCCGTCGGATCACGGGCGAGGTCGTCCCGATCGACGCGTGGCCGAACGGGGTGGGGCGGCACGCGCTCACACGCCGGTTCCCCGTCGGCCCGGTGCTCGCGATCACGCCGTACAACGCGCCGCTGCTGCTCGTCGCCCACAAGCTCGCCGCCGCGTTCGCTGCCGGCAACCCGTGTATTGTCCGCCCGGCGACCAAGACGCCGCTCTCCGCCCTCTCGCTGGGCGCCGCGTTCGTCGACGCGGGCGCGCCCGCCGGCGCGGTCA
>JAHFDK010000401.1 GCA_023249095.1 Candidatus Rokuibacteriota bacterium | reverse complement strand
GGAGAACGCGCGCGTCGACTGTCGCGCGCGGGCGTGCCGGCGGTGGGCGTCCGCATGGCCGTGGACGAAACAGGCGAGATCCTCGCCCGCTCGAACCACGTCTACGAAGGCTACTGGAACCAACCGGAGGAGACCGCCCAGGCCATCGTCGATGGCTGGTTCCACACCGGCGACGGCGGCCGCGCGGACGAAGCCTTCATCGTCATCGAGGACCGGAAGAAGGACGTCATCATCACCGGGGGTGAGAACGTCTCTTCCATCGAGGTGGAAGACTGCCTCTTCCAGCATCCGGCCGTGCTGGAGACGGCGGTGATCGGGGTCCCCGACGAGCGGTGGGGCGAAACGATCAAGGCCCTGGTGGTCCTCCGCCCGGGTCACGCAGTGGCCGAGCGCGCGCTGATCGATTTCTGCCGGAGCCGCCTGGCGCACTTCAAGTGCCCGACCTCGGTGGAGTTCCGGGACGCGCTCTCGCGGACGGCCACGGGCAAGCTCCAGAAGTTCAAGCTGCGCGAGCCCTACTGGGTCGGCCGCGACCGCCGCGTGAGCTGACGGCCTCCGTAATCAGATGACCGCGTCGCGCCGCAGCCGCTCGATCTCTTCCGCCGCGTACCCGGCCTCGTGCAGGATCTCGTCGGTGTGCTCGCCGAGCGTCGGTGGCTCACGTTCGAGCCCGGGGCTGCCGTGCGCGAGCCGAAACCCGGCGCCGACGAGCCGCATCGGCCCGTAGCGCGAATCGATCGTCTGGAGCACGTCGCGGTGCTCGAGCTGCGGGTGACGGACGATCTCGTCGATCGTCCAGATGGAGCCGCACGGCACGTCGGCGGCCGTCAGCCGCGCCTCCCAGCTCTTGGGATTGTCGGTCGCCAGCGCGGTCTCGATGATCTCGCGCAGCGCCGGCTCGTTCGCGGTGCGGGCGGGCCAGTCCTTGAACCGCGGATCGTCGAGCGCGTCGGCGCGCCCGAGCGTGCGCATGAGGCTCGCGAACTGCTTCTCGGTGAGCACCGCCAGGACGATGTAGCCGTCGCGCGCCCGGAACCGGCTCGCGGTCGGCTTGCGGCTCACCGAGCCGTTGCCGATCTGACGCTGCTCGATGCCCGCCACGGTGTACTCGGAGACCGGCCCGGGGATGAAGGCGAGCGCCGCGTCCAGCATCGCGACATCCACGAGCTGCCCGCGCCCGGTGTGCGTCCGCTGGTAGAGCGCGCTGGCGACGGCCAGCGCCGCCGTCACACCGCCGATCGTGTCGCATATCGCGAACCCCGCGCGTGTCGGGCCACTGGCGGGCTCGCCCGTGATCGACATGATCCCCGACATCGCCTGCAGCTTGCCGTCGAAGGCGGCCGTCGTCCGCTCGGGCCCGGTCTGACCGAAGCCCGAGACCGCGCAGTAGATGAGCCGTGGATGAACGGCCGAGAGCGCCTCGTAGCCGAGCCCGAGCCGGTCCATGACGCCCCCGCGGAAATTTTCCCAGACCACGTCGGCGCCGATCACCAGCCGCTTGACGATCTCCACCGCCTCCGGTTGCCGGAGGTCGAGCGTGATGCTGCGCTTGTTGCCGTTCACCGCCAGGAAGGACGGCGCCATCTTCCGCTCCGCCCACACCCTGTCGGCGAGCTGCCCGCGCGCGTCGTCGCCCTCGCGCGACTCGATCTTCACGACGTCGGCGCCGAGAAGCGCGAGCTGGTAGGTTCCGTACGGCCCCGCGAGATAGCGGGTGAAGTCGAGAATGCGGACGCCCGCGAACGGCTTGCTCATGACGCCTCGCGCTTGGCCCGTGCGACGGTTTTCACCTCGTCGAACTCCTTCCGACGCTCGGCGATCCTTTCCGGGGAGAGCTTCGTGAGGTCGAGGTAGTCGAGCTTCCAGGACCCGTCCGCGTTCCACCGGAGCGGCGATTGCAGCGTGGTACGGGCAGCCGGCGCGCTCTCGAGGACCCGCAGGGCGAGCGCGAGCGTCTGCGCCTGGGACTCGACGTCGAACGGCCGGCCGGCCGAGTTCCCGAGCGGGAAATCGCTGAACAGAAAGCGCGGGACTCCACAGTGCTCGACGATGTCCTTCGCGCAGCCCATGATCACGGTCGAGATCCCGTGCGCTTCGAGGTGCCGGGCGGCCAGACTCACGGTCTGGTGACACACGGGTCAGCTGGGGACGAGCACGGCGGCGTCGACTCCGTCCTCCCGGCAGCGGCGCAGGAGCTCCGGGCAGTCGGTCTCGGTCGTCACCCGGTGGCTGCGGTTCGTCGGCGCACCGTGCAGGCGCGGGCCAAGCGCCCCGATCCGCCCCGCCGCCACCGCGTCGTTCATACGCGCCAGCGGTACGTAGCTGTTGATGTCCGCGGCCGACGTGTGCAGGCGGTCGTAGCCGACGTGCGAGATTCTCAGGTCGGGCACGCTCTCGGTGGAGGCGGAGTACACCTGGTAGAACTTGGCGGCGGCGTTGTAGGCCGCGCCAGGCCCTTGCTCGCCGAGCTCCGGCTGGAACGGCGCCGCGGTCGTGATCAGCGCCACCCGTGCCCGGCTGAGCGGCGTCCTGAGCGGCGTGAATGGAACCTCGACGAAGTGGGCCCAGCGGTACGGGCGGTAGCCGAGCGCGAGATAGTAGTCGCGCGTCCGCTGCATGTACGGGATCGGGACGTCGTGCTCCGCCGCGAACACCGCGTTCGTCTCAGGGGCGGTCGTCGTCATCGCGGGTGTTCCTCCGTCGACACCGCGCCACGTGCCCGGCGGGGCCGAGCGCCGTGGTCGCGCCGCCCCAGTCTAGCCCGCGTCGCCCACGGCGTCCACGCCGCCGATGCCCTCGAGCTCTCGTGCCGCCCACGACGTCTGTGCTAACCTTCGCGTGATCGTGAAACGGATCGTGCGGATTCCTCTCAGTGCCGATCAGCGCGCCGGCTGACCGGACTCACGCACGGTGATGCGGTGGCGCGATATCCCGGCGGCGATCGCCGCGTCGGGACGAAACTACCTGTGTGGGAGAGTGTCGCGGGCGTTCACGCTCCGCGTGATCGGGCCACTGACGAACGGGGGCTTCGCCCTGGGGACAACGCTGGCCATCGCCTGCCTCCCGACCGCGTACGACGTCCGTCACACGTGGGTCTCGTCGCTGGCGTCGGCGCGAACCAACCCGTCCGGGTACTTCTATCTCGGCACAACGCTCATGGTCGTCGCGGTGCTACTCGTGCCGCTTCCCGGCCATCTGTCTCGACAATTCAGAACGCGAGGCCGGGTGAGTGTCGCGGGGTCGCTCCTGCTCTCGGTTGGGATTGCCGGCCTGTTTCTCCTCAGCGTCGAGACGACCGTCTTCCCTAATCCCGGTCGGACCCGTTTCGTCCATCAACTCTTTACCGCCATCACGCTCATTTTCTTGACGCTGGGCTTTCTCTCCTTCGGCGCCCTGGCGGCCTTTCGGGCCTGGATCACACGCGCGAACCTGTTGCCGGCGTCCCTCGCGTGTGCGGTGTTGTCGATCCCGGCCATCGGCGCCGGTCTGACCCATCTGACACGACTCGGCATGGAAGCGCTCGGGTGGAGCTCCCTGCGAGCGGCGAAGCTCGAGACGCCGTTCTTTCTGACGCTTGTGTTCTGGGAGTGGGCGGCGGTGATCGCTCTCTTCGTCGGCGGCTACCTGACCGCCTGGGCCGCGCCCCGGGACGCTCCCCGTCCGCCGCCCTAATGGGCGAGTGGATCGGGGCGCAGCTGGAAGTGCACGACCAGCGGGCTGGCCAGAGTCTTGCCGGGCGCGCCGGGACTGGGCGCGTCGATGCCCTCGATGTGCATGGGCGTTCGATTGCCCGAGGTCACCCACAGTCCCCTGCCCTTCCAGCCGGCCTTCGGATCGTCGACGCGGCCGTCCACACCTTTGGCGAAGAAGCCCATCGGATACGGGACGCGCAGCTGGACGACCTTCCCATACGTCAACGCGTACAGCGAATCCGAGAAATTGCCGGTACCGATAGGCGTGTCGGGACCCAAACCCAGGATGTCGTGCTGGTCCACCCAGGTGTAGTAGGGGCCTTCGGCGGCGCCGTCTCTTCCCGCAAATGATGGCCCCGGGAGCGGATAGAACGTCCAGCCTTCAGGGCACAGGTTGCCTTCCGCGGCCCCGGGTCCATTGAGGCGTCCCTTGCATCGGCGACGGTCGAAGCTGGCGATGTGACCACTCGCCAGGGTCACCCACGCCACGCCATGGCGGTCGACGTCGAACCCGCGCATTCCGTATCCGGGCGACGGGACCTTGTAGACTTCCGCCAGCGCGGTCTCCGGCGGATTCGGTCCCGGCTGTAGCCGGAGGACGTACCCGGGGTGGCCGATGTTCGACCCCCAGATCGAACCGTCAGCCGGGCTGTACGCGATGCCGTAGAAGCCGAGCCCGGTCCGCTTGTCCTTGGTGGGTTCTTCCGGCTGGTTGGGCTCGACATAGGCGTCGCGCTTGCCGTTGCCACTGGTATCGACGACGAGTGGCGTCCAACCCTGCGACTTCCCCGCGTCGCGAGTCTCCCAGAACATCTTGGTGTTGACCCAGCCGACGATGGCGAGCTCGTTTTGGAGATTGTTGCTGAGCCACAGGGTGTTGTTGGCATCCTCGGCAAAATTCAAGTGGTGCGTGCCGAAGCACG
>JAHFDK010000127.1 GCA_023249095.1 Candidatus Rokuibacteriota bacterium | reverse complement strand
GGGAGGCTAGGCATGACGACCCGCTACGACGTCGCGATCATCGGGACCGGCGCGGGCGGTGGCACGCTCGCCTGGGCGCTGGCCGGCACGGGCAAGCGGATCCTGATCCTCGAGCGCGGGGACTACGTGCCCCGCGAGAAGGACAACTGGAGCACTCGCGCCGTCAACCTCGAAGGCAAGTACAACACCAAGGAGGTCTGGCGCGACCCGGACGGCGGGGAGCTGCACCCGCACACCAATTACTACGTCGGCGGCAACACCAAATTCTACGGCGCGGCGCTCTTCCGCCTGCGCCGGGAAGACTTCAGCGAGATCAAGCACTACGGTGGTATCTCGCCCGCCTGGCCCATCTCCTACGAGGACCTGGAGCCGTACTACACCCGGGCCGAGCAACTCTACCAGGTGCACGGAGAGCGCGGCGTCGACCCCACCGATCCGCCGGCCGGCGCGCCGTATCCGCATCCGCCGGTGAGCCACGAGCCGCGCATCCAGCAGCTCGCCGACGATCTGGGGCGCCTGGGCTGCCGTCCGTTCCACGTCCCGCTCGGCGTGATGCTGGACGAGCGGAACCCCGGGAAGAGCCGGTGCATCCGCTGCGAGACCTGCGACGGCCATCCGTGTCTCGTCTACGCCAAGTCCGACGCGCAGGTCGTCTGCGTCGATCCGGCCCTGGAGCACCCCAACGTGACGCTCCTGACGGGCGCACGGGTCGAGCGCCTGGAGACCAGCGCCTCCGGCCGTGAGGTGACGCGGATCGTCGTTGAGCGCGGGGGCGCCGTCGAGACGTACGCGGCCGACATCGTGGTCGTCGCCTGCGGCGCGATCAACTCGGCGGCGCTGCTGCTGCGCTCGGCCAGCGACCGGCACCCGCGCGGCCTGGCCAACGGCTCCGACGTCGTCGGCCGACACTACATGGGCCACGTCAACTCGGTGCTCATGGCCGTCTCCAAGTGCCCCAATCCGACCGTCTTCCAGAAGACGCTCGGGCTGAACGACTTCTACTTCGGCTCGGAGGAGTGGGACTACCCGATGGGGCACATCTCGTTCGTCGGAAAGCTCGACGGCGACACGCTGAAGGCCGGAGCGCCGGCGATCGCGCCGGGCTGGACGCTCGACCTGATGGCGCGGCACTCGCTGGATTTCTGGCTCACGTCCGAGGACCTGCCGGCTCCGGACAACCGCGTGACGCTCGACCGTGACGGCACGATCGTGCTCTCGTACCGGCCGAACAACGAGGAGGCTCACCAGCGTCTGATCGCGAAGCTCAAGAGCCTCATGAAGCAGCAGACGAAATGCCAGGTCCACGGCCACGAGTGCCACGAGGGCCTCTTCGCGCGCAACCTCTTCCTGGGACAGCGCATCCCGCTCGCCGGCGTGGCGCACCAGAACGGGACGATCCGGTTCGGCCGCGACCCGAAGACGTCCGCACTGGACGTGAGCTGCAAGGCCCACGAGGTGGACAATCTCTACGTCGTGGACGCGAGCTTCTTTCCGTCGAGCGCCGCCGTGAACCCCGCGCTCACGATCATGGCCAACGCTCTCCGGGTCGGCGAGCACCTGAAGAGTCGGCTGGCATGATCGGCTGGGGGCGGGAGATCAGCGGGGATCTCCCGGCCGCGGAGCGGCGGGAGTGGCTCTGTACCAATGGCATCGGCGGCTTCGCGTCGGGGACCGTCGCGGGCTCCCTGACGCGCCGCTACCATGGCCTGCTCGTCGCAGCGCTCGAACCGCCCCTCGGCCGCACGCTCCTCGTCGCCAAGGTGGACGACACCGTCGCGTACGACGGGGCCGGAGCTTCGCTCGCGACCAATCGCTGGACCGGGGGCGCGATCGATCCGCAGGGCTACCGCGCGATCGAGCGCTTCGCCCTGGACGGGTCGACCCCGGTGTGGACGTACGCGGTCGCCGACGCGCTCGTCGAGAAGCGCGTCTGGATGGAGCCGGGCGCCAACACGACGTACGTCCGCTACCGCGTGCTGCGCGCGCGGGGGCTCCTCGCGCTCCAGCTGCGGATCCTCGTCGACTACCGTGACTACCACGCGACCACCCGAGGCGGCGAGTGGCGGATGGACATCGCGCCGGTCGCGCGCGGACTTCGCGTGATCGCCTTCGAAGGCGCCAGGCCGCTGCTCCTCCTGGCCGACCGTGGCGAAGCGCGGATCGCGCACACCTGGTATCAGCGCTTCGAGCTGCCGCGCGAGCGTGAGCGCGGTCTCGACGCCGTGGAAGATCACCTCCACGCCGGGACGTTCCAGGCCTCGCTCGAGCCCGGCGACGCGCTGACGCTCGTGCTGTCCGCCGAAGCCGCGCCGTCGCTCGACGGCGAGCAAGCCTGGCGCCGCCGCGCTCGCCACGAGGCCGAGGTTCTCACGGCCTGGCGCCGCGCCCGGCCGGCGGCGGAGCAGGCGCCCGCCTGGATCGGCCAGCTCGTGCTCGCCGCCGACCAGTTCGTCGCCCGGCGTCCGCTCGCCGACGATCCCGACGGCATGACGGTGATCGCGGGCTATCACTGGTTCGGCGACTGGGGACGCGACACCATGATCGCGCTTCCAGGTCTTACGCTGACGACCGGTCGTCCGGAGGTCGCGCGCCGGATCCTCAGGACCTTCGCTCGTTTCGTGGACCGCGGGATGCTGCCGAACCGGTTTCCCGATGCGGGCGAGGCGCCCGAGTACAACACCGTCGACGCGACGCTCTGGTATTTCGAGGCGATTCGCGCGTATCACGCGGCCACCCGCGACGACGGGCTCCTGAAGGAGCTCTACCCGGTGCTCGAGGAGATCGTCAGGTTTCACCGGGCGGGCACGCGGTACGGGATCAAGGAGGACGCCGGCGACGGGCTGCTCATGTCCGGCGAGCCGGGCGTGCAGCTCACCTGGATGGACGCGAGGGTGGGCGACTGGGTCGTCACGCCGCGCACGGGCAAGGCGGTGGAGATTAACGCCCTCTGGTACAACGCGCTGCGCGCGATGGCGGGCTTCGCCCGACACCTGAGCCGGTCCGCCGGCCAGTGGGACGCCCTTGCCGATCGGGCGCGAGCGGGATTCGAGCGGTTCTGGAGCGAGGACGCCGGCCACTGCTACGACGTGATCGACTCACCCGCGGGGCACGACAGCGCGCTCAGGCCCAATCAGATCTTCGCCGTCTCGCTCCGCGAGAGCCCGCTCTCCCCTGATCGCCAGAAGAAGGTCGTGGACGCCTGCGCCCGCCACCTCCTGACCTCCTTCGGGCTGAGGAGCCTCTCGCCCGTGCATCCCGACTATCAGGGCCACTACGGCGGCGATCAGCGGGCGCGTGACGGCGCCTACCACCAGGGCACCGTGTGGGCCTGGCTCCTCGGACCGTTCGCCCTCGCCCACTTCAAGGCGTACGGCGATGCCGAGACGGCCCGCTCGTTCCTGGCGCCGCTCGCCCACCACCTCGGCGACCATGGCGTCGGCTCCATCGCCGAGATCTTCGACGGCGACCCACCCTTCGCGCCAGGTGGGTGCATCGCCCAGGCCTGGAGCGTTGCGGAGACGCTCCGGGCGTGGCACGAGCTCGGCGGGGCCTGAGGCATCGGCGGTCCGCCGAGATTTGAGAAAAGGGGACCCGACGTGAAGACGTCCAACCTCGTCATCGCCTCCGCCGTGGTGACGGCGTGTTCGTCACGCGGTGGCTGCCCCTCAGGTCGGCGGCAGTGGTGACCCTGCTCGGCCTCGCGATCGCGCTCCAGGCCGTGGGGGCCGGGATTCCGTGGCGGTGGCTCTGAGCGCCCCGAGCGCCGCGTACAGCGGAGTTGCCCCTTCTCCTCAAGACTTTACTTCGTGAGTCGCTCCAGCAAAAACTTGCGGGTGTGGCGAGGGACGTCGCCGTCCGATGCTGCCAGCGCCATCCGAAGTCGGGCGAGATCGTCGGGAGTGTCAATGTCGTACCACGGCGGCAGGCACGCAACCCGGAGCCCCTTCGCATCGGCGCGTCGGATGGTCTCCGGAAGGACCTGCTGTGTGCTCCACGCCATCGCCTCGAACAGCTCACGGTGCACCGCCCGGAGCCCAATCAGGTAGTAGCCGCCGTCCTCGGTGGGGCCGAGCACCACGTCGATCTCGGGCGTCGCAATAAGGTCGAGCGCCTGCTGCAGGAATTCAAGAGGCAGCGTCGGCGTGTCACTATCGACCGCCAGCGCACCCCGGTGGCCCGTGTCCAGGAGCTCGCCCAGGCTGTTCGCGAGCCTGTCGCCGAGATCCGCGCCCCGCTGCGGGACGAGGACGAACCCCGGAGCTACCTCCTCGAAGAAGGCTCTTGCCTCGCCGGGGGTGTAAGCGATCGCAAGACTGGCCGTCCTGAGCGACCTTACCTGCTCGATCTTGTCGAGAAGAAGGCGGCGATAGAGCTCCGCCGCGTCCACGAGGGAGAGCGGAGGACAGAGCCGAGTCTTGACCTCGCCCGCCCGGGGCGCCTTCGCCATGATCGCGACGGCCGCGGCCCTCACGGCCGAATCACCTGTGGCGGCTTCGGCTCGTGCGGAAAGCTCAGCATGTCAGTCGTGTTGCGCTTATAGTCGGCGACACCGAAGCGCTCCACACCCAGCGAGCAGGGGCCATGGCGAACGTGCGTCCCGTCGCCGCGTCGAACGCCAACACCCGGGGTGATCCGGAACAGGACGCGCGGCCAGCCGGGCAGAGACGTTTTCACGCCGAAGGGGTCGGACGACACGGTTAGATGCTCCACAGGAGCCCGCAGCCGCGGCACGGGTCGGGCGGGCTCTCGCTCTCGAAGTCGATTCGGAATCGACGATACCGCTCGCCGTTCCAGATGTCGGCGAAGGGCTCGGCGAGGGCGTTACCCAGAATCAGGGCTTGATAGTCCCGGGCCACCCACGGGGAGATGCAGCAGGGGAGCACGTGGCCGTTGGCGGTCACATAGCTCAAGGTCCACGGCCGCTGGCACCCGGCCCAGGGCCGCGGGCTCGACATTTCCCCTTTCAGGCTTGCGAGCGGTGTCGTCAGCCCCGAGGCGCGGAGAGCCACGCCGAGCCCGCGCGCCAGCTCCTGCGCCTGATCGAGCACGTCCTGCTCTTGTCGCTGCAGCCGGCCGTGCAGCGCGTTCTCGGCGGTGGCGAGTCCAAGCCCGTTGAAGACGAGCCGCTGCACGTAGACTTCGTCGACGCCGAGGTCAGCGGCCAGACGCACGAACGCCAGCAGCTCGTCGAGGTTTGCCCGCGAGGCCGTGAACCACAGCGAGACGCGCGGCGCCGATCGGCTCCGCCCGCGCTCGAGCTGGACGAGCCGCCGCACGTTGGCCACGACGCGATCGAACTGGTCGACGCCGCGGAGCCTGCGATAGGTCTGGCGCGTCGCCGCGTCCAGCGAGACCCGGTACTCGTCAAGCCCGCTCTGGATCAGTCTGCGCGCGCGCGGGGCCGTGAGGCTGATTGCGTCCGAGTTGAAGAGCACGGTCGCCGCGCGGGTCTTCAGGTAGGCGACGATCTCGAAGATCTCCCGGTTGAGGAGCGGCTCGCCGATACCGTGCAGCACGACCCGCTCGAGGACGGAGAACTGCTCCGTGATGGCCTTGACCTGCTCCAGCGTGAGGTCGGCCGGCGGCTCGAGGCTCCGGAAGGTGCGGATGCACGTCTGGCATTTCGAATCGCAGCGATTGGTCGTCTCGAGATAGAGCGACCGCGGCAGCGTGGCGACCACGGGGAGTCGGCGGGTGGTGGCCAAGGTCCGCTGCTCAGCGCGCCGAGACGACCGTGGTGCAGGCGCTGGCCATCTTCGGGAGATCCTCGCGCTTCGTCCGTTCCCAGTCGAGCGCGATCCGTTCGCCGCGGGCGAAAGGGCAGTAGGGGTCGGGGGCATCGAGCCGGCCCACCAGCGCGCGCCGGCCGGCGCAGCCGCCGCGACAGGGACAGTCCCGGCAGGCCGCCGGCACCTGCCGCGCCTCGACGAACTCCGCGGTCTCTATGATGGCCTCACCGAGGCGGGCCAGATCCGTGAGCGTGAGACGGCTCTGGGGCCAGTACGTGCACGGCAGCACGCGGCCGTCAGGGGCCACACGGACGGTAGAGCGCCCGCAACCGGGTCCAGTGAAGTCCGACATCTCTAAGACGGCTGCCAGCACCGGCTCGGTGGTGGCGACCAGGCGCGTCGCCGCCGAGAGGAGCCGGAGGCCTCGCCAGAACTGCTCGTAGGTCAGCGTGAAGCGGTCGGTCTTCGCTGGTTGATAGACGTTGACGCGGAGGTGGGCGCCGAAGCCCGCGGCCAGACCCGCCAGGTCGGCCAGCCGGTCGTAGTTGATGCTCATCATGACGGATGTCACCGTCACCGGCACGCCGAGATCCCCGCAGCGCTCGAGAGCGCCCATGACCGTCCGCCAGTTCCCGACGCCCCGAAAGGCGTCGTGGTCACGCTCGGTGGGGAAGTCCAGCGAGCACTCGACGCTGTGGAAGCGCTTGAGCGCAGCGTCGTCGAGTGCCTGGATGCTCAGACCGTTGGAGGTGATGCTCGTCCTGAGCGCTCGCGTGCCCAGATAGTCGAGGATCGCCGCGTACTCGGCGTGGAGCCCGTTCTCGCCGACGCCGAGGTTCACCGAGCGCGCCGGGATGCTCTCACAAACCTGCTGGACGTCTCGGAGCGTCAGCCGCTGCGCGACCATATCCGGCCGATAGCAGTGAGGGCACCTGAGATTGCACTCGTTGGTGAGACCGAGGCCGATGGAAAAGACCATGGCGCTACCGCCTCCAGGCGTACCGCACGGTCGTGAGGAGCAGGTGATAGCCCGCGAGCAGGCTGCCCTTGAACGTCCCGGCGACCTTCGAGCGGCCCAGGCGCTGGCGACAGCTCACCGGCACCTCGACGATCCGGTACCTGCGCCGCGCCGCCTTGACCACCATCTCCACGGGCCAGCCGTAGGTCTTGTGCTCCATTCCGAGGTCGCGGAGCAGACGGGCGGGGATCGCTCGGAACGGACCGATGTCGGTGAGCCTGAGGCCGTAGAGCGCGCGCACCAACGCCGTCACCATGCGGTTGCCCAGGCGCTGCTGGAGCGTGAGCGCGCTCCGGGAGGCGCCGGCACGCACGCGCGAGCCGAGGACCAGATCGGCGTCGCCCGCCAGCACCGGGCCCAGCACCAGCGGCAGCTCGGCCGGGTCCTCGTTGCGGTCTCCGTCGAGGAAGACGAGGATGTCCGTGTCACCGGCAGCCTGCGCCCCGGCGAGGCACGCGGCTCCGTAGCCACGGGTCGGCTCCCGGACCACCCGGGCTCCGGCGGCGGCGGCGATCTCCGCGGTGTGGTCCGTGCTCCCGTTGTCGACGACGATGATCTCGTCGACGAGGTCGCGCGGCACCTCGCGGACGACGCCGCCGATGGCCGCCTCCTCGTTCAACGCCGGGATCACCACGCTGATCCGCAAGTCGCCTCCGCGTGCGCCCGAGTATGCCACCTCGGCAGGAGGCTCGGTTGTCACGAGCGTGTGAAATCATCAGCCGCCCTGCCCGCATCCGATGATCGAGAGTCCACGCATACGCCGGGCCGAGGGCGAAAGCAATACAGTTCACACGGTCGTGACAGCTGGTCGAGCGCTCGAGCCAAGATTGAGACACAGGGACCGGCCGCCAGGTGCGGCCCAGGCCCGAGGTCCGATTGAGCGGCCTCGATTTCCCGAATCCCGAACCGCAACCGTAGGTTCCGACTTCTAAAGGGACAGTAAGGAGGAACGGCGATGCGGCGACGAATCGCAGCGCTCACGACCTGTGCCCGACACCCCGCGCCCTCGCGCCGGCCGCCGTCATCGCCAAGCCGAGAATCACACCACCGGTCGTTCAGACCCGTTGAGCCCGGTCGCCGATTCGCGTGACCGGGCCCTCCATGCACGGATGAGCCATACTTTCGCGCCTTCGCCGTCCGAACCTGGCGTCCCGCGGACCGTGTCCAATCGGCAGCAAGCGCACCCGGACTGGCCGCAAAGGCGGCGGGCGCCAGCGCGGCGCCCGCGGAATAGGTGCGCACACACTCAAGGAGGACTGGGTATGGCTTGTCTACGTTCGACCCGTTCACTGCGCATCACGCTCGTCTTGGCGCTTGTCGTCCTCGCGCTCAGCGTCACCTCCAGCTTCGCTGCCGAAGTCACGACGCCGTTCGCAGGCAAAGCGGTGAACGGTGGCTCGGTGACCCACGAGCACCGTGGCGGGAAGCACGTCTTGACGGTGTCCACGAGCGAGCGGTCATGACCGGGTCCCCTCAACACGACCAGGAGACGCCGAGAGAGGAGCGGCCCCGCAAGGGTTGGCTCCTGGCGATGGCACCGCTCTGGCCTCTCGGGCTGACGCGGATCCTCTATGGCTACCTCTGGTGGCAACAGTCGGGATGGAAGGTGCCATCGGACGACTTCGGCCGGAAGTCCGGTGGCGGTCTCTGGTACTGGGTCCAGCAGCAGATCCAGTATCCCACCGTCGCCGCCCACAAGGACTTCCTGGTCAACGTCATGATCCCGAACTGGACCTTCTTCGGATGGATGGCGCTGATCACCGAGACCTTCATCGGCGCGACACTGATCCTCGGGCTCGGCACACGGCTCGGATCACTGGTGGCGATCGGCATGGCCGCCAACATCACGATTGGCATCCTGAGCGTGCCACACGAGTGGGGCTGGACCTACACGATGCTGATCATGTTCCCGGTCCTCTTCCTGTTGACGGACGCCGGCCGCAGCTTCGGCGTGGATGCGTTCCTGGTGCCTCCGCTTGACCGGGCGGCTGCAGGCGGTAGCCGTCTTGCGCAGCTGATCCGCTGGCTCGTCTGATTGATCGCTCCGCTCACGGAGCTTCGGGGAGGGTTTGCATCAGCTTCCTCCATGCGAAGCGCCGCTGCCGCGGCGGAGCGATCGTAGAACTCTCCGGGGCGCCGTCGTCACGGGGATGTCAAATCGATGGGCAATCGCCAGGCAGGCGCCGACCACGAGCGGGGCCACCTCGACCGCCCGCGCCCACGCTGGAATCGACCAGGGCGACGACAGAAAGAAGGCGTACGCGAACGGAAGGGTGCCCGTAAACCCGATCCACCAGGGCGAAGGGGTGACCGCAAGGAAGGGAACTAACCAAGCCGCATACCATGGGAAGACGCTCGGCGCGAGCACGACGGCGCCGGCAATCAGCGGCATGGCGCGCTGGGCAAAGTCCCCGCTGCGCGTCGCGGCCCAGGCCACCCACAGGACGACGACCAGGACAGTGAGCGCCGGCGAGTCAAGGAGGGAGCCTACGAGCCCGCGATTGAAGTACTCCTCTACGAGGTAGCGCGGCAGCGACCCCAACGCCTCGCGTCCCAGCGCGCCGAGCGGTAGGTACCCCGCGACGACCGTCAGCGAGTAGAGGACGGCCGGCTTCCAGTCGCGGCGCCGCCAGAGTAGGGGGATGAGGATGACCGGGTAGAGCTTCGCGAGCGTCGCGAGGCCGAGCAGGATGGCCGCCAGGCCGCGCGCTCCGCGGGCCGCCGCCAGCGCGGCGCCGACGACGGCGGTCAGTACGAGTGCGTCGATGTGCGCGCTTCCCCAGATCTCGACGAGGACGAGCGGATTCCACGCGTAGATCACGACCTGAGTCATGGGGAGGTTGTGGGCTCTGAGGAGAGCGAGCAGGAGCCCCAGCGCCAGGGCCTCGACGAGCCCGATGGCGAGCTTCATTGCCCGGACGCTGTCGGGGGCGACGGCGTAGACCGCGCGGAAGAATGCTTGCGCTCCCGGCGGGTATATCGTGAGCCAGGTCGGATGGTTCAGGCGGGGGAAGATGTTCTCCTCGCGCAGCTGGATCAGCTCGGGCGCCACCGGCGGATGTCGGTAGGGGCTGACACCGGCTGCGGCCACCCGCGCATCCCAGACATAACGGTACGCGTCTGTGGACAACGTGGGCAGCGCGGGCAGGAGCGCCAATCGGCACACGACGCCGATCGTGAGCACGAGCGTCAGTACGTGGCGATCCGAGTTCCGTCGAAGGAGGAGAGTGCCGACGACATAGCAGGCGAACGCCGCCGCATGGAGCACAAGGAAGCGCGAAGGCGCCTCCGCGAGATTCGGCGTGCGGGCGATCGCGACGCAGGCGACGACGAGTCCGGTGCCGGCGAGGCTGGCGACGACGAGTACCGCGGTGCGGCGGTCATCCATGTCACGGCTCACGGCTGCCGGCATGGCTTGATGGCCTCTACCGGAGGAAGCTGGGCGGGCGGGACAAAGACGGCGAGGTAGCCGTCAGCCGGAGCGAGAGACACGAAATCGACTTGGCGGTACCCAACCGCCGCCAGCTCGCAACGCAGGAGCGCGGGTGGTGTGCCGTGGTCCTGGGTCGGACGATCCAGGTCCACGATCCCGACGCGGGCCCCACGCGCGAGTGCGGGCTGCAACCGGTACAGGAACTCGAATGGGTTCTCAATCTCGTGGTACATGTACGCGAGAATCGCCACGTCGACCGAATCGCGCGGCAGCTTGGAGTCACGCGGTTCCCCCAGCACGAGCCTTACTCCTCTGATCCTCTCTCGGTCGAGCCGCGCTTTGAGCTGTTTCAGGTACTCGGGCGTGATGTCCTCGGCATAGATCGTCGCGCCCGGGCCGAGTCGGTGCGCAAGCCGAACGGTATAGTATCCGGTCCCCGCTCCGATGTCCGCGACCCGCACTCCTGGCTTGATCCCGAGTCGGTCCATCACCCGTTGGGCTTCGCGATTGCGGTCTCGGATGGCTTCTTCCGAGTAGAGCGGCGAGATGATGCCGGCGACCGGGCGGTCCGGCGCCGGAAATGTGTCGGTGGCAGCAGCGATTACGAAGGGAAGCGCAACGACAAGCCAGACCTGCACTATGTCATCGGATCTTACATGCCTCCTGGGCACTGTCGGCAGCCGCACGCGCGGCGCCGCGCGGATCCTTAAGCTCCACCCCAACACCCCCGCCCCTTCGCTCCACCTCCCGGAGGGATCGTCGTAGAATGGACGGCCGGGAGCCGACCGGCCGTCATGGACAGCCAGCAGCCGCCTGCAGCGAACACCCCCCCAGAGCGCGATCGCACGTTGCTGGAGATCAATAACGCCGTGATCTCGAACCTGACGCGGGAAGGGCTGTTTCACGCGATCGCCGGTGCGCTCCGCCGCGTCATCCCGTTCGACCGGACCGCGATCTTCCTCCATGACCCGGACAAGGACGTGCTCCGGCTCTTCATCCTCGAATCGTCGCTGCCGACCTCGTACTTCACCGTCGGCATGGAGATGCCCCAGGAAGAGAGTCATGTCGGGTGGGCGTTTCAGCAGCAGCGCTACCGTGTGTGCCGGGACCTGAGCACCGAACGGCGGTATCCGATGGAAGAGCGCGCCTTCCAGGACGGCGTCCGCTCGTACGTCATCGTGCCGCTCGTCGCCAGGGGCAGGAGCGTCGGTGTCCTGGCCGTCGCCAGCACGACCCCCGGCCAGTACTCCGACGCCGACGCCGTCTTTCTCCAGGAGGCGGCGAACCAGATCGTCCTGGCCGTCGAGAACATGAAGGCGTACGAGGCGATCACCACCCTCAACAGCGAGGTTAAAGCGGAAGCCGCCCGCCGCCGCGAGGTCGAAGAGACGCTCCGCGCGATCGTCGAGGGGACCGCCTCGACGACCGGCAGCGACTTCTTCTACTCGCTGGTCCAGCACCTCGCGTCGGCGCTGCGTGTCCGTTACGCCTTCGTCGCCGAGTGTCTGGAGGGGACAGATGGCCGGGTTCGCACGCGCGCGTTCTGGAAGGGCGAGGGCATCGGCGAGAATTTCGAATACGACGTCGCCGGCACGCCCTGCCGGAGAGTCCTCAAGGGCGAGATCGGCCACTACGGCAAAGAAGTGCAACGGCTCTTCCCCGACGACCGTGACCTGGTCGAGCTCGGAGCCGAGAGTTACCTGGGCGTTCCCGTCCTGGACCCCTCGGGCCCGCTCGTCGGTCACCTCGCGATCCTGGACCACGAGCCGATGGTGGATCCTTCCCGCGCGCTCGCGATCCTACGCGTGTTCGCCGCGAGGGCGGGCGCCGAGCTGGCGCGGCTGCGGGCCGACGAGCGTCTCCGGGCGGCGCTCGCCGAGGTCGAGGTGCTCAGAAACCGGCTCCAGGCCGAGAACGTGTATCTCCAAGACGAGATCCACACCGAGCACAACTTCGCCGAGATGGTCGGCTCGAGCCCGGCGCTCCTCGGGGTGCTTCGCAAGACCGAGCAGGTGGCCTCCACCGACTCGACGGTGCTCGTGTACGGCGAGACCGGCACCGGCAAGGAGCTCATCGCGCGCGCGATCCACAAGCGAAGCCTGCGCCGCGAGCGGCCTCTCGTGAAGGTGAACTCCAGCGCCATCTCAGCCGGCCTGGTGGAGAGCGAGCTCTTCGGTCACGTGAAGGGCGCGTTCACCGGCGCCATCGAGAAACACATCGGTCGCTTCGCGCTCGCCGACCACGGCACGATCTTCCTCGACGAGGTGAGCGAGCTGCCGCTCGAGACGCAGGTCAAGCTGCTCCGTGTGCTCCAGGAGCAGGAATTCGAGCCGGTGGGCAGCAACCAGACGGTCCACGTGGACGTGCGGGTGATCGCCGCGACCAACCGCGACCTGGAGGAGGCCGTGCGCGCCGGGCAGTTCCGCGCGGACCTCTTCTACCGCCTGAACGTGTTTCCGCTCTGGGTGCCACCGCTGCGCGAACGGGCGTCGGATATTCCCCAGCTCGCGACGTTCTTTCTCGCCCGATTCGCCAAGAAGTTCGGGCGCCAGGTGGACACGATCTCCCGGGAGACGATGGATCGCCTCGTCGCTTACCCGTGGCCAGGGAACATCAGGGAGCTGCAGAACGTCATCGAACGGGCCGTCGTGCTGTCGCGGGGGCACCCGCTGGAGCTGGACCAGGATCTCCTTCCCGCGCCGGACCGCGTCGGCTCGGCGCAGAGCGTCGAGCGGCAGGGGCCCGAACGCCTCCCCGACAAGCCCGTGCCGTCGGGGCTCGCCGCCACGCTGGAGGAGACCGAGCGCGCGCACATCGTTGCGGCGCTGGAGAAGGCCGCCGGGGTCATCGAAGGGCCCCGGGGGGCGGCCAAAATCCTCGAGTTGCATCCCAATACGCTGCGGAGCCGGATTGAGAGGCTCGGGATCAGGCGTTCGGGTCACCGACCTTCGTAGTTCCCCACAGCCGCTCGTGGCTGGTTCCACTGATTTTCGTGGACGCTCGGCCTTCCCGTTCCTCGACCGAATCGATCGAACGTCCAGGAGTCTCAGAGACTTCCACCACATCCGCGGATGCGGGAACGCATAGCACGGTGTTTGCAGCGGGTAGTGGGCATGCTCAAGATCGACCTTCTCGATCTGCAGGATGGCACCGTGACGCTCCAGCTCGCCGGCCGCGTGGTCGGTCCATGGGTGGGAGAGCTCAGCCGCTCCTGCGAGCGGATTCTCTGTGTGGACGGGACGCTCAGCGTCGATCTCGGCGGGGTCTCTTTCGTCGACCGCGACGGCGTGAAGCTCTTGCAAAGCCTCCGAGCACGGCACGTGGCGATCTTCAACTGCTCGTCGTTCGTGGTCGAGCAGCTCAGGGGCTAGCGATGCAGAACCAGGCGATCGACTCGGCGGCCTCGGACTCTGATCTTCTCGCGTCGTTGGGCCGCGGCGAGGCCGGGGCCCTCGAGGCGCTCGCCGAGCGCTATGGCGCGAGAATCTATCGCCTGGCGTTCGGCATCACGCGTAATCAGGCCGACGCCGAGGAAGTGCTGCAGGACGTGCTTCTGACTCTTGCGCGCAAGGGCGGGTCATTTGAAGGACGGTCCGCCCTGGGGAGCTGGGTCTACCGCATCACCACCAACGTGGCGCTCAACCGACGCCGGGGCAAGCGCCTCGAGGTCGAGACGTCACTCGAGGACCTCCTGCCGACCTTCAAGCCGGACGGCCACCGCGACGGCGACCGCGCGTTCGTCCTCGCCGACTGGTCGCAGAGCCCCGAGCAGGAGCTCCTCTCGGGCGAGCAGCGTAGGGTGCTGGAGCGGGCGATCGACGGCCTGCCGGAGCATTACCGTGCGGTGCTCGTCATGCGGGACGTCGAGGGCCTGTCCAACGAGAATGTAGCAGAGTTCCTCGGGGAGTCGGTTCCGTCGGTGAAGTCGCGGTTGCACCGCGCCCGCATGGTCCTCCGCGAGCAGCTCACGCTGGCCCTCGCATGATCCCGAACCTCTCCCCAGCGAACCCTCACACCCACCGCCAGTGTCCCAGCGGCAGGAGGAACCGAGCAGTGATGACCAGCCACGCGCCGATGCTCGACTTCGCCGGATCGATTCTCTACCTCGCGGCGCTCCTCGGCGACCGGCCGCGCGCGATCGACCATTACATCGATTATTTCGGGGACGGGACTGAGCGCGCCCGGCGATTCGAACCGGTCATGGCGATGCGTCTGGCCATCTGAGTGCGCCCGGCGCTGCCGCCGGAATCGAAACCGGTCGGCGACAGCGGTACCTGACCGCTCGGGAGCGTAAGCTGGCCGGCTGAAGGTTCTCGAACCCTGCAAACTATCCGAGAGCGCTCGCGCCGGCGAGCGCGATCGCCTCCTAGAACTCCTTGCTGGGCCGCCGGTAGATCGCAACGGTCCGCGCCTTGCCGATGCCGACATTGACGCTCGCCACCTGCGTGTCGTCGAGCCGGTGAGCAGGGTGAGGTGTACCGGCGCCGGCTGATCCCGACGGCGGACGCGCTCCCGCGAATCCGGACCCGTCCCCTCGGTGTCTCAGAGACTATGGCGGAACGTCACGCGATCGGCCGTGTTCTCGCCCGGCGCTCGACGTCGCTCGCGCCGCGGGTTCTCATCGTGGGTGGAGGGTTCGCCGGCGTCACGACCGCCCTCGAGCTGGCGAAGCGGTGCGCGGGCGCCCTGCCCGTCCACGTCACCCTCATCAGCGACCGAAACTTCTTCCTCTTCACGCCGATGCTCGCCGAGGCGGCTACCGGCGCGGTCGAGGCGCGGCACGTCGTCTACCCGATCCGTCCCCTCTGCGGCGCGTGGGGCGTAGAGTTCGGCGAGATGTCCGTCGAAGCCATTGATCTCGGGCGTCACAAGCTGGTCGCGCGCCACAGCCGGTCCTCGCTCCGGCAGGAGGTTCAGTACGATCGGCTCATCCTGGCGCTGGGCGCGCGCCCCAACGTCGCAATGGCGCCGGGAGTCGCCGAGCACGCGCTCACGTTCAAGGCCGCCGGCGACGCTGTCCGGATCCGGAATCACGTCATCGACCTGTTCGAGGCCGCCGCGCTGACCGAGGACCCGTGGACGCGCCGAAAGCTGCTCACCTTCGTCGTCGTCGGCGCGGGACACGCCGGCACCGAGCTGATGGCGGCGCTCGAAGAGCTGACGCGGGGCATCCTGCTTCGCCACTACCCTTCGCTTCTCGCGGACATGGTCCGCCTCGTGCTGGTGGGAAGCGCGATCCTCCCGCAGACGGCTACGAACCTGGCTGCCTACACCAAGGACCAGCTCCTCCAGCGCGGGATCGAGATCGAGGCCTCGCGGGCCGCGAACGTGTCGCCCGAGGGCCTGTCGCTCGCCGACGGCCGCCTCATCCCGAGCCAGTGCGTGATCTGGACGGCCGGCAACCGCGTCAACGAGGTCGTCAGCGATCTCGCCCTGCCCAAGGCGCG
>JAHFDK010000126.1 GCA_023249095.1 Candidatus Rokuibacteriota bacterium | reverse complement strand
CTTCAACCGTCGGCGAACCCCGATGGCGGCCTTCCAGACCCTCCTCGGCCTCGCCGCGGGCGTCCACGGCCCCACGACCTACGACATGCTGTACCGTTCGGAGTCAACCCGATAAGCAGAAGCCAGGAATAGGCGCTGGAGGGGCAAAGCGACGTCGGTCAGGCGTAGACTTCGTCCCCATGCTCGTCGACGATCTGGCGGGCCCCCATGTCGGTTCGAGCCGAAATGGTTCGGGTGGCGCGCGAGCGTCTCCACGTCCCGAGGTTCGAGGACGCTGACCTCCTGTCATTCATTCGGGCCTAGGTCGGACAGACCGGTTTAGTGCGCCGCGACGGTACAAGACTCGTTCTTGTTTCACGTACAGGAGGCGTGTCGTGATCTTGGGTATGTCGACATCGACGTTTACCGCGGTGCACGTGGTCTTGAGCTTGATAGGAATATTCTCCGGGATCATCGTTCTGTTCGGCATGTTCAGCGCGAACCGACTCGCTGACTGGACTGCGCTTTTTCTCGTCAGCACGGTGTTGACGAGCGTGACCGGGTTCTTCTTTCACTCCGCACACATCAGGCCGTCCCATGTGGTCGGCGTCATCTCGCTGGTGGTGCTGGCGGTCGCGATCCTCGCGCGTTATGTCTATCGGCTCGCGGGGCCCTGGCGCTGGATCTACGTGGGCGGCGCTGTACTGGCTCTCTATCTGAATGTCTTCGTCGGGGTGGTACAGGCGTTCCAGAAGCTACCGTTCCTGAGCCGGCTGGCGCCAACGCAGTCCGAGCCGCCATTCTTTGTCGCGCAGGTCATCGTAATGGCGATCTTCGTGCTGCTTGGCATACGCGCCGTGATGAGGTTCCGCCCGGCGACGGCGACGCCGATGTGATCTGGGGCTCGTAAGAGCACCGTCCAACCTACAGCGAGGGGACCCGTCTGGGTTTCGAATCCGCCAGCAATCCCGAGTGAGATACTGGCCGTAAGGAGAGTAAACATGGCTGACGACGCGCTGCAAGCGGAGGTCGAGCGGCTCAAGGCGGAAAACGCGGCGCTGAAGGCCCGGGCGACGCGCGGCGTTTCGATCAAGGTCAGTGAGAAGGGTGGAGTGTCCGTCTACGGGCTCGGCCGCTTCCCCGTCACCCTGTACAAGGAACAGTGGGCCAAGCTGCTCGACATCGCCGGCGACATCCGCGCCTTCCTCAAGGAGCACGACGCCGAGTTGAAAACCAAGGAGCCGCGCTGATCGCGTGAATTCGGAGCTGAGGGGGACGAACAGGAGGCACGACGATGAGCGGCACACCGACGTTCGGACGCTATGCCGAGATTCCCATTGACCAGATGACGCCCGAGCAGCGGGACGGATACCGCTTCCTGGTTGACGGCCCGCGCGGTCGGCTTCCCGGCCCCTACAAGGTCTGGGTGCACAATCCGAAGTTGGTGCACGCGGCCGCCCCGCTCGGACAGCATTTCACGCCGGGTCAGTCATCGTTGACGGAGCGCGAGCGAGAAATCGCCGTGATCGTCATCACCAGCAAGTGGCATTCGGCCTACCCCGCCGCTGCGCACGAAAAGCGCGGCAAGGAGGTTGGCCTTCCCGTTCCCGCGGTGGAAGCGATGATCGCGGGCCTTCCGGCCTCGTTCGCGGACCCGCGGGAGCAGGTGGTCTACGAGGTGGCGACGGCGCTCGCCGGCGGTCAGCTGGTTTCTCAGGGCCTGTACGACCGCGCGGTCAAGGCGCTCGGGCATGAGAGCATTACCGACATGATCGTTCTGATGGGCTACTACACGGCCGTCTCGCTGACAATGAACCTCTATGCCGTGCCGGCCGGAAGCCCCGGCCTGGCCCGTTGATGGAACCGACCCCATGGCTCCTGGCCTAGCGCGGCCCGAGGTCGCGATCGGCGTCGGCCAGCAAGCTCTCGAGGGATGACGGCAGATCAATCGGGCGGCCGACGACGCCGGGGCTGTAGCCCTGCAGCCAGTAGCTGTTGGTCGGGTGGCCGCCACCGGCCACGACGATCACGAAGTTGTCGGGGCTGGCGGTGATCGGCCACGGGTCCAGGGCGAGACTCTCGCGCGTCACCTTGCTCGCGTCGATCTCGATCCACGCCGGGCATCCCGCGCGACGGAGCTCTGCGGCCGGGATCCGCGAATGCTCCCAGAGGAACTCGCGGATCGATGCCTTGGTCCAGCCGAGGCCGGCCATGGTCTGAGCCACCACCCCCGGGATCATCAGAATGCCCGGCGTTCCCCGCTCGTAGCCGGAGAGACCGGGCATGTTGGGCACGCGCATGAAATCGGCCATGCGGTGCATGCCCTGCTGTGCGTCTTCCTCGGGCGTCTCCTTCTTGGCTCCGCGCCGCCGGATGTTGGTGACCCCGTTGGCGAAGGCGAGCGAGATCGAGCTGGTGCCGGGCGCAAAGCCATGGCGCTCGGCGCCGTGGGGCGTCCAGCCCGCGGGTAGACTCGCTTCATCCTCGGCGAAGACCACGTTCGTGTAGCGCATGCCACCGTAGTTCGCCATCGTGCCGATGCCGGGCAGGGCGCCGCCGAGGTTCTGCTGCAACAGGCGCAGCGCGCGGCCGATGCTGGCGCCCGCCGGCCGCTGCGGATCCGGGCCCAGGCAGCCGAAGCCGGCATTCAGCCTGATCTGGGCGCCGATCGGCCCGTTGACGATCACCACCGGAAAGGCGCTGCCCGACGCGGCCTGCAGCTGCTCGCTCCCCGACTCGGCATCGAGGAAGGCGCCCACGGCAGCCATGAGCACTGGCAGGTATTCGGGTCGGCCTCCCGCCATCGCCAGCGCGATGGCGCATGACTCGACCGTGGTCACGCCGCCCCGCGGAGGAAAAGTACCGAGCCTGCGTCCGCGCAGCTGGGCGGCGCCGCCCAGGATCCAGTCCACTCGCTCTCGCGTCGGGGGCCAGAGCGGCAGGCCATCGCCCCAGCGGTTGGCGAGCATCAGGTGGTTCGCCCGCGCGAAGGCATCCTCGACGCTCGTCCCCTGCACGCGGATCATCGGCGCCTCGCCCGCCCCGTCGCGAGCAAGAGCCGAGCGCCACCGCGTCAGGCCGTCGTAGAACTCCCGCTTGCGCATCTCCATTGGAGAGATGTCGCTGCCCGGCAAGAACATCTCGATGGGAAAGGTGACCATCGCCGCGTCCGGCGCCAGGCCGACGCCGGCGACGGCGTTCGTCATAACCCCCACGAAATCCTCGCGGGTCAGCGTGACCGTCGGGATTCCCTGTGCTTCGAGCCTAGCGGCCGCCCGGCCGCATGCAGTGGCGCAGGACCCTCAGGCAGCGTTGCCGATGATGACGGCGTCGACCCCGCTCGCCTTGACGAGCGCCGCCGTCTCCTCCGAGCCGATCACGGCGTTGCCCTGGGGGAAGGCGTCGATCGGCAGCACCTCGATGCCCGGGAAGTCCGCCTCGAGCAGGGCCTTGAGACGCGGGAGCATGCGGTAGGCCTGCCACTGCTCGTTGCTGACGAAGCCGACGCGCTTGCCCGCGAGGCTGGCGATGCGCGGGGCGTGCGGCTGCTTCACCTCGATGGCGCCGGACGGGTCGTGGAACTCGAGGTTGACCATGGGATGCCCTCCTGGAGACGTCATCGTCGCGCGCCGAGTATACGGGACCGGGCAACTGGTGTCGCGGTGAACTACGGCGCGCCGGCGCCGGTGAGGCCCTGGATGAAGTGGTCGAGGACGAAGTTGTAGAGCAGCGCGACGGGAAGACCTACGAGCAGCGCGCCTGCCATCAACGAACCCCAGTAGAAGATGTCCCCACGGATCAACGCCGTCGTGAGACCGACGGTCACCACCTTCTCGGCCCGGGGCGCCACGTAGACGACGGCATAGAGGTACTCCTGCATCGACAGCGAGAACGCGAAGATCGCGCTGATCGCGAGACCGGGGCGGCTCGCCGGAAGGACGACGCGCCAGATTGCACTGACGCGACCGCAGCCGTCCACCCACGCCGCCTCTTCGACCTCGGCCGGCACCGTCTTGAAATATCCCAGCATCATCCACGTGCAGAAGGGGACCGTGAAGCCGGGGTAGACAACCACGAGCGCCCACCACGAGTCGAAAAGCCCGAGCGCGCCCACCACCCGAGCCAGCGGGATGAACAGGACGATCGGCGGGACGAGATAGGTCGCGAAGATCGCGATGCCGAGATTCTCGGCGCCGGGTAATCGCAAGCGCGCGAGCGCGTAGCCGGCCGGCACCGCCGCCACCATCGTGATCATTACGACGCACGCCGCGAGCCGCAGCGTGTTGAGGAGCTGGGCGGAGAAGTACGTCTGCGTGAACAGCCGCTCGAAGTGCTCCAGCGTCGGTGGGAGATGGAACAAGAACGGGACCACGTCCATCCG
This sequence comes from Candidatus Rokuibacteriota bacterium, assembly GCA_023249095.1. GTDB lineage: Bacteria > Methylomirabilota > Methylomirabilia > Rokubacteriales > CSP1-6 > AR31. The sequence continues at coordinate 11,275 of JAHFDK010000126.1, read as the reverse complement.
GTAGAGGTCGGCGTCTTGCTTGAAGGCGGTGATGGCCATCCAGACGACGGGGAACACTGCAATGACGACGAACGGCGTGATGCCCGCGTAGATCAGCAGATGGCGGCGGACCGCGCCCTTCCTTGCCATGGCGCGAAGCATCAGAGTCCGGGCGCGGTGGAGTGAAGCTCCGCCGGCTTCCGCTGGCAGACGTCGAGCGCGGTCACGGCCAGAACGCCTCCCGACTCCGAGATCACGGCAACAGGACCGCGACGCGGATGCGGGCTCGGGGCGCGCCGAGCGGCGTGACGAGCGCGTTGCGCCGGAGCAGACGGACCGAGTCGTACCGGGAGTCGCCGTGCGCCGATGAGGCGCGCACCGGCTCCCGGTAGACCTCCAGCACCTCGTCGATCAGGTTGACCACCCAGTAGTCGGCGATCCCGGCTCGCGCGTACAGGGAGCCCTTGCGCAGTCGGTCGAGCGCGAGCGACGTGTCGGCGACCTCGACGACCAGCACGGGCTGGGACGGATGGGCGTCCCGGTAGTCTCGCGGCCGGCCCGGCACGACGACGACGTCGGGCTCGGGCTCCGATCGTTCGTCGAGAGCGATCGGCTTTTCCTCGCGCACATAGTAGGTGCGGCCGAACGCTTTCTCGAGCGCGACGCGTACCAGGGCGACGGCCGTAGCGTGGCGCCCGCTTTGCGGCTCCCGAGTGACGAGCAGGCCGTCGAGCAGCTCGACCCGGTCCTCTGGGCCGAAGATGCCGACGTCGACCAGCTGGTCGTATCGGGACCGTGGCATCCGCCAGAGAGGAAGAGGTGGTGCCTTCATGGGCTCAACGTCTCCGTCCGGAGACGTGGGATGGCCGAGGCTTGCCCCGGCGTGGCGGGCGCCCCGCGCGCACCGGCGGCGCGTCCTCCAGCTCGATCCCGAACACTGCGGACAACCGATCGTCGGCGATGCGCTTGCCCGCGGCCGGGCGCGCGCGCGACACAGCCCCGACTGTGGCCGAGCTGAGCAGCTCCGCCTGATCCACCTGGCGCAGCACGAAGAACAGCTCCGGCCTGGCGTCGAGTCGAATGCCCACGCCGTAGAGGACAGCGGCGACGTGCTTGCATACCTCGGCCGAGTCCGGGCAGGAGCAGTCGAGGGTCATCTCACGCGGCTCCGGAAAGAGCCCATCCTTCGCGTCGGTCAGCACGGCCAGCACGTCGTCGGACAGCTCACCGCGCAGCAAGCCGACGAGTGAGCCGATCCGGCCCGTGCAGCGAGCCACCACGCGGCGCCAGCGCGCCTTCGCCATGGGTGCGATGCCGATCGTCACGCGATACAGCTCGCTGCCGGCCACGTATGCCTCGACGCGTCCTCCGGCGATCGCCAGGTGCAGCACCGAGCCATTTCTCAGATACGCGCGCCCGCGCGGTAGGCGGTTGGCGAGGTCGGCGTAGCGCTCGAGGTTGTCGGCCCAGGCTTTGCCCCAGAAAGTGGAGGTGAGCTGTCGCTTGCGGTGCGCGATCACGACCGGCTCGGCCGTGCGCTTGCCCTTTTTCAGTAGCTTTGCCAGTGCCAAGACGCCGCGCGCCTTTTTCTCGCCCACCGAGAGATAGGGCGGGTAGTAGTCCAAGCCGCTGCTGTCGTACCAGGCCATCGCGCCCCCTTATCTCACGGCTCGGCCGTAGCCCGCCGGAGGTCGAGCGCGACCATGGCCATCAGCTCTTCGTCACTCATCTCGGTGAGCAGCGTCTCGCCGCCGCCCTGGAGCACGCCACGAACCATCTTCTGCTTGTCCTCGATGAGCCGGTCGATACGTTCCTCGACGGTGCCGCGGCACACGAGCTTGTGCACGAGCACGTTCTTGTGCTGGCCGATGCGGTAGGCGCGGTCGGTCGCCTGGTCCTCGACCGCGGGGTTCCACCACCGGTCGAAGTGCACCACGTGCGAGGCCGCGGTGAGGTTGAGGCCGCTTCCGCCGGCCTTGACGGACAGCACGAAGAACGGCACCGTCGCATCCTCCTGGAAGCGCCGCACGAGCCCGCCCCGGGCCTTTACGGGCGTGCTGCCGTGGAGCACGAGCCCGGGCCGGCCGAACAGACCCGTCAGGAACGCGGCCAGCGGCTCGGTGGCCTCACGAAATTGGGTGAATACGAGCACCTTTTCCTGCTTCGCTGCCACCGCCTCGACGATCTCGCGCAGCCGCGCGAGCTTTCCGCTGCCCGCCTCGTCCCAGCTACCTTCGCCCAGCCAGTGCGCGGGATGGTTGCAGATCTGCTTGAAGCGCATGAGATAGGCCAGGACCAGGCCGCGCCGCTCGATGCCCTGCGTGAGGCCGGCGATGGCGCGCTCCAGCTCGTCGACTGTTTTCTGATAGAGCGCGGCCTGCGGGCTGGAGAGAAGGCAGAACGCCTTCACCTCGGTCTTGTCGGGCAGGTCGGCCAGGATGGAGCGGTCGGTCTTGAGCCGGCGCAGGAGATAAGGCTGGATCAGGCGGCGCAGGGGCGCGTAGCTCTCGTCCGGGCGGTCGGTGAGGCGCTTGGCGAACGCGGAGAACTCGCGCGCCGAGCCCAGCAGGCCCGGGTCGAGGAAATCGTAGATCGACCAGAGATCGCCGAGACGGTTCTCGACGGGCGTGCCGGTGAGCGCGATGCGGGCGTGCGCCTTCAGCGCCTTGGCCGCCTGCGTCTGCCGCGCCCCGGGGTTCTTGATCGCCTGCGCCTCGTCGAGGATGGCCAGCGACCACTCCCGGGTCCGGAGCGCCTCGACTCGCGCCAGCGTCCCGTAGGTGGTGATGACGAGATCGGTGGAGCCGAGATCGGCGCCGGCCAGCTCGGCCACTTCGCGCGCGGGGATGGCGGAGGGATGGGCCACGAGCGTCGCCAGCGACGGCGCGAAGCGCTCGATCTCGGCCTGCCAGTTGGCGAGGAGCGACGCCGGCGCCACGAGCAGATGCGGCGGGCCGCCGCCCCGCGCGCGCCGCTTGTGCAGGAGCAAGAGCCCGAGCACCTGGATGGTCTTGCCGAGCCCCATGTCGTCGGCCAGGCAGACGCCGAGCCGCAGCGACGACGCGAAGGCAAGCCACGACACGCCCACCTTTTGATAGGGTCGCAGCGTGCCGCGAAAGTCCGCGCCCGGGTCGGCTGCCGCGAGCCCGGCGGGCCCGCGCAGCCCCTCGAGCGTGCGCGCGAGCCAGGCGCCGGCCTCGACGCGCGACCAGCCCTCGCCCGCCGCGAGCGCGGCAGCATCATCTGCCGTGGGGGCGGCGCCGGCGAGCAACCGCATGCCTTCGAGGAACGAGAGCCCGCCCTCCTCCGCCTCGCGCCGGACGCGCTCCCAGTGGGCGAGCACCTCGCGCAGCCGCTCGCTGTTCAGCTCGACCCATTGCCCGCGCAGCCGGACCAGCCCGCCGGAGGATGCCAGGAGCTGGCGCACCTCGGCGGCGGTGAGCTTCTCGTCGCCAAGCGCGACGGCCACGGAGAAATCGAGCAGCGCGTCCATGCCGACCGCGCTCGGCTTCTTCTCGCCCACTCGCACGGCGACCTCAGGCCGCGGCGGCCGCCGCGCGCGCCACCAGTCGGGCACGCGTACCACCAGCCCGGCCGCCTCGAATGCCGGGATGGCGTGCAGGAAGCGGTGCGCTTGGGCGGGCGTCCACGCCATCGCCTGGTAGACCGCACCGGAGTCGACCAGCTCCGCCAGCCACGGGCTCTGCTCGGCGGCGCGTTGCAGCGGGACCAGGAGGTGGAGCAGCGCCTGCCGGTCGCCGCGCGCCGAGGACTCCTCGAGCGCGCGCGCCAGCGGACGGTGCTGCACCTTGCCCCCCGCGCCCGCGCGCACCGCGTAGGTGGCGAGGAAAGCGAACGGGTGCGCCTCGTCGCCGCGGTTCTCGGCCAGGTGCAGGCACACCTTGCCGACGGCGTGCCACGAGGGGTGGCGCGCGCTTAGCCACTCGGCGACGGGCCCGCGGTGCGCCCGGATCTCGTCGGCGAATGCGCGGTGGAGATCGGCCCAGCGCGCGGCGACCCAGTCGGCGTCGACGTACTCGCCGCCGTCCATGGGCGGGACGGCGCCAGCCAGCCGGGCGCGCTCGTCCGGCGGGCAGTCGACATCGACGCGCTCGCGCCGCTCCTCGAGGTCGGGCAGGGCGCAGAGCCGTGTCACGAACGCGCGGCCGAGGTCGCGGAGGAACGCGAGGGGAGGGACGAGCGGCGCGTCGAGCTCGGTCGCGCCCAGGTCGAGCAGAGCGTGCCCGGGCCCACGGCCGAAGGCGCGGGCGACGCGGGCGCGGGCCGCGACGGACAGGCCGTCGCTCGCCTCGTCGTCGACGGGTGCAGTGTCCGCGAGCAGCGCGCCCGACGGCAGGATGGCCACGCGCATCGCCTGAAATCTAAGCGCCCGCGTCGCTCGGCGCAACCGCGATCATCGGCCGGGACGCGCCGGCAAAAGCGAAGCGCGGCTCCCGGTTGAGGTGTTCACAGGCACGCTCGGCGTGCCTACCGCGGACGCCGAGCCTCAGTACGCCGACACTCCGCACCAGCTTTCGGGCGCTACACTAGGTGAACGCGAATGCCGTATCGCTCGTAGACAGGCGCGGCGCGCTGATCGCACGTCACCAGTTCGGCGCCATGACTCGACGCGGTCGCAGCCACCAGCGCGTCGTACGAGGCGCCACCGGACACCCCGTGATCAGGTAGGCGCAGCAAGAAGTCCCGGTAGGCTGGAGCGCTCAGGCGGAGGAACGGCTGGCGAAATCGCGCGGCGAGGAAGTCGCGCACCACGTCTCCCGGTGCCCGGTGAGGAGCGGGTAGCCGGGTGAGCACCGAGTACGTCTCCAGGACACAATGCTCGACCAGGTGCAGCGCGCCGTCCAGCACTCGGCGCGCGGCATCGTGCTTCTCGTGCCAGGACGCGAATGCGGCGACGACCAGACTCGAGTCGGCTGCTCTTACCGCCGTACACGCTCCAGCGTGTCGCGGACCTGCTCGGCTGTGAGGGGAGGCAGCTTGGCTTCCGGTACCGCCACCAGCCCCTTGCCCCGCTTCTTCAGCTTCATGGGGGTGGAAGCGATCTCGATCTCCAGCCGGCCGTCGCCGGCTCGGATCTCGAGCGGCTGGCCGGGCCTCAGTCCCAGAGCCTGGCGTAGCGGCTTGGGTACGACGATCCTCCCGGCGCGATCGATGACAGCCTTCATGGTACGCACAATGCCACGAAAATGGTATTGCCGCAATAGCTTGCCTTCCTGGCTGTCGACTGCTGGATCTCGACGGCCGCCCATATCGCTCCTGTCGTGGTCGTCCGTTGGCAGACCGCGCCGGAATCGACCAGCTCGGCCAGTCACGGACAGGCCGTCGCTCCCCCTCGTCGTCGACGGGTGCCGTGTCCGCGAGCAGCGCGCCCGACGGCTGGATGGCCACGCGCATCGGACGCAATCTAAACGCGGGTGTCGCCTCGCGCAAGCGCCCGGGGTGCATTTCCCCGGCGTCGCCTCAGCGTGGTGTCATGCTGGGAACGACCTGGCCGCCGTGTCGGCGATAGACGCGGAACGCCTCGGAAGCCCGGTGACCTGCCGATCGAGTGGTCGACGAAGTTCACGCTGGTCATCAATCTCAGGACCGCCAACGCGATCGGCCTCACGCTGCCGACCTCGATCCTGCTGCGCGGCGACGAGGTGATCGCGTAGCGCGGAGGCCGAGTCACGGCCGCTTCAGTTTCACGTCCTCCAGCGGCCCCGAGTACGCGAAGCTGCGGATCAGGTTGATGCCCGGCTCCGCCACGCGCGGGCCGACGCCCCAGATGAACGCCAGCTCGTAGATCGGGATGTGGGTCACCCGGTCGTGGAGGATCTGCTGGATCTGGTGCAACAGCGCCTCGCGCTTCTTCACGTCTAGCTCGCGCACCTGGCGCTGGAAGAGATCCTCGACCTCGGGGATGACGCCGGCCGTGTAGGCGCCGCCCTTGCTGACGTACGCCTCGAGCCGCGTGGACGCATTGCTGCCGGCGCCGGTGATGCCGACGATCACGTTCTTGAGCTTGCGGTCGCGCCACGCCGTGGTCAGGGCCGCGCGCTCCATGGTCCGGACCTTCGTGCGAATCCCGACGGCCTGGAGGTACCCGGCCAGCGCCTCGCCCATCGAGACATAGGGAGGCCACGGGTAGAGATCGCCGGCGTCGAAGCCGCTCGGATAGCCCGCGTCGGCGAGGAGCCGCTTGGCCTTCGGGGGGTCGAAGGGATCCGGCGGGAAGAACTTCGAGAACTCCAGCGCGCCCGGGATCAGGGAGCCGGTGGGCTTCGAGAAGCCGAGCGTCTCGGCCTGGTTGAGCGCCTGCCGGTCGATGGCGAGGCTCGCGGCCTGGCGCACCCGCCGGTCGTGCCAGGGCGACTTCGGATCCCACTGGTCTGGGAGATCGAGCCAGAAGACCGAGGGAGCTATCGCGCGAGAGACGAGCTTGAATCCGGGACTGCGCTGGATGTCCTCGGCCACGGGGCCGGTCAAGAGATAGGCGATGTCCACCTCGCCGTTCTTGAGAGCGGCCGCGCGCGTCGTCTCCTCCGGCAGGCTCCGAAGGACGAGTCGCTTGACGTTGGGGACCTTGCGCCAGTACCCCTCGAACGCTTCCATCACCAGCTCGATTCCGGGGTTGAAGCTCACGAATTTGTACGGTCCGGCGCCGATCGGCGCCTTCTTGAAGCCGTCGTCACCCACCTTCTCGACGTAAGCCTTGGGCACGATCCAGCCGGCGCCGGTGGCCGTCGTACCGTAGAACGCCATGAAGTCCGGCCACGGCTCCTTCAGGTGGAAGCGCACGCGTCCCGGATCCACAGCCTGGATCTCGCGCACGCGCTCCTTGAGGATCTTCGCTCCCGAGCCCTTGTACCGTTCGAAGGAGAACTTCACGTCCGTGGCCGTGACCGGCTCGCCGTTGTGGAACTTCGCGCCCTTGCGAAGGACGAACTCGTACGTGAGCCCGTCCTTCGACGGTGTGAACGATTCCGCGAGGCTCGGGGTGTAGAGGCCGGCGGGCATCGGCTTCACCAGCGCGTCGTGCAGGGCGTAGAGCACCATGAAGGGCGTGGCGATCCCCTCGGTCTCGCCGGGGTCGAGCCAGCGGGAGGCCAGCGTGATGTGGACGCCCCAGGTCATGGTGCCTTCAGGCGCGGCCGCGGCAGGGCCGGCGACACCGAAGCCCAGGACGATCGCCACGAAGGCGATGACGACGCGTGACGTGCATGACCTCATGCGTTCCTCCCAATAGCGGATATCGAGGAAGCTTCTCACAAGGGCAGCGCGTTGTGGTAGTAGAAGGAGCATCCGTCAGATGACCACGATCGATCCAGTGTGGGCAACGGTCGTCGAATTGTCCCGCGCGTTCGGCGCGCGTACGCTTTCGCCGGTCGACGCCGTCGAGGCGCTGATCGGGCGGATCCGCCGGCGCAACCCGGCTCTGCACGCTTACCTCGCGGTGTACGAGGCCGACGCTCGGCTGGCTGCCGAAGCCGCGGACAAGGCCATCCGCGCCGGCCATCGGGTTGGACCGCTCCATGGCGTCCCCATCGCGCTCAAGGATCTCGTCGACCTCGAGGGGCGCGTCACCACCGGCGGGTCAAAGGTGTGGGCCGAGCGTGTGTCGCCGGTCACCGCGACGCTGGCCGAGCGACTCATCGCCGCCGGCATGATCATCCTCGGCAAGACGCACACGGTCGAGTTCGCGATGGGCAGCTGGGGCACCAACACGCACATGGGTACCCCGCGCAATCCGTGGGACCTCAAGGTGCACCGTACGCCCGGCGGCTCGTCCAGCGGGTCGGGCGTCGCCGTCGCTGCAGGCCTCGCGCCGGTCGGGATTGGCACCGACACGGGGGGGTCCGTGCGCATACCCGTGGCCTGGTGCGGCATCGTGGGGCTCAAGGTGACGGCAGGACGGATCAGCACCTACGGCGTCCTGCCGCTCAGCTCGACGCTCGACACGCCCGGACCACTGGCGCGCTCGGTCGAGGACGCCGCGCTGATCTACCGCGTCCTGAGCGGCCCTGACCCCAAGGATCCGCAGACGCTTGCGTGGACGCCCGCCGATCCTCTTCCCACCCTGCGGGGAGGCGTCGCGGGTCTGCGTCTGGCCGTCCTACCCGACGTGGAGCGCACGGGTGTCGACAAGGAAGTGCTGCTCGCGTACGACGCCGCGGTCGACGCGCTCGCCAGGCTCGGCGCCCGGATCGTCCGCGTCGAGCTTCCTCACCGCCTGAGCGACTACGCCGCGGCGACCGGGCGCATCATCGGCGCCGAGGGCTACCGATTCGTCGGCCACCTCGTCGACGACGAAAGCCTCCCCACGGACCCGCACGTGCGTCCGCGCATCCAGCTCGGCCGGACCATCTCGGCGCGCGACTACTTGCTCACCCTCGCGGCGCGCGAAGAGCACAAGCGTGCCTTCGCCACGGCGCTCGCCGACGTCGACGCGCTGCTGACGCCGACCGCCCAGACCGTGGCGATCCCGATCGACAGGGTGGACCAGTCGGGCACCGCCGCGCACTTCACGCGGCCCGGCAACTACCTCGGGCTCTGCGGCCTCGCCGTCCCCAGCGGATTCTCCGCGGATGGGATGCCGACGTCGCTCCAGATCCTCTGCCACGCCGGCCAGGAGGCGATGGCGTTGCGCATCGGCTGGGCCTACGAACAAGCTACCGGCTGGATGACGCGCCGGCCGCCGGAGCCGTAAGGGCGGGGATCAGACTTTCGCCGGCGGGCGCGGGGTGACGTGGCCGCAGCGGCTGCAGGTCCGATGGGCTTCGGACCCGTAGAACTCCTCGTAGGCGCGCGACACCGGATCCTGGTTGTAGTCGGCGACCTGCTTGACGCTCTCGTGGAGCTGAGCACCGCACTTGGCGCAGTACCACGTGAAGCGGTCGCGCTCGTCCGGCCGCCGCTTGCGCTCGAGAACGAGAACGAACGAATCGGGCGAGAACCGCGGTGAGTGCGGGGTGCCCGCCGGGCAATACACGATCTCGCCCTCACGGATCACGGCGATCTTCTCGTCGCCGTCCGGCGTCCGGTAGTGGAGGTTCATGTCGCCCTTGATCATGTACATGACCTCGTCGCTCGGGTCACTGTGGAACTCGCTGCGAAACTCGCGGCCCCGCGCGACGAAGGCGACGCTGTCGGGCGCCTGCCAGAGCACCGTGTTGGGCCGGCCGGAGTCGCGAATGCTGCGCATGACCTGACCGAGATCGACTGCTTTCATCTCATCCATTGTCATCGTCCTCTTGCTGCGTCAGGTCTGGAGGTCACCCACCGCTGCGGACAGGGTCTCGAGCTCGGCGCGCCAGGATGCAGGCGCGACCACCGGACGCACGACGAACTTGGAGAAGCCGACGGCGATGAAGCGCTCGATCAGCTTTCGCAACGCAGGCAACCCCACCGGCGTGAGCTCGAGCGCTCGCGGACGCCGGGCGGCCATCATGCGCGCGGTGGCCGGGTCGAGGGGCGCACCCGCGTAGCCGATGCTCACGCCGAAGTGCTCGCTGCTGATCGAGCGCCCGGCCCGGGCCGCCGCCTCTTCGATCACGACGCGTCCCGCGGCGGCCTCTTCGGGCGTGCACTGCGAGGGGAGCCACCCGTCGGACAACCGACCACAGCGTTCGAGCGCGGCGGGGGCCGTGCCGCCCAACCACACTTCGAGCGGCTGCTGCACGGGCAGGGGCGAGAGCTTGACGTCACGGAAGCTGCCGGCGGTGCCCTCGTGGCTCACCGTCTCGCCCGCCCATAGACGCCGCAAGAGCGGAAGCGCCTCGTCGATGAAGGCGCCACGGCGCTTGGGATCGACGCCGATGGCATCGCGCTCCGGCGCGTACGTGAGCCCGGGAACCAGCGTCACGAGCAACCGGCCTTTGCACAGCACGTCCAGACTCGCGAGCTGCTTGGCGAGGCGGAGCACATGGCGTCCCGGCAACAGCATCGTGGTCCCGAGCTTCAAGCGCGGATTGCTCGCGGCCGCCCAGGAGAGGCCCACCACGGGGTCGAGCACGGGTGCGGTCAGCACCTCCGAGAGCCACAGGGAGTCGAACCCCAGGTCGTCGAGACCCGTGACGAGCTCGGCCAGCGCGTCGGGCGTCGAGGAAGCGCCCGCGGATCCCACTCCGATGCGGATCTTCATCTCACCCCTGGTACCGCACCGTCGGGCCGGCCGTCAAGCGAGCAAGTAGATCATCCATCGGCGACGCCCTTCGCGGGCCGGGTCGAGGCGGCGCGAGCCGTGCGCTGGTGGGGCAGCCCGAGCGCCACGAGAATGCCCAGAGCATTGCCGCCGGCGGCGATCAGGATCGCCGATCCATAACCGTGAGTCAGATCGAACAGGTAGCCAGCGGTGATCGGCAGGACGATGGCGGCCGCGCACCACGCCAGATAGATCCGGCTGGCCATCCGGCCATACAGCGCGCGTCTCCAGTACACGGCCACCGCGGCCGCCGTGACACCCGAGATGACGCCGTAGCCCAGCCCCACGAGCGCCAGCGCGAGGACCGATACGCCGGGGCCGGGCCACAGCGTCAGCGCCACGTTGCCAGCGAGCGCGACGGCGTGAGCGCCGGCTGCCACCGCGGGAATGGTCAGCCAGTCGACCATCCAGCCGCCCCCCAGGCGTGCGACGGCGATCGTGCCGGCGATGAACGTGGTGCCGTAGATGGCGAGCGGGGTCGCGCCGCCATAGGCCGTGATGATGCCGGCGGCCTGACTGAGCACCATCAGCCCGGCGGATGCCGCCAGGAAGAAAACGATCCACAGCCGCCAGAACACGGGCCGGCGTCGTTCTCCCTCGTCAGGTGCGATGCTCGCGGCGGCCGCCGCCGCGAGCGTGACGCGGGATTGCGCGATCAGCCAGGCGCTGATCGACCCGGTGACGGCCAAGACGGTGGCGAGGCCCCCGAGCGTGGCGCGCACGCCGAACGCGCCGATGGACCAACCGAAGAGGGGCGCGGCGATCATCGCGCCCGCCGGATACAGGCCGACGATATAGCCGTTCACCAGCCCGTGGCGTCTCGTCACGGCCAGGTTCACCGCCTGCTGCGCCAGGATGTAGGCGGCGCCGCCCCCGGCGCCGAACAACACCCCGTACCCGACAGCCAGCTGGAGGAGACCGCCCGCTGTCGCGGCAACCGCGATACCCAGCGCGCTCGCGGTCGCGCAGGCCAGCACCAGTGTCGAGGTCGCCGCGAGGCCGAAGAAGTGGGGCGCCAGAATCATGCCGGCGCCGAATCCGCCGGATGCCAGGGCGAAGACGAGCGCGAGATCGGCTCGGCTCAGCCCGAGC
>JAHFDK010000125.1 GCA_023249095.1 Candidatus Rokuibacteriota bacterium | reverse complement strand
CGCGCCGCGGCCTCGTCGACGAGGACTCGATAGATCTTGTGCAGCTCCAGCGATGCCGGGTACTCCGAGTTGTCGATGCATACTGCAAACTTAGGCGTCGACCGTCGCCCATTACTGCGGGGCCTAGTCAAGGTAGCGCTTCGGTTTGATTTCTTTGCGACCAATACCCGTGCGCCTCATACCAGTGTAGCTCCGCTCTCCGTACGCGCCCCGTCACCCGGATGAGCGCAACGCCTTTGATCTTACGCCACCGTCCCCTACCATACCTCTTCTGGAGTCTCGCTATTTCGTGGATTCGCTGTCCAGATGCGATCGTTTCGATCTCTGTGATACGGCCAACGACCTCGAAATGCATGGACCGGCATTATCACCATCCCGCTCGCACCCCGAAAGTGTGCCCTTTATGAGACGGCGCACCGCATGCGCGCAGGTCGGTGGTAACCTCCACGGGATGCCACGCCGCCGCGTTCCGTTGCGCGCCGTCGCCGCGCTCTTCCTGCAGCGGCAGCATCTCGCCCGCCCACAGGCGACCGCGCTGACGGCCAAGCGCCTCGGCCGTTTCGTCGAGGACGTGGGTGGGCTCCAGCTCGATTCCATCAATGTCCTCGACCGCGCGCACTACCTGACGGTGTGGAGCCGCTTCGGCCCGTACGATCGCGCGTGGCTCGACCGGCTCGTCTACCGCCGCCGGCTCCTCTTCGAGTATTGGGCGCATGCCGCGTGCCTCGTGCCGACGTCGACGCTGCCGTGGTGGCGGCGCGCCATGCTCGACTATCGCAGCCGGCACACGGGCTGGTCGGGCTGGTTACGCCGGAACGGGAAGGTGTTGAGCACGGTGACGGCGGCCGTGCATGCCAACGGACCGATGGGCAACGCCGACTTCGAGGGGCGGCGCCCGGCCGGCGGCGGCGGGTGGTGGTCGTGGCGGCCCGTCCAGCACGCGCTCCACCATTTGTGGATGACCGGCGCGCTCACGATCCACTCGCGGCAGCACTTCCAGAAGCGCTACGACCTCCTGGAGCGCGCGATGCCGGACGCGCTCGGCAGCGCGCCGGTCTCGTCGGACGAGTTCCAGCGCTGGCACGTCAAACGCTCGCTCCACGCCATGGGCGCGGCGACCGAGCTCGATCTGGCCCGCTATCTCACGTTCCCCCGCTTCAAGCCGCTCGCCCGCCGCGCCGCGCTCCGCGGCATGCTCGAGCGAGGCGAGATCACGGAGATCGAGATCGAGGATGCACCCGGCCGCTGGCTCGCGCTCGCGGCCGACCTGCCCGCGTTGGCCCGCGCTGGACGCGCGCCCGCACCATCGGTCGGGACGACGCTGCTTTCACCGTTCGATTCCTTGATGTGGCATCGCGACCGGGTGGCGCGTTTGTTCGGATTCGACTACCGCATCGAGGTCTACACGCCCGGGCCCAAGCGGGTGCACGGCTACTACACGCTGCCGATCCTCCATCACGGCCACCTCATCGGCCGCGTCGACGCCAAGGCCCATCGCGCCGAGCGACGGCTGGAGATCCGCCACGTGCACTTCGAGCCGTGGTTCGCGGCAGCAGGACCACCGCCGTCCGGGTTGGGCCGCGTGGATCGGGACGAGGCGCTCGCCGGCCTCGCGAAGACGCTGGGGTCTCTCGCGTCGTTCGTGGGCGCCGACGAGGTGGCGATCAGCCGCGTGACACCGCGGCGGCTACGGGCAGCGCTGGTGCGAAGGCTGCGAGGTGAGCCGCCCTCGCGAGCTCAATAGTCCTTCCCCAGGGCGCTTTTAGCGGGCGCCGGTGGGCGGGCGCCGCGATTCCTGATACCATCCAGGCAATCTAGCTCCAAGAGGCGCGGTCATGGACAAGGAAGCCAGTCAGCTGATCCGGGGACTCGAGGGGGTCGTCGCCGCCGAGACGAAGCTCTGCGACCTCGACGGCAAGAACGGCCGCCTCGCCTACGGCGGCTACGACATCGAAGATCTGGCGCGGCGGGCGAGCTTCGAGGAAGTCTGCCACCTCCTCTGGCACGGCGATCTCCCGACCACGGCGCAACTCGACAAGACCACGCTCGCGCTCATCGCGGCCCGCGAGATCCCCAGCGATCTCGTCCAGGCCTTCCGGCTCATGCCGAAGGCGACCGATCCGATGCGCGTGCTGCAGGCCGCGGTGGCGATGCTCGGCATGAACGATCCGGACACGACCGACAACTCGCACGAGGCGAATCTCCGGAAATCGCTACGGCTCACGAGCCAGATGACGACGGCGATCTGCGCGCATCATCGAGTCCGGAGCGGCCAGGAGCCGATCCGCCCGGCATCTGACCTCTCGCACGCCGCCAACTTCCTCTACATGCTCACGGGCAAGCGGCCCAGCGGGGTTGTCGCCAAGGCCTTCGATGCGAGCCTCACGCTCTACGCCGAGCACGAGCTGAACGCCTCCACCTTCACGACGCGCGTGATCGTCTCGACGCAGTCCGACATGCACTCGGCGGTTGCCGGTGGCGTCGGCGCGCTGAAGGGGCCGCTGCACGGTGGCGCCGGTGAGGCGGTCATGCGGACGCTGATGGAGATCGGTGAGGTCGCCCGGGTCGACGCCTTCACCGAGAAGGCGATCGCCGAGAAGCGCCGGTTCATGGGCATGGGCCACCGCGTCTACAAGGCGGGCGACCCGCGCGCCGCGATCCTCAAGGGGATGGCCGAGGAGGCATGCCGCCAGTCCGGCCAGTTCAAGTGGTACGAGATGGCGGTGAAGCTCCACGCGCGCATCAACGAGGCGAAGAAACTCATCCCGAACGTCGACTTCTACTCGGCGCCGCTCTTCTACTCGCTGGGGATTCCCGTCGATCTCTTCACGCCGGTGATCGCCGCCGGCCGCATCGCGGGCTGGACGGCGAACATCCTCGAGCAACACGACGACAACCGACTGATCCGGCCGCGCGGCGACTACATCGGCCCGGGCCGACGCGCCTTCGGGCCCGTGGATAAGCGCTGAGATGGTCGCGTCCAGAGCGGTGGGGGGGTCTGGGGGAGGAGCGGCGCACGCTCCCCCCCAGCTTGATTGAAATGGGCCAGAGCCTCACGCGGAAGCTGATCGAGAGCCACCTCGTCGCCGGCAAGGCGGAGGCCGGCGAGGAGATCGGCATCGCCGTCGACCAGGTGCTCCTGACCGACACCAACGGCACGATGTCCTGGCTCCAGTTCGAGGCGATGGGCTTCCCGCGCGCCGTGCCCGGCCGCATCGTGAGCTACGCCGACCACAACGTCTACCAGGTGGACTCCCGCAACTCCGACGACCACCGCTACATGCAGGCCGTCTCGCGACGCTACGGTGCCGTCTTCTCGAAGCCCGGCAACGGCATCTGCCACCAGGTGCACATGGAGAGCTTCTCCATCCCGGGCCAGACGCTCCTCGGCACGGACAGTCACACGCCGCTCTGTGGCGCGGCGGGGATGCTCGCGATCGGCGCGGGCGGGCTCGACGTGGCGGTGGCGCTGGGCGGCGGCCCGTACTTCTTCCAGATGCCGCAGGTCGTCCGCGTCCACCTCACGGGCGCGCTCCAGCCCTGGGTGACCGCGAAGGACGTGATCCTCGAGCTGCTGCGGCGCCTCACCGTGCGCGGCGGGAGCGGCAAGATCTTCGAGTACGGCGGCCCCGGCCTCCGGAGCCTCCTCGCGGCTCAGCGCATGACCATCGCCAACATGGGCGCCGAGCTTGGATTAACGACCAGCGTGTTCCCGTCGGACGAGGTGACGCGCTCGTTTCTCACGCGTCTGGGCCGCGGCGAGGACTGGCGCCCGGCCGCGCCCGATGAGGACGCGACCTACGACGGTGAGATCGAGCTCGATCTCTCGTCGATCACCCCCCTCGTCGCGCTGCCGGGCTCGCCCGACCGCGTGGTGCCGGTCGAGGACGTCGCGGGCACGGCGGTCGAGCAGGTGATGGTCGGCTCGTGCACGAACGGCTCGTGGCACGACATGGCGTCGGTCACGGAGGTGATCCGCGGCCGCCGCGTCCACCCATCGATCTCGTTCGTGCTCTTCCCCGGCAGCCACAAGATCCTCGAGACGATGGCCCGCGAGGGGCTCCTCGCCGACCTCCTCGCCGCGGGAGCCATCGTCTCCGAGTCCAGCTGCGGCGCGTGCGCCGGCATCGGCCACGTGCCGGCCGCCGGCGCCAAGAGTCTCCGCGCCTTCAACCGGAACTTCTCGGGGCGGAGCGGCGTGAAGGACGACGAAGTCTACCTCTGCTCGTCGGTCGTGGCCGCGGCCTCGGCGCTGACCGGCGTCATCACGGACCCGCGCACGCTCGGCCCGCCGCCGGCGGTGACGCTCCCGCCCCGCTTCGCGTCCTCGACGGCGGGGTTCGTCGAGCCCGACGGCGGAGGCGAGATCCTGCGCGGGCCGAACATCAAGCCGGTGCCGCTCGGCGAGCCCGTGGCCGAGGCGCTCGAGGCGCCTGTCGTGATCAAGCTCGGCGACAAAGTATCGACCGACGATATCTCGCCGGCCGGCGCTGCCGTGCTCGTCTTCCGCTCGAACATTCCCGCGATCTCGGAGTTCTGCTTCAAGTACGTGGATGCCGACTTCGTGGCGCGCGCGAAGGCCGCGGGGCGCGGCATCATCGTGGGCGGCGAGACCTACGGTCAGGGGTCGTCGCGCGAGGCGGCGGCGACCGGGCCGATGTACCTCGGCGTGCGCGCGGTGATCGCGAAGTCCTTCGCCCGCATCCACCGGACGAACCTGATCAACTGGGGCGTCGTGCCGCTCGTCTTCGACGATCCGGCCGCGTGGGCCGGCATCGAGCGCGACGACCGCCTGCGCCTGCCGGGGCTCCGCGCCGCGCTGGCGGCGGGCGAGCAGGTGATGGTCGTCAACGCGCGGACGGGTGCCGTGTTCACGGCGTCGTGCGTGCTCACGCCGCGCGAGCGCGAAATATTGCTGGACGGCGGCATCCTCGCGCACACGAAGAGCGGACGCGCGTGAATCGGAGGTGCCGGTGAACCAGCAGAAGATCCGCGCCGTTTACATGCGCGGCGGCACGAGCCGCTGCCTCGTCTTCCACGACGGAGATCTTCCGGCGCCGGGACCCGAGCGCGACCGCATCTTGCTGACCGCGCTCGGCAGCCCCGACCCGTACGGTCGCCAGCTCGACGGCCTCGGCGGCGGCATCTCCTCACTCTCGAAGGCGTGCATCATCGGGCCACCGACCCACCCGGACGCGGACGTGGACTACACCTTCGCCCAGGTAGACGTGAAGTCGCCGGTGGTGGACTACAGCGGCAACTGCGGGAACTGCTCGTCGGCGGTGGGGCCGTTCGCGATCGACGAGGGGCTGGTGAAGACGACCGACGGCACGACGATCGTGCGCATCCACAACACCAACACGCGAAAGCTCATCGTGTCCCACGTCCCCATGAAGGACGGCGAGGCGGCGGTCGGGGGCGACTTCGAGCTGGCCGGCGTGGCCGGGCGGGGCGCGAGGATCACGCTCGACTTCCAGGACCCGGGCGGCGCCGGCACGGGGCGGCTCCTGCCCACCGACCGAGCGCGCGAGTGGATCGGCGGCGCCGAGGCGTCGCTCGTCGACGCCACCAACCCGATGGTGTTCGTCCGCGCGAAGGACCTGGGGCTCGTCGGCACCGAAAGCCCTCAGGCGATCGACGCCGACCGCCCGCTCGCCGCCCGGTTGGAAGCGCTTCGCGTCGAAGCCGCCGCGCGCATGGGCATCCCCGGCAGCGCCGCCCTTCCGAAGATCGCGATGGTCGCCGCGCCCGCCAGCTTCACGGCGCTCGACGGCGCCTGCTACGAGGGCGAGAGGGTCGACGTCGTCGCGCGGGTCATCTCCATGGGAGCCTGCCACCGTGCCTTCGCGCTCACGGCCGCGATGTGTCTCGCGGTGGCGGCGCGTCTCGACGGCACGCTGGTCAGCGAGTGCTCCGGGAACGCGGCGGGCGACATCCGCCTGGGCCATCCCTCGGGCGTGCTGCCGATCGACGCGGCGGTGCGGCTCCGCGACGGCAGCCCGTGGGCAGAGCGCGTCACCGTCTATCGGACAGCACGCCGGATCATGGAAGGCTTCGCGCGCGTTCCGTGAGCCGGCTGTACCTGACGACCGAGAAAGCCGAGCTCGCACGTCGCCGGGCGCTCATCCCCAAGGGGCAGGTGGTCGAGGCCTGGGCCGATCACCACGACGGGGGCGCCCTCTGGATCGGTGAGGAGACCAAGACGCTCCTCGACGAGACCGGCGAGCTGCTCAAAGTCGGCCTCTCGCTGCCCGCCGACAGGGTCTCGGTGTACTACGGCCCGCAGCTCTGCGATCTCGAGTCGATGCCCCGCGAGGAATCGCTCAAGACGCGCGTGCTCTCCGCCCACGGGATCGCCGTGGCGTGGATCACGCTCGACCGCTTCGGCCAGCGCGCCTCCTACGAGCCCACGTCGCCCGTCGATCCCGTCTTCCACCTCCGCCGCGTCGGCGGGGGCGCGGGTCATCTCTGGCGCCTCTTCCGGACGAGGCAGGAGGCGGTCGTCTACATGGGGGAATCCTACGGACGGGATTCCGAGGGCGCCGCGTGGGCCGAGGCGCTCACCGTGAGCGACTTCGAGGAGCTGGTGAAGCGCTTCGCCCAACGGGAGATTCCATGAGCGCGACCCTCGACACCCGGATGCGGCGCGACACGATGGACGGCTTCTATCGCGCCGTGCGCACCGTCGGGCGCTTCTGGCTCTGGTTCTTTTTCCGCTCGGTGGACGTGCGGCACCCCGAGCGCGTGCCCACCGTCGGGGCCGTGCTGCTCTGCATCAACCATCCCAACAATTTCATCGACTCGCTGCTGGTCGGCGGCGCGCTCCGGCGGAAGGTCCATTACCTCGCGACGGCGGGGCTCTTCCGCCACCCCCTCGCCGCTCGGTTTCTCCGAGCGTGCGGCGCGATCCCGGTGTACCGCAAGCAGGACGACCCGGACAAGATGGACAAGAACCTCGGCGCCTTCGCGGCGTGCTTCAAGGCCTTCGGCGAAGGACGGCTGGTCGCCATCTATCCCGAGGGCACCACGCACGCCGAGGTGCGCGTGCAGCGCATCAAGACCGGCGCCGCGCGCATCGCGCTCGGCTACGAGGCCGAGCGGCCGGGCGAGCTTCAAGTCATTCCGGTGGGGCTCAACTTCGACGCGCGGAAATCCTTTCGGGGGCGCGTCCTCGTCTCCTTCGGCTCGCCCATTCCCGTGACCCCGTACCGCGACGCCTACCGCGCCGACCCGGTCAAGGCGGTCGAGGCCCTGACCGACGCGATCCAATGGGGCATGGAGGCGGAGGTCGTCCACGTCGAGCGGATCGACGAGAGCCGGCTCGTGAACGCGGTCCAGGAGCTCTACCGCGGCGAGCTCGTGCGCGAGCTCCGTGAAGAGCGCGGGCTCGCGGAGCGCCAGATCGACCTGGTGCGCCTGTCACGGGCCATCGTGGATTCGACCAATTACTTCAAGCGGCGCGATCCGGCGAGGGTCGAGCGGATCTGGCAGCGCATCCAAAGCTACCGGGCCCTCCTGGCCGAATACCACGTCAAGGACGAAGCGGTGCGAGCTCGGCTCGAGCGGACCCGGCCGCGTCAGCGCATCCGCCTGACCTGGGAGGCGATCGCGGGCTTTCCGCTCTTCGTCTACGGCGCGACGGTGAACTTCCTCCCGTACTGGATCCCACGCTGGGTGGCGCGGCGCCGGTCGCGCAAGGAGACGGACTACGCGACGTGGCGATTCCTGACGGCGATGCTCGCGCTTCCGCTCTTCTGGGGGCTCGAGATCTGGATCGCGGCCCGGCTCGTTGGACGGGCGGCCGCGTTGGTGTTCGCCCTCTCGCTGCCGATCTCCGGGGTCATCGCGTATCGTTACTGGGTCGGCGCCGGGCGCCTGCGGAGCCGGCTGCGTTTCGGCGCCCTCGCCCTGACCCGGGAGCACGCGGCCCGACGGCTCACGACCGAGCGCCAGGCCCTCATCGCCGAGCTCGAGCGGGCCAAGAACGACTACCTCGCCGCGACGAAAGGGAGCTCTTTTTGAGCGTTCGCCTGCTGGAAGAGATGTCGACCCCGGCGCTCGACGCGCTCGACCGCGCGCGCACCGCCGTCGTCCTGACCGTGAGCCCGCTCGAGGAGCACGGGCCCCACCTGCCGGTCGGTGTCGACGCGATCGCCGCCCGCTACTTCGCCGAGACGCTCGCTGAGCGCCTCACCGCCGCGCGGCCGGGCTGGACCGTGCTGCTGGCGCCCACCCTCCATCTCGGTTCCTTCACGTTCGACGCCGTCGGGACCGTGAGCGTGCGGCAGCGCGTCGTGCGCGACGCGCTGGTCGACTACGGCGGCTCGCTGGCGCGCGCCGGCTTCCGATACATTCTGGTCGCCAACGGCCACGGCGGGCCGGGACACCTCACGGCGCTCGAAGAGGCCTCCGCGATCGTCTCGCGGCGGCACCGCGTGACGATGGCGTCGTTCTCGGGCCATCTCGCCTGGCAGTTCCTCCGCGGCCGGTATCTCGAGAAGGTCGCGACGGCGCTCGGGCGTCCCCTGTCCGACGAGGAGCGGCAGGCGTTCGCCGAAGACGCTCATGGCGGCTGGTGGGAGACGTCGCTGATGCTGCTCCTCCGCCCCGACCTCGTCGATCCGTCCTATCGCGCGCTTCCTCCGGCGCGCTATTCGCTCGCCGAGCGCGTCGTGCCGAACTTTCCGCTGCGAAACGGCGGGCGCGGATACGTGGGCCATCCTGCGCTGGCGGACCCGGCGTTCGCCAAGGCGGCGATCGAGGTGCTCATGACCGAGACGATGGAGCTGGTGGAAGGACTTCTCGACGGGAGAATTCGACCCCGTGACGGCCGCTCGCCGTTCTTCGCCGTCCCCTTCTTCAGGACGGATTTCTGGCCGATCGCCATCACGGCAACGGTCGGGCTCGCGATCGGAGCCGTCACGTACCTAGCGCTGGCCGCCCTCGGTCGAAGCCGGACTCAAGGCACCCGTTCCCGTGATCGAGCTTGAGGCGAACGCCGGTGTCGCCTGGCTCTGGCTCAACCGCCCGGAGGCTCTCAACGCGTTCAATCGCCTGCTGACCGGCGCGCTCGAGGAGGCGCTCGAGCGCGTCACCGTCATGGACGACGTGCGCGTCCTCGTCGTCGCCGGCCGGGGACGCGCCTTCTGCGCCGGGAACGACATCAAGGAGATGGAGACCGTCACGCCCGAGGAGGCCGAGGCGCTCGCCCGGCGCCACGCGGTGCTCATGGACCGGTTCGCGACGCTGCCCCAGGTGACGATCGCCGCCGTCGACGGCTACGCCCTCGGCGGCGGGCTCATGCTCGCCGTCGCGCAAGACCTCCGCGTCGCTTCCGACCGGGCGCGGTTCGGGCTCCCCGAGGTCACGCTCGGCTTCAACCCGGGGTATGGCATCGCCCGCCTGCTCGACATCGTGGCCGGGGGCCACGCCCGCGACCTGCTCCTCACCGGGCGCACGATCCACGCGGCCGAGGCGCTGCGGATGGGGCTCGTCAACCGCGTCGTCGCCCCGCCGACCCTCGCGGCCAGCGTCGCGGCTCTCGCGGCGGACATCGCGCGGTCGCCGCGCGGCGGCCTTGCCGCAACGAAGGAGATCGTCGCGGCGATCCGCGCGGGCGCGCGGGGACGCGAGGCCGAGGGATACGGCGCCGCGCTCAGGACGGGTGCCGCGGCGCGGGAGCGGATTCGGGAGTTCGCGAGTCGGAGGAAACGGTAGCCGCCTACCGTTTACGGCGCAGCATGTCCTGGTCGGCCTCGCGCAACAGGTCCTCCGCGCTCTCCGGAGGCGCCTGAGCGTACACGACCCCGAAGTTGCACGTAACGGCGACCGGAATCCCGCGCTTGGCCGACAACCCCTTGATCTTCTCGCGGACCCTGGCGATGACGGTGTCGGCGTCGCCGGGACCCGCGTCCGGGAAGAACACGACGAACTCGTCGCCGCCGTGGCGGACGATCAGATCCGTGGTGCGCGTACCCTCGACGAGCGCGTCGCCCACGACTCTCAAGACGTCGTCACCGACCCCGTATCCGTAGCGATCGTTGATCGCCTTGAGCTGGGAGACGTCGAGGACGAGCAAGAGCGCCCCCGTTTTGCGGCGGCGCGCGACGGCGGCCAGGCGCCGGTATTGATCGTGGAAAGCCCGACGACCCGCCAGCCCGGTGACCGGGTCGGGGGCGTAGCGGGACAGCCGGCGGTCGGTCTCGTAGAGACGCCCTGCGAGCGTCCGCAGCAGGGACACCGCCAGCTCCGTCGAGTTCTGAAGCACCTTCAGAAACGCGCTCTGCGGGAGCACGAGGCAGTGCGTCCGCTCTATCGCGACGACGGTCGCCGAGCGCGACTGGTTCCGGAGCATGCTCAGCTCGCCGATGATCTCGCCCTCCCCCAGCTCACCCACGATCAGCTCCACGGGCGAGTCGGGCGCCACTTCAAGAACGCGGACGCGCCCGGAGAGAATCACGAAGATGCGCTCCGGCGGATCGTTCTCGCGGATGAGCACGTGGCCGGGCGCGAAGCTCTGCTCCGCCGCGCTGGCGAGGAGCATTTCGCGCTGCTCGCCGTTGAGCTGCCGGAAGAGAGGGACGGAGGCGAGCAGGCTCGCGCAGCGGGCACGGCGGTCGCTCCCGCCCGGCGTGCGGTCGACGCCCGACGCCGCGCTCACGCGCTCGGCCGAGTCAAAGACCATGAGCGTGCGGGCCAGCCAGGCACGAACCCGGGCGCGCAGCATGGGCGGACTGAACGGCTTGGCGAGGTAGTCGGTCGACGACGCCTCGCCGCGGTACACGGCGTCAGAGGGGATCGAGCTGTCGGCCAGGACGACGATCGGAAAGTTTCGCCGCCCGAGGCGGTCCCGCAACATCTCGAGCATCGGGTCACCGTCGTCGCCGTCCAGCAACTCGCGGTCGATGATCGCGATGTCGGGCAGCAGCTCGTGACCGTGGGCCAGCACCGCGCGCATGTCGGACTGTCGCAGGAGGATCAGACCGTCATCGGTGAGGATCTCCTCGATCTCGGCGACTTCCGCCTCGTTCGCGCTGACCACCAGCACGCGGCCGCCGGCGATCTGGCGGTGCTGGAGCGCGGACGCTTCGGCCATGGCAGGCGCAGCGCTGCCGCCCATGACCTGCAGCTCGAGCCCCTCCCGGGCGGCGAGGACCTCCAGCGCCTGTCCCCGACGGGCGACGTGGGCGCGCGCCATCACCTCCATCCGCTCCATCGTCTCGTCGTCGTGCGCCGGATCGTGGTGGAAGAGCACGAGGCGCTCCACGCCAGCGGCCAGCGCGACGTCGACGGCGTACTCGAGGCTACTGTGACCCCAGCCGACCTTGTCGCGGTACTCCTCTTCGGTGTACTGCGCGTCGTGGATGACGAGGTTCGCGCCCTTCAGGAAGGCGATGTGGCGCTCGTCGCCCGGGTGCTGAGAGACCCGGCCCGAAGCGTTCCAGAAGGGTTCGTGGTCGGTCGCGTAGGCGATGGTCGCGCCGTCGCTGGTCATGCGGTACGCGACGGTCGGCGCGGTGTGGTTGATGAACTGCGTCTCGACGAGCACGTCGCCGACCCGGAAGAAGCCCTCGTCGAGCTCCGTGAAGTGAATGCGCGAGCGCAGATCGCGCATCTTCACCGGGAAGTACGAGTACTCCATCTGGCCCCCCATCGCTTCCTCGAGGCCGCGCTGGAAGCCGACCGGCGCGTAGATGTTCAGCTCGGAGCCCGGCAGGAACGCGGGTACGAAGAAGGGAAAGCCCTGGATGTGGTCCCAGTGGGTGTGGCCGATGAAGAGGTGGAGCCGCATGGGCTGCGGCATCGTCTGCGCGAGATGTAGCCCGAGTTCGCGCGCGCCCGTGCCGCAGTCGAGGATGATCACCGTCCCGTCGGAGGCCCGGACTTCGACGCAGGACGTATTTCCTCCGTAGCGCGCGGTCTTCGGCCCGGGCGCAGCGATCGATCCGCGCGTGCCCCAGAAGCGGACTTGCATGAAGGTTACTCTTATCATATCGCGTCATATCGCGCGCCCAGGATCGCCTGTGTCGACACAATTCCGGAAGTCTGGGTCTGGGCGGACAGGTCAAGTCCGTCGCCGACCTGTGTCCAGGTCGCGGGGGCCGCCGAGCGCGTCCTCGCCGCCATTGCCAAGCGCCGGCCCCTCTGATAAAGAACTGCGCGTGACCGCCGCGCTGCCCCCGATCTCGACGCATGTGATGGGAAGCCACGGCTTCCCCGGCTGGTTCTGGACCGCGCTCGACAAGATCAAAGCGGGCGAGTACGGCCAGACCGACGTGAAGGAAACGTTCGACGACGCAACCCAGCTCGCCATCCGCGATCAGGAGCGCGCGGGCATCGACATCATCTGTGACGGCGAGATGCGACGCTTCTTCTTCGTGCAGACCTTCTACGAGAAAATGGACGGCCTCGACCCGGTCGAGCCGCTCCGGAAGACCGGGCTGTACGCCTACGACTCGGCGCCGCGCTACCGGCCGCGTCATCGCATCCAGGTGCCGAAAGGGCTCGGCGTCGTCGATGAGTTCCGGTATCTGAAGACCCAGACCGACAAGCCCGTGAAGGCGACCTGTCCGGGACCCGTCACGCTCTCGATCCACGTCCAGCTCCGCCCCGGCGACGTGTACGGCAACGACCGGCTCGCCCTCTGCTGGGACTTCGTCCCCGCCATCAACGCCGAGCTGCGCGCGCTCGTCGAGGCGGGCGCGGACTATATCCAGCTCGACGAGCCGTCGGCCGCGATCGTGCCCGGGCACATCGACGAGTACGTGAAGATGTTCAACGCCTGCGTCGAGGGCGTGCGTGCGCGGATCGCTTACCATGTCTGCTTCGGCAACCTCCTGTCGCGCCCGCGCGGCAAGCGCTCGTACCGCTGGCTGTTCCCGGCCTTGCTCGACGCGAAGTGCCAGCAGTTCGTCTTCGAGTACGCCAACCGCGAGATGGCGGAAATCGAGCACTGGAAGGAGATCGGCGTCGACCGGGACGTGGCCTGCGGCGTCGTCGACGTGAAGTCGTTCTACATGGAGAGCGCGGAAGACGTCGCCGAGCGGCTCGCGCGCTGCGCGAAATTCATTCCGGTCGAGCGCCTGTCGGCCGTGCCCGACTGCGGCTTCTTTCCGGTGCCGCGCTGGGTCGCCTTCGAGAAGCTCAAGCGGCTGGTCGCCGGTACCCGGCTCGCTCGCCAGCGACTCGGCCTGGTGTAGACACGTGTTGACGAAACGCCCTCTCACGATGACCCATCTTTCTCAGGCCACCCTCGGATTCACTCAGGCTCACCTCGGGCGTCGAACGCCCTGCGGCTTCGCGCGGCCACTCCGTCCTCACGGCCCCCGCTACAACCAATCATGCCGCTGCCGCTGATCCCGACTACCGTCGTGGGCTCGCACGGCAAACCCGGCTGGTGGTTCGCCTCGGTCAAGGCGGCCGAGCAGGGCGAATTCGGCCCCGGGGACTTGGAGGAGATGTTCGACGACGCCGCGAACACCGCCATCCGCGACATGGAGACGGCGGGCATCGACATCATCACCGACGGCGAGGTTCGCCGTCTCGACGGTTACGTCGACTCGTACTACGCCATCATCCAGGGCATCGAGCCCCTGCCCGTCCGCCGCAAGGCGGGCCCGTGGGGTTACGACCAGCAGACGCGCTACGAAGCGGTCGGCCGCATCGAGACGCCACCGGGCGGGCTCGGGATCGTCAAGGAGTTCGAGTACCTTCGGGCCCACACGACGCGAGACACCAAGGCGACCTGCGCCGGACCGCTCACGTTCGGCTCGCGGATTCACCCGGGCAAGCTCTACAAGGGCGTCGTCGACGTGGCGGAGCGCTTCGCCGAGGTCATCAACGAGGAGCTGCGCGGGCTCGTCGCGGCCGGGGCCGACTTCATCCAGCTGGACGAGCCCGCGCGCGGCAACGTCTCCGGCGAGGAGATGGCCCGGCTCTTCAACCTGGCCACCGCGGGCGTCAAGGCAAAGCTCGCGTTCCACATCTGCTTCGGCAACCGGTTCGGCCGTTCGCGTTTCAGCCGCTCCTACGAGCCGTACTTTCCTGGCCTCCTCAAGACGCGCGCCGACCAGCTCGTCCTCGAGTTCGCGGGCCGGGAGCTCAGCGAGCTGGACCTCTGGAAGCGTTACGGTGAGGGACGCGAGCTGGGCGCGGGCGTCATCGATGTGAAGGGGTTCAACCAGGACACCGCGGACGACGTGGCGCGGCGGATCCGGCGCGTGCTCCAGGTGTGCTCGGCCGAGAAGCTGACCGTGAATCCCGACTGCGGCTTCGGCTGGTCACCGCGATACATGTGCAACCAGAAGCTCACCGCCCTCGCCGCCGGCGCCGCCCTCGTGCGCAAGGAGCTGTCGGGCCGGAGCTGATCCGACTGCTAGGAAGGAGCAACACGATGAACGGAGCGCGCGGGTTACTCGCGCTGGCGGTGGGCCTGAGCGCGTGCTCGACCGCCACCCTCCCCTACACGCCCGAGTCGCCGCCGCCGGGCGGGGCGATCTCCGCCGATTACATGATCCTGATCGATCGGCTTCGCGTGGAGATCGACACCGGAGGCTACCGCCTCGAGGATGTTCAGATCGTCAAGGCGGACGGCGCCGCCGTCCGACCGCAGACCATCGAGCATCCGCCACCGGGCGGCGGCAGCAGCATCGGTTTTGGCATCGGCATGGGGGGAGGAAGCGTGGGTCGAGGCGGCGGTGTCGGCGTGGGAACCGGGGTAGGCGTGGACGTGCCCGTCGGCGGCGGCAGCCGGATCCAGGGTACCACCGTCCTCTACTTCGCCCTGGATCAGGTGGGGCCCGCGCCCTGGCGCCTCAACGTCAAGATCGCCTCGACGAACCCCGCCGTGATCGTGCTGCCACCGCGCTGACGACCGCGGAGCGAGCGCCTGCCGACGGATGGCGTTTCACAGACACGTGTGGTCGGCGCGGGCGCCGCGGAGCCGCTCCATCCCCGCGAGCATGCGCGGCAGGTCCATCGGCTGGTCCAGCTCGTTGCGGAACTCCTGATAACAGCGCATGACGTTCGGCAGGATGCGCTCGGCGTCGCTCCAGGACGCGTAGACGCCGAGCTTGATGTCGCCCGCCGCCGCCTCCGCCGGCATTCCGGCGTCGAACCGCTGCTTCGCTTCGCGCCGCACTATGGCCAGGTAGGCGCGCATGTGCTTCAGATCCTTCTTGGTGCCGATGGGCCCGTGGCCGGGAACGATGACGTCCGCCTCGTAGCGCAGCAGCCGATCGGCGGCCTTGATCCAGTTGCCGATGTGGCCCTGGAACGCGAGCGGCGTGACGTAATGAAACGCGATGTCGCCGGCGAACAGGATCCGTTCCGCCGGCAAGTACGCGACGGCGTCGCCGATCGTGTGCGCGGCGAAGCCCGGGTGCCAGAGCTGGATCTCGCGGTCGCCGTCGTGGAGGACCATGCGGTCCTGGAACGTCACCGTCGGCAGGACCACCTTGAGCTTCGGAAACTCCGCGGCTCCGGTCGGTGAGCTTGTAGAGGAGGTACGAGCCGCCAAGCGCATAGACGGTGACGATGACGAGCGCGAGGAGGTGGACCAGGAACAGGCGGACGCCGCCCCGGAGGAGGCCGTCGGCGCCGGCCGGGTTGACCGCCGCGTTCGCCAGCACGCCGGTCAGGAGCATGCCGACCATCCCGCCGACGCCGTGG
>JAHFDK010000124.1 GCA_023249095.1 Candidatus Rokuibacteriota bacterium | reverse complement strand
CAAGCGGTCATCACGCCCTCCCCCCGATTCCCCCCACCGGTCACCCACTGCGGTTCCGCCTAGGATCGATTGCGCCGGTGAAGCCGGCGCTCGAACCGGTTACGGCGAGCCCAGTCGGCGCGGCGCGCACTCTAGCGCGAGCGGCTCGGAGCTTTCCCTTCCAGGAAGGCGCGGAGCATCCACGCCATCTTCTCGTGCTTCTCCATCAGGCCGATGAGGAAGTCGTTCGTGCCCGCGTCGTGATATTTACTCGCCACGGCGTCACCGTCGGCGCGCAGCTGACGGATGATCGTCTCGTGGTCGGCCAGCAGGTTGTCGAGCATCTCCTCGGCGGCCGGATACTGGCCGGGATGCTCCTTGAGCCGCGCGGCCTCCTGGAACTCGACCAGGGTCGCCACCGAGTGCCCGCCGAGCGTGCGCGCCCGTTCGGCCACCTCGTCGATGAAGTCGTCGAGCGCCTCGTACTGCTCGGCGAAGAACTTGTGCAGGTCGTTGAACTGAGGTCCAACGACGTTCCAGTGGTAATTGCGGGTCTTCGTGTAGAGCACGTACTCTTCGGCGAGCAGGGCGTTCAGGATTTTCACTACACCTGCGCTGTCCTTGTCGGTAATGGCGATATTGGGATTCATCAGGGCCTCCTCTCTGTTGGATGCCGGCCGGCGCTCGAGGGGTTCGCCCGCCGCCGTGCTACAGTTCTCCACACCCGGGAGATCTGGAGGATGCCATGAAGCTGCCGGCGCGTGTCACGATTTGTGAAGTGGGAACCCGGGACGGGTTCCAGATCGAGCCCGACTTCATTCCGACCGAGCAGAAGGTCGAGGTGGTGAACCTTCTGTCGGAGGCCGGGGTCGCCCGGATCGAGGTCACCTCCTTCGTCCACCCCAAGGTCGTCCCCCAGCTGCGCGACGCCGAAGAGGTGATGGCGCGCATCGCGCGTCGCCCGGGCACGCGCTACGCGGCCCTCGTTCCCAACGACAAGGGCGCGGTGCGCGCGGTCGACGCCGGCGTCGACGCGATCCACACCGTCATCTCCGCCAGCGAGAGCCACAACCTCGCCAACGTGAACATGACGATCGCCGAATCGATGGCGAAGCTGCGCGCGGTCATGCAGGTGGCCGAGCGCGCGAAGGTTCCGGTGGGCTGCGGCGTGTCCACGTCGTTCGGCTGTCCGTTCGAGGGCGACGTTCCGCTGGAACAGCTCGAGAGCGTGGTGCGGCGCCTGACCGACATCGGCGCGCACGCGATCGGCCTCGCCGACACAACCGGGATGGCGAACCCGCGGCAGGTCGCGCGCGTCTTCGAGCACCTGGTGGCGAAGTTCCCGGGGATCGAGTGGACGCTGCACACGCACGACACCCGGGCGATGGCGATCCCGAACATCCTGGCCGCCATGGAGTACGGCGTCACGAACCTCGACGGCTCGATCGGCGGCCTGGGCGGCTGTCCGTTCGCCCCGGGTGCCTCGGGCAACGTCTGCAGCGAGGACCTCGTCCACTGCCTCTCCGCCATGGGGATCGAGACCGGGATCGACCTCGACCGGCTGATTGCGGTGTCGCGCCGAGTTCAGGAGATCGTCGGCCGGACGCTCCCCGGCCAGATCGTCAAAGCGGGCAAGTCCTCGCGACGCTACCCGGTGCCCGACACGGTCGCGCCCCGCGTGTCGGCCGCGCGCGCGTGACCAAGCAGGCGCGCCGGATGCTCGCGCTGATGGACCGCGCCACGACGCGCTGGCACATCCCCATCGTCGGCCGGGCCAAAGGCCGAGTCCTCCGCCGGCTCCTCGACCGCCACCGGCCCACGCGCGCGATCGAGCTCGGTTCGCTGCTCGGCTACTCGGCGATCCTGATCGCCGGCTCGATGCCGCCCCGCGGCCGGCTCACCTGTGTCGAGGCGAATCCCTTCCTGGCCGGCCTCGTGCGGGCGAACGTCGCCGAGGCGGGCCTGGACCGGCGCGTGAAGGTGGTCGCGGGCGACGCGCTGCGCGTGATCCCGCTCCTGCCGGGCCGCTTCGATTTCGCCTTCATCGATGCCGCCAAGGAGGACTACCTCGACTATCTCCGCCAGCTCGAGCCGAAGCTCGTCCCCGGCGCCGTCGTCGTCGCCGACAACACAGGCTCCTTCCGCCGCGACGTCGCTCCCTACCTCGAGCACGTGCGGGCCGGCGGCCGCTACGACAGTCGCGCCTACGACTTCGACGACGACGCCATGGAGGTCTCTGTCCTGCGCCGCTGATCAGCGGCGAGGGACCGCGGCGCGGCGCCGACGTACTCGGCGCGCGGCCTGATGAGCCGGTTGTCGGCGAACTGCTCCAGCGCGTGCGCACACCAGCCCGCGACGCGCCCGACCGCGAAGATCGACGTGCAGAAGTCCGGTGGGATCCCGAGCGCATCGTAGACCACGGCCGAGAAGAAGTCGACGTTCACCGGCAGCGTCGTGCGGGCGCGCATCGCGTCGGAGACACGCTCGGCGACCTCGAAGAGCTTCTGCCGGCCGGTCGCTTCGGCCATCGACTTCGCCATCCCCCGGAGCACCCGCGCCCGCGCGTCGTCCACGCGGTAGACGCGATGACCGAACCCGGGCACGCGGACGCGCGGATCGCCGCGCTCGTGCTTGGACAGCCCGGCCCGCGCCCCGAGGCGCGCCTCGACATAGCTCTCGGCGCGCGCGGGATCGCCGATCTCGAGCAGCATCGCCAGGACGTCCTCGTTGGCGCCACCGTGCCGTGGCCCCTTGAGCGTCGCGATCGCCGCCACGATGGCCGCGTGGAGATCGGTGAGCGTCGCGACGCCGACCCGGGCCGCGAACGTCGACGCGTTGAGCTCGTGGTCGGCGTGCAGGGTGAGCACCAGGTCCAGAACCCGCGCGACCTCGCGCGACGGCGCGCGCCCCTCGAGGAGCTCGAGGAAATACGCCGCGTGCGACACCGAGGCCGACGCCGCCACGGGTGTCCGGCCCGTCCGGATCCGCTGCCAGGCCGCGACCGTCTCCGGCACGAGGGTCATAAGTCGGAACGCCTTGCGGAGGTTGGCCTCGGGATCGCTGGAGCGGACGTCGGGATCCCCGGTCGCGGCCAGCGACACCGCCGTCCGGAGCGCGTCCAGGGGATGGCTGTCGCGGGGGAGGGTCCGGAGCAGGTCGGCCACGGCCGCCGGGAGGCCGCGCGCCGTTTCCAGGCGCGACGCGAACTGGGCCGACGCGGCGGGCGAGGGCAGCTCGCCGTGCCAGAGCAGCGCCGTCACGTCCTCGAACGGGATGGCCCCGGCGACCTCGCCGATCTCGTAGCCCCGGTAGTAGAGCTTGCCCGCCGCGCCGTCAACCTGGCAGATCGCCGACCGCGCCGCGATGACGTCCTCGAGCCCTGCTTTCCATGCCGTCTCCATCGCCGCCTCCTTACGGTTAAGTTGATTAATATTTATTATACTTGATTTAAATTGATTTAGCACGGTCGGCCCTGGACGAGACCGGCCGAGCCTGCTAGCGTCGGAAGGCGGCGCACCATGATCAGCGTGAACGGCGAGGAATACCTGACGGTCAAGGAGGCCACGCGCCTGCTCGGCGTGAAGGCGGCGACGCTCTACGCCTACGTGAGCCGCGGCGTCCTCCGGAGCTACCGTCAGGGGATCAAGCGCCAGCGACTCTACCGGCGGGCGGAGGTCGAAGGGCTCCTGCGGCTGGCGCCCAGCGCGACCCGCGCCGCGAACGTGATCCCGCTCCGGGCCCCGGCGCGGCGAGCGCGGATTCCGCTCGCCGAGTCCTGGATCCGGGACTGACGTGGCGACTCTCCGGCGTGCGGCCTTCCTCAACCCGGGGCGCGACCTGGCGGGCGGCGTCGACCTCGCGCGGCTCGCGGAAGCGCTCGGTTATGAAAGCGTCTGGGTGACCCACGGCTCCGGGCGCGACTCGTTCCTCGTTCTCGCCGCCTACGGCGCCGCGACAACGCGGCTCGGGCTCGGCAACGGGGTCGTCCCGATCTACCCGCGGCACCCGGTCACGATGGCCCAGGCGGCGCTCACGCTCTCGGAGGTGACGGGCGGGCGCTTCACGCTCGGCCTGGGCGTGAGCCACCGCGCCAGCATGGAAGCGATGCTCGGCCTCTCCCTGCGCGAGCCCCTCGCCGTGATGCGGGAGTACGTCGCCGTCCTCCGCGGCGCCCTCGGCGGCACCGTCGCGTTCGCTGGGCGGCACTACCGCGTCACGTGGAGTCTCGCAGTGCCCGAGCGTCCCGCCGCGCCGCCGCTCTACCTCGCCGCGTTGTCCAGGAACATGCTCGAGCTGGCCGGCGAGATCGCCGATGGCGTGGTCCTCTGGCTCTGCTCGCCGGGCTACGTACGCGACGTCGCCGTGCCCGCGCTCGAGCGCGGGCGCGCGCGAGCGGGCAAAACGCTGGCCGGTTTCGAGATCGTCGCCGCGGTGCCGCTGGCGATCTCGGACGACGCGCCCGGCGCCCTCGTCGCCTTCCGCGCCGAGCTCGCGCGGTACCTCGCGCTGCCGTTCTACCGCGCCATGCTCGAGGCAAGCGGCCTCGGGAAAGAGCTGGCCCTGTTCGATCGCAGCGGCGAGGTGGCGGAGGAGTTGACCCGCGCGGTCGGCGCCGTCGGCGCCGCCGAGGCCGGACGATCGTTCGTGCGCGCCTACCGCGAGGCCGGCGTGACGCTGCCCGCGATCCGCCCGATCACCTTCCCCGACGCTCCGTGGTACCGCCGCACCCTCGAGGAAGCGTCGCACTGGTGAGGCGTGTCACGGTGCTCGCCGCGCTGCTCGCGACGGCGTGCGCCACCGGTCGCCCGGACGGTGTTCGGACCCTGCCCGCCGACCGCAGTGCCGCCGTCCTGTACGTGGCCCTCGGCGACAGCACGGTCGAGGGTGTCGGCGCCACGAGCCCCGACCGCAACTACGTAAGCCGGCTGCACGAGCGCCTGCGCGCCGTGTATCCGAGCGCGCGCGTCGTCAATCTGGGCGCGGGCGGCGCGACCTCGGCCGAGGTGCTGCTGCGCCAGCTCGACCGGGCGATCGGGCTGCGCCCTCACCTGGTCACGCTCTCGATCGGACCGAATGACATCACCACGCGGGTGCCGGTGGCGACGTACGAGAAGAATCTCGAAACGATCCTCGGGCGCCTGCGCTACGAGACGACGGCGATCGCTGTCGTGAATCTGATTCCCGACCTGGCGGTGACCCCGCGTTTCAGCCGGAGTCGCCTCCGAGAGGCGGTCGGCCGACAGACCATCGTGTTCAACGAAGCGCTCGAGCGCACGGGCCGGGCGCACGGGGCCGAGCTGGTGAATCTCTACGCCGCCAGCCAGCGCGAGGTTCCGCTGCAGCCCGAGCTCATCTCGGCGGACGGCTATCACCCGTCCGACGTGGGCTATGCGCGCTGGGCTGAGCTGGTCTGGACGGGAGTCGAGGCGCGGATCGTCGATAGGTAAATGACGAGCCTCGGCCCGGCGTCAAAGAGCGTAGAGAGGGATGGACGTGGGTATCGTCGTCGTTCTCCTGCTGACACTGCTGGTCGCCGGCGCTCCGGTCCCTGCCGACGCGACCGGGATCAGGATCACCGTCACGAGCCCGGTCCCCCATCGCCGTCCCAACGACATCCACCACGGCCCGGTGGGCGACCACATCCATCGGCGCCCCGACGTCATCCATCGTGCCCCGGTGGTCGTCGTCCCGCAGCCGGTCTACATCACGGTCCCGCGGCGCTGCCTCAGCCCCGGCTATTGGGCCTACAGCTGGATCCCCCAGAGCCACGTGTCGAACGTCTGGGTCCCCGGCTCCTACAACTCGGACGCCCTGTGGGTCGAGGGGCACTACGAGCCCCGCGCGTACACCTGGGGGTACTACCAGCCATACTGGGTCTCGGAGCGCTGGACGCTTTGCTAGTTCATCGGCTCGCCTCGCCGGACGGGGTCCATCTGCATCGCTCGGCGCGGGCCTGGGGACCCCAGCCCGGCCCTCCGGCTCGCACGGCGGCCCTGCGCCCGGCTGCGGCTCGCACCGCCTAGCCCGCGTCCGGACTGCGAACCTCGCGGAGTGCCATGATACAAATGTAGGCTCATGCGGGCCTACGTCGTGTCCCGCCTCGCCCAGACCGCTCTCGTCGTGTTCCTCTCGCTCACAGCGGTCTTCGCCATGGTCCGCCTCTCCGGTGATCCGGTTCTCCTCTTCATGCCGATGGACATCCAGGCCAAGGACGTGAATGAGTTCCGCCAGCGCCTCGGCTTCAATGATCCGATGCTGGTGCAGTACGCGCGCTTCGTCGCGGGTGCGGTCCGCGGCGATTTCGGCGATTCGCTGCGTTACCGGCAGGACGCGATGGGCCTCGTGCTCGAGCGGCTTCCCGCCACGCTCCTCCTGGCGGGCACCTCGCTGCTCCTGACGTTCGCGGTCGCGGTCCCGCTCGGCGTCCTCTCGGCGGTGCGCCGCGACGGGCTGCTCGATCACGTCGCGACGATCTCGACGGTGCTGGGCCAGGCCACGCCCGGCTTTTGGCTCGGGCTGATGCTGATCTATCTCTTCTCGGTACAGCTCCGGTGGCTGCCGACGGGCGGGATGGGTGGCATCGCGCATCTCGTCATGCCGACGATCGTGCTGGCGGCGTTCTACGCCGCCCGCGTCGCGCGCCTCACGCGCTCGGCGGTGCTCGAGGTGCTGGGCGAGGACTACATCCTGACCGCGCGCGCCAAGGGGCTCGGCGAGGGGCGCGTGATCGGCAAGCACACGCTCCGGAACTCGGCGATTCCGATCGTGACACTCGCCGGCCTCGAGGCGGGCCAGATGCTGGGCGGGGCGGTGATCACCGAGACCATATTCGCCTGGCCCGGCCTCGGGCGGCTCACGGTCCAGGCGCTGCTCAATCGCGATTTCCCCGTCGTCCTTGCCGCGGTTTTCTTCATCTCGCTCATGTACACGCTGATCAACCTGGTGGTCGATCTCGTCTACGGCTGGCTCGACCCGCGCGTCCACCTGCGATGAGCGCGAGCGCCGGGATTCCGGCGGTCATTCGGGCTCGCATGCAGCGAACGACTGATCGTCGTGGGAGGTTCCAGAGGGGCACGGGCGTGGCGAAGCCCGGGCGCCCGTGCCCTCTTCAATGAAAAAATGGCTCGGGATCGGCCTGACGCTGACGGCGCTCCTCGCGGCGTTTGCCGCCTCGTGGCTCTCCCCGCACGACCCACTCCGCACCGACTTCCCCCAGAGCCTCAAGCCGCCGGGCGCCGCGGGTCACCTCCTCGGCACCGATCAGCTCGGCCGCGATCTCTTCGCGCGCGTCCTGCACGGGGCGCGCCTGGCGCTGTTCATCGGCGGCTGCACGGTCGTCCTCACCGCGGTCGTCGGCGGCTCGCTCGGCCTCGTCGCGGGTTTCGTCGAGCGCTGGCCCTCGGCCGTGCTGATGCGCATCGCCGACGTGCAGCTTTCCTTTCCCTTCATCCTGCTGGCGATGACGATCAACACCATCGTCGGGCTCGGCCTTCGCAACATCATCCTCAGCCTTTCGGCCGCCGGATGGGTCGTGTATGCTCGCGTCGTGCGCGGCGAGGTGCTCTCGGTCAAGCAGCGCGACTACGTCCAAGCGGCGGCGGCGCTCGGCATGAGCCGCACGCGCCTCCTGGTCCGCCACGTGCTGCCCAACGTGGCGCCGTCCATCATCGTGGTCGCGAGTCTCCAGTTCTCGTCGTTCATCGTGGCCGAGGCGGCGATCAGCTTTCTCGGGTTCGGCATACAGCCGCCGACACCAGCCTGGGGAAGCATGCTGTCCGAGAGCCGCGATTTCGTGTATGTCGCCTGGTGGCTGGCGGCGTTCCCCGGCGCAGCCCTGGCGCTCACGGCGCTCGGCGTCAACCTGCTCGGCGACTGGCTCCGCGACACCATGGACCCGAAGCTCAGGGTCTGAACGGCTCGACGCCGGGGCATGGCCACCAGTCACTTCTTCGCCTATCTGTCGCGGATGAAGTTCATCCGTCGCTGGGGACTGATGCACAGCACGTATCCGGAGAACGTCCAGGAGCACAGCCTGCGCGTGGCGCAGATCGCCCACGCGCTCGCGTTGATCCGCAACCGGCTCTTCGGCGGTGACGTGAGCCCCGAACGGACCGCGACGCTGGCGCTCTATCACGACACGAGCGAGGTCCTGACCGGCGATCTCCCCTCGCCCGTGAAGGAGTTCAATCCCGAGATCGAGCGCGCGTATCGCGCGATCGAGGCCGCGTCGACCGAGAAGCTCTTCGCGCTGATCCCCGCCCCGCTGAAGCCGGGCTACGAGGCCTTCTTCAGACCCGAGGCGCGCGACCGCGCACACCGCGAGCTGGTGAAGGCGGCCGACAAGCTCTGCGCCTATCTCAAGTGCCTCGAGGAGACCGGCGCCGGCAACCCCGAGTTCGCCCAGGCCGAGAAGGCCCTGCGGGCAAGCGTCGAGGGCCTCGACCTGCCGGAGGTCCGCTACTTCCTGGAGACGTTCGTCCCGAGCTTCCGGCTCACCCTGGACGAGCTGAACTGAGCGGACCGTTGAAGTGAACCGACTGCAGGGAGACCGTATGCGTCGCGTGGATGCGCTGCTCGCCCTCTTGGTCGGCCTGTCCCTGCTGTGCGCGGCCGCCGCCGAGGCGCAGGGGCGCGGCAAGGAGATCGTGGTCGGTCTGGGCGCCGAGCCGCGCACGCTGCTCGCCGCGACGATCGTGGACTGGACGACCAACAACATGCTCGAGCACATCTACGATCGCTTGCTCGACCGTGATCCCAAGACCTTCAAGCCAAAGCCGATGCTGGCCGAGAGCTGGCGGATCGTCAATGACACGACCTGGGAGTTCAAGCTCCGCAAGGGCGTCAAGTTCCACAACGGCGAGCCCTTTACCGCGCCGTCGGTCAAGGCCACGATCGACTACGCGCTCGATCCGGCCAGCAAGAGTCACTTCGCCGCTGCCGCGTACTGGGGCCTCGTCAGGGAGGTGCAGGTCGTCGACGACCATACGGTGCGATTCCTCACGAAGCAGCCGTGGCCGAATCTCATCGACAGCGCGTCCCTCACGAACTCCCTCATCATGCCGGCCAAGGCGCTCCGGGAGCTGGGGCCCGAGAAGCTCGCGCAGCAGCCCATCGGCACCGGCCCATTCAAGTTCGTCGAGTGGAAGCGCGACGAGCGACTCGTCCTCGAGCGCAGCCCCGACTACTGGCAAGGCCCCGCCGACCTGAGCCGGGTGACGTTCCGCTTCATCCCCGAGTTCAGCGCCCGGCTGGCCGCCCTGCTCTCGGGCGAGATCGACGTCATGAAGGACGTGCCGCCCCACGTCGTCGAGGCGGTCGAGCGGAGCGGCCGCGCCAAGCTGCGCGCGACGGTGTCCTCACGCATCAATTACCTGGCGCTCGTGAACCTCAAGCCCGGGCCGATGCAGGACGTGCGCGTGCGTCGGGCCATGAACCACGCCGTGGACGTTGATGAGCTGATCAAGCAAGTGCTCAGGGGCCGGGCCACCCGCATGTGCGGGCCGCTCTCACCCGCCAACGTCGACTACGCGCCGGTCGAATGCTACAAGCACGACGTGGCGCGGGCTCAGGCGCTCTTCCGTGAAGCCGGCGTCGACCCCACCAAGCTCCAGCTCACGCTCGACACGCCCGCGGGCCGC
The DNA here is from genome assembly GCA_023249095.1 of Candidatus Rokuibacteriota bacterium. GTDB lineage: Bacteria > Methylomirabilota > Methylomirabilia > Rokubacteriales > CSP1-6 > AR31. Next base: position 6,108 of record JAHFDK010000124.1, on the reverse strand, counting down.
TACCCGCTCGACAAGGACGTGTCGCTCGCCATCGCCGCACAGCTCCAGCGCCTCGGGATCAAGGCCAACGTCGTCGTCAACGAGTGGGGCACGCATCTCGACAAGATCAAGAACCGGAACACCGGCGAGATGTTCTTCCTGGGCTGGGGCCCCGCGCTCCACGGGCAGGGCACGATGCAGCCGCTCTTCCTCGCGGACCAGACCTACTCGTCCTACGGCCACAACCGGATCATCGACGACAAGATCGCGCGCGCGCAGACCCGCCTCGATCCCAAGGCCCGCGCCGACGCCTACGCGGAGCTGCAACGGCTCGTCCGCGACGAAGCCCCCTGGGTCTTCCTCTGGCAGCAGCACGACCTGTACGGCGTGGCGAACCACGTCGGGTGGACGCCGCGCGCCGACGAGAAGGTGTGGATGTACGAGGCGAAGGTGACGCCGCGATGAGCCTGACCGTCCTTACCAATGCGGTCCTGATCGACTGCACGGGCGCCGACCCGGTCGAGGGCGCCGCGGTCGTGGTCGAGGACGACCGTATCAAGGACGTCCTCTCCACGGGACAGGTCGGCCCGCTCCCGGGGCCGCTGACGACGCTCGACTGCAAGGGCGCGACGCTCATGCCCGGGCTCACCGACGCCCACGTGCACATCTGCGCCGTCGAGGGCAACATCACTGACCAGCACCGGTATCTGCCGCCGAGCCTTCTGGCTGCCAAGGCCCTCCGGCGCGCCGAAGAATGTCTCATGCAGGGATTCACGACGGTTCGCGACGCGGGCGGCGCCGATTACGGATTCCGTGAAGCCATCGGCGAGGGGATCTATCCGGGACCGCGGATGCTCGTATCGGGCCGCTACATCTCCCAGACCGGCGGCCACGGCGACAAGCGCCGGCGCGCCGAGTGGATCGAGCCGATCGACTGCTGCATCGGAATGGTCGGCTCGATCGCCGACGGCGAGGCCGAGGTGCGCAAGGCCGTCCGCGAGCAGCTCCGGCGGGATGTCGACCAGATCAAGATCATGGCCTCGGGCGGCGCCATGTCACCGTCCGATGAGCTCGACACCACCCAGTTCACGCTCGGGGAGATGCGCGCGGCCGTCGAGGAAGCGCGCGCGGTCGGCAAGTACGTCCTGGCCCACGCCTACTCGGACTCGGCGGTCCGCAACGCCATCGAGGCGGGCGTGCGCTCGATCGAGCACGGCAACCTGATCCGCGAGGCCGCCGCCCAGGCGATCAAGGACGCCGGCGCGTTCCTCGTGCCCACGATGATCACCTACGAGATGATCTACCGGGAGGGCAAGCGCTACGGCATCGGCGACCATCAGATCCAGAAGATCAACCAGGCCCGCGAGCAGTCCGTGCAGGGCCTGACGTATGCCTACCGGGCCGGCTGCCAGATCGGCTCCGGCTCCGATCTGCTGGGAGACATGATGGTGCAGCGGGCGGTCGAGTTCGAGCTGAAGGCCCAGGTGATGAAGCCGATGGAGGTGCTGCTCTCGGCCACCAAGGTGAACGCGGCGCTCTTCCGGATGTCGGATCGGATCGGCACCGTCGAGCCCGGGAAGTACGCGGACCTGATCGTCATCGCCGGGAACCCGCTCCGGAACCTGCGCGTGTTCCAGGTCCAGGACAACCTGAAGGTCATCATGAAGAGCGGCCGGCTCGTGAAGCACACCCTGTGACGCGCCCGGCGCCGCTCCGACGGCCGCGCGCGGACGAGGCGATCGAATGACCACGCACAAGGACTCGATTCTGGACCAGTTCACGCGCCAGGCGGTGCCCTTCACCACGGCGCCGTCCATCAAGGACGAAGCGGCGCTGCGGCTGATCGTGGAGTTCAGCGGGGCCGGCCCCGACGACACCGTTCTCGACGTCGCCTGCGGCGGCGGCCTCGTCGTCTGTGCCTTCGCCCGTACGGTGCGCCACGCCACCGGCATCGACCTAACCCCGGCGATGCTGGAGCAGGCCCGCAAGAACCAGGCCGCGCAAGGGCTGACCAACATCACCTGGACGCATGGCGACGTGCTGCCGCTGCCGTTCCCGGACGCGTCGTTCACGATCATCACCTCGCGGTTCGCGTTCCACCACTTCCTCGATCCCCTGGCCGTGCTGCGGGAGATGAAGCGCGTGGCCGCGCCCGGCGGCCGGGTGATGGTCATCGACAGCGCGCCAGCGCCAGACCGCGCCGACGCCTTCAACCGGATGGAGCGGCTCCGCGATCCCTCGCACGCGCGCGCCATGCCGGTCGACGAGCACAAGAGCCTCTACGCCAAGGCGGGCCTGCCCGAGCCTCGGGTGACGTGGTATCGCCTGGAAGGCGAGCTGGAAGCCCTGATCGCGCGGTCGTTCCCGAACCCCGGCGACGACGACAAGATCCGCGCCCTCTTCCGGGCCTCGCTCGCCGACGACGCCCTCGGCATCCAGACCCGGCTCGACGACGGGCAGATTCGCTACGGATTCCCGGTCGCCGTTCTCGTCGCCGACCGGTGACGGCGATGCGGATCGTCGATCTGAGCTTTTCCATCCGGCCGCACTTCCGCTGGAAGGTCGCGTCCCAGCTCGTGGCCGCGCACGCCACGGGGCATCCCCTGCAGAGCACCGTGCTCACGATCAGCTGTCACGCCTACACGCATGTCGACGCGCCGCTCCACTACCTGATCGACGGTCGCGACATGGCCGCGATGCCCGTCGATCAGTGGGTGGGCGAGGCGGCCGTGGTCGATCTCACCCATCTCGGCGCCAACGGCGAGGTGACTGCCGAGGACCTCAAGCGCCGCGCCGAGCACGTGCGCGCCGGTGACATCGTGCTGCTGCGGACGGACTGGCCGAAGCGGGTGAGCGTCGAGACTGAGCCGTTCTGGAAGCAAGGGCCGTGGACGGGCCCGAGCGCCTGCGAGTGGCTCGTCGCCCGGCAGGCCAGGGCCGTCGGCTACGACTATCCGCCAGACCATTGCATCCGCGACACCATCGCCGAGCCGCGCCGGCGCCCGGCCCGGGAGGAGTACACGACGCACGCGATCTTCTTCCCCGCCGGCATCACGGTGATCGAGTACCTGACCAACCTCGACCAGATCGACGCTCCGCGCTGCCGGTTCGTCGCCCTGCCGCTCAAGCTCGAGGGCGCGGACGGCTGTCCGGTCCGCGCCATCGCGATGGTGGAGTGACCGCCCTGCACCCCGCGGCCGGATCTGAGATGCTGGACTCCGTGATCGATCTCCGCCTGGCGCCGATGGCAGCCGTGACCAATTTGCCGTTCAGGCTCGTCGCCCGGGGGTGTGGCGCCGGGCGGCTCACGAGCGAGGAGATCGACGCCCGCGCGCTCGTGGTGGGCAACGTTCGCACGTCAGAGCTCGCCCGGTTCCTGCCCGAGGAGCACCCGATCGCGATGCAGCTCCTCGGCGCCGATCCGGACGTCCTCGCCGAGGCCGCGCGGCACCTCGAGGCCGCGGGGGCGGACGCGATCGACCTCAACATGGGCTGCCCGGTGGCGAAGATCGTCGCCAAGGGCCAGGGAGCCGCGCTGATGCGGGATCCGCTCGGCGCCGCCGTCGTCTTCCGCACCCTGCGAAAGGCGATCGGCGTGGACCTCACGATCAAGATTCGCGGCGGCTGGGACGCTCGGACGGTGAACGCAGTCGAGATTGCCCGGATCGCCGAGGGCGAGGGGATCGACGCGATCACGGTCCATCCACGGACCCGTTCGCAGCAGTTCAGCGGTGTGGCGCCCTGGGAGATCATCGCGCGCGTCGTCGACGCCGTCGCGATCCCGGTGGTCGGCAACGGTGACGTGCGGACCGCCGAGGACGCATGGGCCATGACGAGGGCCACGGGCTGCGCCGCCGTCATGATCGGCCGCGGCGCGCTCGGCGCCCCGTGGGTCTTCCAGGCCGCCGAGGTGTCGCGCCACGAGCGGGCGCGGATCATCCGGCGTCACTGCGAGCTGATCGAGACGCACCTGCAGGGGCTGACTGCGCTCCTCCAGCTCAAGAAGCACCTTGCCTGGTACGCCCGCGGGTTCTCCGGCGCGGCGAAGCTGCGGGAGGCGCTCTTCGCCCTGGAAACGCCCGCAGCGGTTCAAGACGCGTTCTGGAACGCCTGGTGACCCAGCGCTATTTCGAGGACTTCAAGGTCGGTGACCGGTTCAAGAGCCCGTCGCGGACCCTGACCGACGCCCACTTCCTGTTCTTCGCGGGCATGACCGGCGACAACCATCCGATCCACTATGACGACGAGTACGGGAAGAAGACGCGCTACGGCAAGCGTCTCGCGCACGGCCTCCTGCTCGCGTCCCTCACCGCCGTCGGCGCCTCCACGCTCGCCCCACTCGTCGAAGAGTCGATCGTCGCGTTCGTCGAGCAGGCCACGCGCTTCCGCGCACCCGTGTTCATCGGCGACACGATCTATCCCGATCACGAGGTCGTCGGCCTGGAGCGGAAGCGGTCGGCGGGCCTGCTGGTCTTCAAGGTGGCGCTCCGAAACCAGCGGGGCGAGGTCGTGCTCGAGGGAGAGCACCGCTACCTGATCGCCTATCGCCCGGCCGCGTGAGGCGCCCACCCGCCGCGGTTCTGGTATTCCTGCTCGCTGCCGGGCCGGCCGCCGCGGTCGAGGACGAGCCCGTCACGCTGGCCTCGCTCGGCCTCAAGGGCCATGCGATGTTCAAGAACTTCTCCTTCTTCACAGACACCCCCACGGACAACCGCAACTTCCACAACGAGGGCATCCTCCTGGTCGAGTGGAGCCGCCGACTCGCGCCGTGGAGCGACGTCAAGCTCGAGTTGGAGGCGCGCGCGGACGACGACGACTACGCTCGCGGCATCACCTTCCAGATCCCCGAGACGAGCGAGCGTCGCAGCGTGCTCTCGGTGAAGGAGGCGATGCTGGCGGTTCGACGCGGGCCGTTCGAGGTCATGGTCGGCAAGCAGATCTTCGCGTGGGGCACGGCCGACGCGTTCAATCCCACCGACACCCTCAACCCCTACGACTATCTCGACGCCCTCGACACCGAGAAACTCGGGATCTGGTCGGTGGCGGCACGGGCGACCTTCGGCCCGACCTCGGTGATCTTCGTGGTCGTGCCCTTCTTCACCCCGAGCCGCACGCCGATCGTCGGCAGCCGCTGGAACCCTGCGCCCCCGTCGGGCGGCATCGTGGACGATCGCCAGGTGCCCGGACGCGATATCGGCAACATGCAGTACGCGGCGCGGCTCCGGACCACGGTCCGCGGCTGGGACCTCTCGGTGAGCTACTACGAGGGCTTCGACGACCTGCCCGAGGTCCGCGTGCAGCCCCAGGAGGTTGCGCCCGGCGTCGTCGTGCCGCGCTTCACGCCGGTGTTTCCGCGCATCAGGGTGCCGGGCGGCGACGTCTCCACGACGGTGGGGAAGTTCGAGCTACACGCCGAGGGCGCGTTTCGGCTGGTGGAGGAGAACGGCCGGCAGGACACCTTCCAATGGATCGCCGGGCTCAACTACACCTTCGACGACTTCAAGCTCCGCTGGCTCCAGCAGATGATCGTCGTCCTCGAGTACGCGCGCGCGACTGCGCTGACCACCCACCGTCACTCCGGGATCATCGAAACGCCCGGGCTCGGTCCCGGCGCGTTCCGGGACGCGCCCGCCGGGCGTATCACCTTCAAGTTCAGCGAGGACACGCAGGTCAAGCTCACCGCGCTGCTGGATCTGACCCGCTCGGCGGGTCACTATGCCCAGGCGAAGGTCACCCACAAACTGACGGACGCGCTCCACGTCGAGGCCGGGCTCGACGTCATGGCGGGCGCGCGCGGCACGTTCTGGGGACGCTTCCGAGACAACGACCGGTTCTTCTTCCTGGCCAGGTACTACTTCTGACGCGGAGTGACGGAAGGACCATGGGACGTCGCCGATCGTGGTGGCCGCCGCTCCTGCTGCCGATGCTTCTGGCCGCGCTGCCTCCGGCCGCCGGGGCCCAGTCGGGACTCGAGGTCATGACGACCCATCGCCAGCTCCACCGGGTCCGCGACGAGCAAGAGCGCCAGCTCGTGAAGCTCGTGAGCAAGTCGGGCGCCGTCAAGGAGCGCAGGGTCGTCCGGTATACGCTGAACGGCCCGGACGATCTCGACAAGATCCTCGTCCGCTT
>JAHFDK010000018.1 GCA_023249095.1 Candidatus Rokuibacteriota bacterium | reverse complement strand
GCATGAGAAATACCACCGTGGGAATGAGCATCATCAGCGGCGCGAGCTGCGCCTTCGTCTCCGCCCGATGACGACGCTGGACACGGGAGGCGTCGGACTGGACCCTCAGGGTCCGGCCGAGGGACGTCCCGAGCTTCTCGGTCTGGATGAAGGCGCTGACCATCGAGCGGACATCCTCGGTGTCGATGCGCGCGGAGAAGGCGCGGAACGCTTCCTCGCGCGGCCGCCCGGCCCGCACCTCGAGGTGCATCCGCAACAGCTCCTGATGGAGAGGGCTCTTGCGCATCTCCGGCTGCTCCGCAACGCGCGCCACCGCAGCGTCGAAGCCCATCCCCGCCTCCACGCACACCATCAGCAGATCGAGGACGTCCGGAAGCGCGTTCTGGATGGCCTGCCGGCGGCCACGGATCCTCCCCCAAAGCCAGAGGTCGGGCACGAAGAACGCAATTCCCCCGAGAACGACGGAGACGGGAAGCACGTTGGGTAGGGCCCGCTGGACCAGCACGCCATAGACCATGTAGGCAAGGACACCCAGCAGACCCAGGGCCGCCTTGGCGCCGAGGAAGAGCGGAACCGCGCGTGGGTCCTGGAACCCAGCCTTCACGAGCCGGCGGCTGTACCGCGCGACTCCCAGTGCATCGCGTGGCGTGATGCGACGGCCGAGCCGCTCCACGGCGCCTCGCCAGTCGCCCGCTTTGCCCTCTTGCCATCGGAGGATCGATGCGCTCGCACTCCCGGCGCCGGCCGCGGGCGCGGCCAGGCGCTCCTCCCGGAACGCGGGCAGGAGCCGCAGGAGCACGAAGCCGACGGCGAACGTCAGGCCACCGACGAGCACGAAGGAGAGGACGACGAACGTGAAGAGGGTCATGGTTCGTCCCTCACACCTTGATCCGCGCCATCCGCCAGATCACGGCGAAGCCGATGATCTGCATCAGGAGCCCCCCGCCGACCAGCATCGGAGCGCTCGGTGACTCGATGAGCGGGTCGAAGTAACCGGGGGAGATGAAGTAGAAGAGGATCGAGAAGACGACGGGGCTGAGGCCGACGAAGATCGCCGCATAGCGCTGCTGCGATGACAGGACGCGGGCATGGCTCAGCAGCTCGAACCGCTTGCGGATCACGTCGCTGAGACGGTCCAGAATCTCCGCGAGGTTGCCACCCGCCAGGCGCTGGATGTTGACGGCGGTGCAGAAGAACGCAACGTCCTCGCTGGGCACCCGGGTCTTCAGTCCACCCAGGGCCTCGGTCGGATCGAGACCGAGCCGGATCTCCTCCGACACCTGCCGGAACTCCTGGCCTATCGGGTCCGCCATCTCCTCGCCCACGAGCTGGATGGAGCTCGTCAGTGCGTTCCCGGCTCGCATGGAGCGCGAGATCATGTCCACCGCGTCGGCAAAGCGCTCCTGGAAGCGCTGCAGGCGCCGCTGCCGCTTGTGCAGGAAGTAGATGACGGGCAAGAACCCCGACACGATCCCAGCGAGGAATGCGCCGCCGGCGCTGCCGGTCCGCCAGCCACCGACGGCGGCCCCGACCCCGGCGAACACCGCCAGGAGCAGAAGCAGATCGCCCGCCCCCTGCCGCGACCCGGCCTGCTGGGCGAGCGCGGTCAGCTGGGCCACCAGAGAGCTCCGCCCGGCCACGACGTCGAGGGGCGACGCCGTCGCCTGCGCCTTGAGCAGCTGTGTTTCCTCGGGTTCGTAGCCGGCCTGGCCAAGACGGCGGCGCACCCGCTCGGCGGACTGCCACACCCACCACCCTCCGAGGGTCACGGTCATGATGACGACGAAGACGAGCGCCGCGATTCCGATCACCATCACGCCACCGCCTGCCGCTTTTCGGGATTGAAGAGGTCGCCGGGAAGCTCGATGCCCGCGCGCAGCAACCGCTCGCCGAACTTGGGCCTGACGCCCGTCGCCCTGTGGTAGCCGCGCACGCGTCCTTCCTTGTCCAACCCCTCCTGCTCGAACTTGAAGATGTCCTGCGTGGTGATGACGTCCTCCTCCATCCCGACGATCTCGGTGACGCGGACGACCTTCCGGGTGCCGTCGCTGAGACGGGCGACGTGGACGATCGCGTCGAGCGCGGAGGCGATGTAATCGCGCATGGCGCGCACCGGGAGCGCAAGGCCCGACATGAGGATCATCGTCTCGAGCCGCGACAGGGCATCCCGCGACGAGTTCGCATGCACGGTGGAGAGCGAGCCGTCGTGCCCGGTGTTCATCGCCTGCAGCATGTCGAGGACCTCGCCGCCGCGCACCTCGCCGACCACGATGCGGTCGGGGCGCATCCGGAGGGCGTTTCGGACGAGGTCCCGCTGCGTCACCCCGCCCTTGCCCTCGATATTCGGCGGGCGCGTCTCCAGCCGGACCACGTGGTCCTGCTGGAGCTGGAGCTCCGCCGAGTCCTCGATCGTCACGATGCGCTCCGTCGCCGGGATGGCGTTCGAGAGGACGTTCAAGAGCGTCGTCTTGCCGGCGCCGGTACCACCGGACACCAGGATGTTGAGTCGGGCGCGAACGGCCCCCCGCAGCACGTCAGCGAGAGCCGGCGTCACGGTTCCAAACGCGAGGAGATCGCTCATCTTCAGCGGATCGACGGCGAATCGCCGGATCGACAGCACCGGGCCGTTCAGCGCCAGCGGCGGGATGATGGCATTGATCCGGGAGCCGTCCGGCAGGCGGGCGTCGACCATGGGCGACGATTCGTCGACACGGCGGCCCACGGCCGACACGATGCGGTCGATGATCTGCAGGAGATGGGCGTCGTCACGGAAGATCGCGTTCGTCAGCTCGAGCTTGCCGCGACGCTCCACGTACACTTCGTGGGCCCCGTTGACGAGGATGTCGGCGACGGTGGGATCCTGCATGAGCGGCTCGATGGGCCCCAGCCCGAACGTCTCGTCCTGGACCTCGCGGACCAGATCCTCGCGTTCCTGCCGGCTCAGCGGCGTCTCGTCGGCAACGAGCATGTCCTCGACGATCCGTCTGATCTGCTGCTTCACGACGTCGCTGGGCAGCGACGACACCTTCGCCAGATCGAGCCGCTCGATGAGCTGTCGATGCACCCGCGTCTTCAGCTCGTAGCGCGCGGTGTCGACCCGGCGGGACGGCTCGGCGGTCCCATTGCCGTTGGCGGCCGGGGCCGCCACCACTCCGTCATGCTGCGCGTTGCTGCGACCACGAAAAAGAGCCATGGATCACGCTCCCGAAAGGCGTTTGATCGGCCAGGTCATGGACAGGAACGCCCGCTTGTGGGTGGAGCCTCTCCCCGGCCGCCCGTCGCCGCACAGCGTTTCCGCGAGCTCGCGCAGGTTCTTCGAGATCTTCGCCCGCGGCGACGCGGACACCACCGGTCGGCCCGCATTGATCGACGCCACGACAGTCTGGTAATCGTTCGGCGTTCGCCAGTAGACGGGGAGCCCGAGGGTGTTCCGTGCGTGTCTGACGGTCACGTCGTCTCCGCTCCCGTCGCGCATGACGACCACCTTGATCTTTTTCGAGTCGAGGCCCAGGTGCCGGAAGGCCGCCAGCGCCGCCGCCCCCGAGCGCAGGGCGGCCACGTCGAGGCTCGTCACGAACAGGATCATGTCCGAGGCCTCGAGCGCCGCGATCGTCCCGGGGTCGAAATCGTGCCGGAGGTCCATCAGCACGTGGTCGAAGTAAGACCTCAGGACCTCGATCGCGCCGCTGACCTGTTCGGGACTGAGCTGACCGCGCTCGAGCCGTGTCGGCCCGGGCACGGTCCAGAGCCCGCTCGCGTGCCGCGTGAGGAGTCCACGAAGCAGCGACTCGTCCATTCGGCCGATGTTCTCGACGACGTCGAGGATCGAGTAGCGGGGTCTGAGATCGAGGAACGTCACGATGTCCGACTGCCGGGTGTCGAGCTCCACGAGCAGCGTCTTGCCTTCGCCGCGCTCGGCCATCGACACGCCCAGATTGATGGCGAGCGTCGTCGCGCCGAGGCCGCCTTTTGCGGCGAACACCGAGGTGATCCGCCCGGGGTTCCGCGGGAGTGCCGAGCCGCGGAATCGCGCCAGCTTCTCCAGCGCGGCGACCAGGTCCACCCGCTCCACCGGGCGGCGCAGAAACTCCAGGGCGCCGGCACGGAGGACGCGGACGACGAGCTCGGCCGAGACCCCGTGCCCCGTCGCGAGGATCGCGGTCTCCGGCAGCTTACGAGCCAGTTGCTCGATCGCCGTTACGGCCGGCGACGCCGCCGGGGACTCATCGGCATCGACCTCGACGACGAGAAGATCAGGGCGCGTCGCGGCGGCGTGCAAGAGAGCCTCCGCGAGGCCGCTGTATTCTCCGACGAGCGTGACCGTCGGGATATCCACCAGCAGGCGCCGCGTCGCCGCGCGCGCCCCGGCGTCGGAGTCCACGAGCACTGCACGAAGCGCTGAGGGCGCCATCACCGGGCGACCGGTGGCTCGAGGCTGCTCTTTCCGAAGGGGCGGTCGACCACCTCACCGACACCCTGGATCCCCGGCAGCAGCGTGAACTCCTTCTTTTCGGTCTCCCGCAGCTCCATGAGCTTCGTGGCGTCGGGGACCCCGGCGGAGTCGACGGGCGCGGGCTTGACGAGCTTCACCGTCACGAGGAAGACCAGCTCCGTCTCGTTGTTCTGGAATCGCGTGCTCCGGAAGAGAGCGCCGAGGATCGGGACGTCGCCGAGCAGCGGGATCTTCGACACCTGCTGCCGAACCTCGTTGTTGAGCAGGCCCGCGATGGCGAACGTCTCGCCGTCCTTCAGGTTGACCGAGGTTAACGCCTGGTTCTTGCGAATCACGGGGATGTTGAAGCCCTGGATGACCAGGCCCTGGCTGAAGTCGAGGCTCGAGACCTCGGGTCTCACCTTCAGGTTGATGATCTCCCCGTCGATGACGACGGGCGTGAAGAGGATGCTCACCCCGAACTCCTTGAACTCGATCGTGATCGCATTGTTCTGCTGAGAGACGGGGAAGGGGAACTCGCCGCCCGAGATGAACTTCGCCTCCTTGCCGCTCTGGGTGACGAGGTTGGGCTTCGCGAGTGTCCGGAAGGCGTTCCGGCGAGCGAGCGCCTGGGCGATGCCAGCGTAGTCCCGGGTTCCCGGCGACGAGAGAAAGAAGCCGCTCCCTGCCTGCGCCGAGGTGAACGAAAACTCGGGAGTCCGGGCCTCCTGGACCGAACCGCTGTTCGTCAGCACGCCGCCCAGGAGTCCGAGGGCCGGGGAGAAGGGAAAGCCGGGGAACGCGGCGCCCTGGATTGTCTTGCCGAGCGCGCGCCAGCTGAATCCCAGCTCCTTAAAGGCCTCTCGCGCGACCTCGGCGACGTGCATCTGCAGAAGCACCTGCTGCGGCTTCACCTCGGCCAGCGAGAGCAGGTTGATCACCCGCCCCTTGGGGGCGAAGGCGGCCGCGACCGCCGCGGCTCCCGGGATCAGGTTCTCGCTCGACACGGTGCCGCGCACGATGATGGCGTCATGGGCCGCCTGCACCTGGATGTCGTCGCGCGGCGCGATCTGCCGGAGGCGCTCGGTCAGGAGCGCCATGTCGCCCTGCACGACGACGTCGAAGAAGAGCGTCTTGTCGGGATAGAAAACGACGAGCGACGTCACCCCCCCCACCTTACCGTTCAGGAGAATCTGGTTTGGCGTGATGGCGAAGACGTCGGCGATACCCGGGTTCGTCACGGACAGCCGGGTGAAGGGCTCCTTCAGATCAATGATCTGCGACTTGCCAATTGTGACGTCGAGACGGACGAGGCCTTGCTCGGCGGCTCCCGCCGTCGCGATGGGAAATGCGAAACAGACAAAAATCAAGAGCAGCGCGAACAGCATAGACAAAATGGGGTTCACTTTTTTGGCGCCTCACTCTCCATCTTGCCGTTGCCGAGGGGCACCCACGCCTCCGCGGCATCGCGGACGAAGAGCTCTTGAGACGATCGCCCGGCCCGAAGCACCTCCACGGGATGCGCCGCGGCCGGGACTAGCGGCGACCGGGGCGGAAACGGCGGGGCGGGGTGCACCACGAGATCGAAGCGCTGCACCTTGCTGCCGTAGAAGACGAGCAGCGAGGTTTCCCCCATCCCCTTGCCGTTGACGAGGATGCGGGTCGGAGTCACCACGACGATGTCGGCGATGGCCGCGCTCGTCACCGAGACCTTGGTGGGCGGCGCCGTAAAGTCGATGATCTCGGTCTTGTCGATCGTCACGTAGACCCGCGGAGTGTCGCCGGCTCGGCCGTCGTCGCCGGCATGTCCGCTGCTCGATGCCAGCACTGTTCCGGCGATCACCATCACAAGCGCTCTAGCTCTCATCAGTCTCCCCCTGGCGACCGCGGCCGCCGGCGTCATTTCTTGCCGCTCTGCTCGACCCACTCCTGCGTCACGTCGCGGACGAACACGTGCTCGGCCGGCTTGCCGCCGCGAAGCACCGTGATGGCGTACGTCTCCACCTTCGGAGGTGCCAGGGGGGCGGTCACAATCTGGCGCCGGGGCGCCCTCGCCGGCGTCACCACCGGCGCCGAGGAGTCGCTCAGGAGCGTCGCCGCCGTCACCCCGCGCGTCTCGACGACCTTGTTGTCGCGCAGATTACGCATCGCGAGCATCAGCTTGCCCTCGGTCTGCGCCAGCGCGATCTTTTCCGCTTGGTTCGGCGCCAGCGCCAGGGTGACGGTGGTGACCAGCACCGGCTTGTTGTCGCGAAGCTCGACCGTCTGGCCCGCGGCGAGGACACCAATGTCCTGCAGGATCACCTTCGAGATTCGCTCCTGGGAGCCGGGGCTCCGCGGCATGCTGACGAGGACGTCGACGCGGCTGTTGGGGAGGACGAAGCCGCTCTCCCGCGTCGCATCGTCGACCTTGATCGTGATGCCGCGCAGGCCTTCCGGGACCAGCATCGGCATGAGTCCACCCTTCCCGGACAGCTCAGGCGCCAGCTTGCCGTCGAGCAGCGGCTCGCCGGCCACGATGGAACTGCGGACAACCCGCCCCTCGGCCTCCGCCAGGGACCGCACGGCCCCGGATGGAATCGACGCCTTCGGCCACGCGACGAGCCTCACGTGCTGGCTGGTGATGGTCTCGGCCATGCCCATGTTGACGGACGCGACGACGATGGTCTCGGCCTTCTCCGATCGCGCGTTCGAGGCGATATCGCTCAGGACCCGGTAGACCAGGGTGCTGGCGAGGAGACCCACTACCGCCGCAAGGACAAGCACAAGGACGAGTCGTCTTCGCATCAAGCTCTCCGTTATTGCCAGTTTTCGAAGGTCATGCTGGCCGTCTGCTGGAGGACCATCGGCTGCGGGATCATCCAGAGCAGGTTAGGGACGACGGTATTGAAGTTCATGGAGATGTTCGCGGTCACCCGCGAGTCCTGGCCGCAAACGCCGGCGCCGTTGAGTGTGCACGTGACGCCACCCGAGTAGTTCCCGGCCCCCAGCATCTGGATGAGCCGGGCGTTTCCCACGGCCGCCACCTGATTGGGCGCCGCCACCACCGCCGCCCTGACCGCCTCTCGGGCCGCGGTGGTCAAGAGGTTCATCGTGAACCACGCGCGGCTGAGCTCCACGCTGGCGAACAGGATCAGGAGCAGGAAGGGAGCGATCAGAATGAACTCCACGCTCGCCGTTCCGCGCTCGTCGGAGCACCACCTCTGCATACGCCGCCTTCTCCCGACCGAGCCGCCGGGAAGCCCACGGCCTCCCGGCAGCTCGGACACAGTAGGGATCACGAACCGGCCGCCCCACTCTGCGCCGTCAGGGCGTTGGTGACCGCCGTGACACCGGCCGTGAGCGCCGTCCCAAACGCTGGCGCGAACGCCGCCACGATCGCCACCATGATGACGATGGCGAGGATGATCCACTCCACTGACACGACACCGCGCCGATCGCGGAGGTGCTTCGACACAGCACCGACAATGAGGTTAAGCATCATCAACATAAAGGTCTTGCTCCTCTTTAGGCTTTGGGACGTTTCGGACACGTTAGGGATTACGAACCGGCCGCCCCACTCTGCGCCGTCAGGGCGTTGGTGACCGCCGTGACACCGGTCGTGAGCGCCGTCCTCAACGCTGGCGCGAACGCCGCCACGATCGCCACCATGATGACGATGGCGAGGATGATCCACTCCACTGACACGACCCCGCGCCGATCGCGGAGGTGCTTCGACACAGTACCGACAATGAGATTGAGCATCATCAACATGTTCTTCTTTCTCCTTGGTTGTTGAGACCTTGTGGTTGTGCTGCACCCGTTCCCGGCTGGCCACCCCCTCCTCGTTGTTCCCGGAGCCTGGGCCGCCAGCCGGCTCACGGTCGCCCTGGTCAAATCGGATATCGACGTCGGGCACTTCACATCGCATGATCGGACTCGTACGCGAGCACGTCCCCGAAGCCCTTGAGCGCGAGCGCCAGCATCGCCTCTTCCGCGCGCTCGGTGGGCACGCGGAGTACGAGCGTGGCCGTCCATCGCAACTGGGGGCCGCGGTCGACGACCTCGACCGGGATGCCGAGAGGCTCGAGTGCCGTGGCAATCTCGGCGACCGGCTGGGACGAGCGCTCCAGATTGATCACGAGGACACAACTGGGTAGCCCGCGTTCGTCTGTCATTGATCGGCTCACAGTTCTGGAAGTTGACGGATTCACTGTTCCGGCCATCGCGGTTCAGCGAGGTGCACACGCGGTGCCAAGTGTGGCCGGGCCCCGCCCAGAACTAAAAAGGGCATTGCGATCACAGAGTTGCACCGTCGGCAGCGATGAGGTGGGCGAGCCGGGCATCGGTGGCTTATCCGCTACTGTCGGCAGTTATTCGGTAATGAATAGTCAGCGGGGCCAAAGAGACCGAATACCGGACCGGCGTGGCCATCCGCTCCATGACCTCGTGGCCTGCCGCAAGGCCCGGTGACGAAGTCCCGTTCGGAGACGCCCGCTGTCTGCACGGCCTGCTGGTCGCCCGGTGACTGAGAGCCGAGGAGGACGGACGCGAGGCTCTAGACTAGGGAAGCCGATAGACCAAGTGTCGGCCGTCTGAGCTCGTAAACACGAGCTCAGGCTTCGCCGAATACGACTCGAGAAGATGTTCAAAATGGCTCGCGCTCGACTCTTCCTCCGCGTAGCCGTCGAGCGGATCGATGACCAGGTATCGGACCCCCAAGCGGTCTAGCTCCTGCCGGACCCGGTCAACGTCGCCAAGATCTGCGAAGCCGTGCTTGTAAGGGTAGAAGTATGTCGACGGCTTGTACAGCCACGGTCGCACCCCCTGCCGTCCCGTATACAGGTAGTACAGTGGATCGTGGGCCGTCGCGAGGACATCGTTGGCAGCGGTGTTCGCCCGGACCCAGGCGAACGTTTCGGTGAATCCCGGCCAATAGCTCTCGTGGCGCTCCCAGGCCGGCCGGACTTCAAGACGTGGGTCCGCCCGAACGTAGAGGCCCAGCCACAGGATGACGAGTAGGGTCATCATGACGGTCGGAATCCGGGGAATCCATGCCACCGTGCGAGCCGACCAGTGTGCATTCATGCCTCGCAGCCACCACTCCACTGCCTGAGCCCCGCGAATGAGAAAGAGCAATGCAACAGGAAGCACCGGCATCATGAAGCGGCCTGGGTGCCACGGCCAGCCCACGACAATGAGTACGTACAGTGGCAGCCAAAGGTGGTGAACGCCAATCCGCTCCCGGAGCGACTGGTAAATACCCACGAGAAGGAGTAGACACGCGACTAGCCGGAGACCTGGGACCACCCCTAGAAAGACCGCAGCGTCCAGACTCTCCACGGCATATCGCAGGTTAGCCCATACGAGCTCGACGGCCTTGGACCAGTCGGACCAAACGACCACGGAGGCGTGACTCTCCGGTTTGTATGCGACGTAATACTCCAGGAGGATGCTGGCCACACCTTCGTTGCGCTGGCCATGCTGCCAATACCACCACGGTGAAATCAGAGCACCCGTTACACCGAGGAAGATAAGCAGGCTTCTGTACGACCGGTCAAGGATGAACCAGATCACAAAGGCCACAATCAGAGCGACGCCTACCGTCCGCGTCAGATAAGCCGCCGCCGCGACGGTTGCCAACGCGATCGTCCCGGGCGTTCCGCGAACCCCCTGGAAGGCGACGGCGCCAACTGTCAGCGCGAAGAAGAGCGTGTCGCTCAACGGCAATCTCGTGAGCGAAAACACGAGCGGACAACCGCCGATCAAGAGAACGTATGTGACGGCATCGATCCGCGACGGAGTTGTGTTGAGACGAAGGAACCTGTAACTCAAGAGCAGGCCGACAAACAACGCGATGAGATTGAACGCTTTGAAGAGTGCGACGTTTTCCGGAAACGACGGCAGCAGCCACCAAAGAATAGCGAGCACGCCGGAGTAGAGGACAGGATACTTGAGCTGGACCGGCGACGAGGGCAAGCTCACGAGGCGATAACCAGTGCCGTCGGCAAGAGACTTCGCCAGGACTGTATAGATGCCGTCGTCGTGGAAAATCCCGACGACGACAGTGTTCATCACGGTGAAATGCGTGACCAACACCGCCGCGGCCACGACCAACACCAGAAATGAGACGGCGCGCCGGCGTGTCGACGCGCCGCTTGACCCTGGCAATCGCCAGCTTTCAGCCCTTGCGGCCGACGGCCAGCAACGACATCCCGAAGGGCGGGCGGAAGTGCCGTTCCAAGCGGAGGACTGGAACCAGAAGATCGTTCAGTCGAGCCTGAAGCCCCGGAACTGTCTTGCGTCTCAAGAGCCGGCCGTTCAAGAACCATCCGGGCACTCCGATCAGGTTGATGTATCTGGCCTCCTCCACCAGGAACCCGGCTCGGCGCAGCTTCGCGCTCAACTCATCACGCTCATATCGCCGGAAGTGGCCGATCGTCTCGTCGATCGACCCGTAGAGCATCCTCATCGCCGGAACAATGAGCAAGACTCGTCCATGCGGCGACAGAGCGTCGTGGAGGCGTCGCAGAACCGCCTCATCGTCCTCGATGTGCTCCAACACGTTGAGACACATGACGGTGTCGAGAGAGTATTTCTCCACCCACTCCGGGACCGGCGCGTTGAGGTCGAGCTGTTGCACCACCACGTTGTGCCGGCTGCCCAGCGTCGCCCTCAAGGCATCCAGGTACCGAGGATTGATGTCAGAGGCCACAACCTGCTCGCGGTCGAGTAAATATCTTGTCATCGTGCCAAGGCCAGCCCCGACTTCCAGGATTCGTCGCCCCACAAAGGGCGAGATCTGCTCGTAGAGCCAGGCGTTATAACGCGAGAGTTGCGATACACGCTGCAGTGTCGTCGCGGCGTGATCGGCTCCCTCTGTCAGTAGATTGAAGCGAATGATGGTCCACAGGGCACCGACGCCGTCCTTCCAGTTGACCTTCTTGCCTTCGGCGTACGTGCGCCCGGCATAGGAAATCGGAACCTCGTAGATCCTCCAGCCCCCCCGGGCGATCTTCGCCGTAATCTCAGGCTCGAAGCCGAAACGATCGCAGCGAAGGCGTATGGACTTGACGACTTCGGTCCGGAAAACCTTGTAACCACTCTCCATGTCAGTGAGGTTCAGATTCGAAAACATATTCGACACGAGCGTCAGGAAGTTGTTGCCGACGGTATGCCAGAAGAAAAGGACGCGACGCGGGTACCCAAGAAACCGGGAGCCATACACGACGTCGGCCTTACCATCGAGGATCGGTTGGATGAGTTTGGGGTACTCGGACGGGTCGTATTCGAGGTCCGCGTCCTGAATGATCACCATGTCCCCAGTGACCCGAGCCAGGCCCGTGCGGATCGCCGCCCCTTTCCCGCGATTCTTCTCATGGACGACCACCTCGAAACCGAACGGTGTCGCACCGGACTCCCGCGTCAGCACTTGTGGAGAGGCCTCGAGATCGCGAAGAATCTGGGTCGTACCGTCCGTGGAACCGTCGTCCACGACGATGACAGCCTTCGGGATCGGAACGCGCGCGACGCGACCGAGAATCTCACGAATGGTGTGGGCCTCGTTGTAGACCGGAACGACAACCGAGAGGAGCGACGCCGCGTTTTCAGCCGCTTGCATTGCTAGCCAACATATCACCGCCCTTCTGGCGTGGCAAAGATTGGCGACGGCGAAGTACCGCGAACTGCGCCGCGACGAACTGCAATCGGAAGCGATTCGAGCGAATGCTCATGACGTGTAGGATCCTCAGGCGAGGCGGGGCAGCCGGCTCTCCGGACATCGTTCGTACCGGCGGGTCGGGGCGCAGCAACCTCTCACCGCCGAAGAGCCAGGACGAGGCATACGACAGCATAGCTGACCAGCGCCGAGCCGATCACGAGCGAGATGCCCACCAGGCTCATGGCGATCCAGAACACAGGGGGCGCCAGAGCGCAGCCTACCACGTCCATGAAGAACATCTTCGCTACGCTCTCGCGTTCGAACCGCCGGAGCGCGATCGGGAACATCGCCCCGCAGCCGATGCCAGCCGGGGCGAGGTGACATGTGAAGATCAGGAGGCGGACGAACGGAGACGTGGTGATTGTCGACGCGCTCACCAGCGGCGCGGTGACTGCGTAAAGGAGGACGAGCGCGGGAACCACAAGATGCCAGCTCCGCAACCGCTCGAGACGCCAAGAAAGAAGGCTCCCCAACCCATTCCAGAGGAGAAACACGCCGATCGCCACGGCCGCGCTCAGATTCGGGTCACCGAAGAGGAGGAAGCTGTTGAATAGCACGAGGCTTTCGACCAAAAAAGATCCGAAGCCGAGTGTGAAGAAGGTGAATCGTCCCAGGCCGGTCGCCACCGACGCCAGCACCGCGCCCAGGGTCGCCAGGCAAACGAAGAGGACGAGCGCGTTGCGCACGGTGTACCTGACAAGCGCGTCGAACCAAATGCCGGTTCCGAGCGAGAACGGAAAGAGATCCGTCGTGGGCCGGCCGCCCTCGGTCCACGGAATGAGGACGAGGTCACGGGCGTGGAGTTCCGGAGGCGGACCGCCCTTGCCTGCCACGAGGTGGAGCGTGGTGAGCTGTCCGTAGTAGCCCCAGGGTACGCTCGCAGCACGGCGATACAGGCGGACGTGCTCGGGGGGAATCCCCGCCGAGCGCACCGTCGCGCAGGCGCGTCTGATGAAAGCATGCTCCTCCTCCACCAGGTAGACGCGGGTGATCATCAGAGAGCCGCCATCCCGGACGCGTGCGAAGGCGCTTCGCAGGCCCGCATCGGTGTAAAGGAAGTTCGCATCCGGGACACCGATGCTCCCGATCGCCGACTGGGGATCGATGTAGGCGTAGAGGACAAGATCGAAGTTCCTGCCGGTGTTCTCCAAAAAATACCGGCCTTCTTGAACGACGATCTCCGCGCTGCGATACGAGTCCCAGAGCCACGGGAAGGCGCGCGCGGTTTCCACGAACCCTCCGTCCAGCTCCACGGCGACGACGTTGAGGTGGTCGCCAATGACGTGCTTCATGATGCGCACGTCCGTGCCCGTGCCGGAGCCGATCACGAGCACGTCTCGAACCGGTCGGTCCGATTTACGGATCAGATCGGTCACCGCCTGGCGCGGGTCATCGTGGTGCGACCGATCATCCACGTAATTGATCTGAAACAGGAGTCCGTCGGTGAAGACGCGCATCGTGGAACTCGACTCTGCCACGTCAATCCGGCGATACCGGCTCCAGTGGGAATAGGTCACCTCCTCCAGCCACTTCGGAGCCTCTAAACGCGACAGGACCCCTGCGGCCAGCTCGGCACCGACGACTGCCACGGCGATCACGGACACGACCGCCGTGCGGGGCCAAGGAATCCGTAGGAATCGGAACGAGATCCACAGATTGACTAGGACGAGACCCACCGAGACCAAGACCATCTGGACCGGTGTGAGCAAGAAGGTAAGTGCGCCTCCGAGGAGTGCGCCGATGCCGGAGGCGAGCAGGTCAACCCCATAGGTCCGGGAGAGCACGCCCTCATTCCTGCCTTCCCGGAAATACAGCGAGAAGATCAGGCCCTGCATGAAGAAGACCACTCCGTACCCGGTAGCGGCCACAGCGACGAAGGCGATGAGCGTCGATGTGAGGTAGGCATCGCCGCCGCCTGGAAGGCCGCCTTCAGCCCCGACCACGAAGCGGCCGGGGTCGCGCGTCACGAAGGCCTGCGCGATGCGCAGGGTCATCGCGAAAGAAAAGATGATAACCAACGGGAGGATGGCCGCCCCCCAGCGTAGCGTTTCAAGCGTCCCAGAGGAAAGTCGTGACGCGGCCAAGGACCCCAGGGCGATGCAAAAGACTACCGTGCTGAAGAGGAACGGGGTGAGCGTGAACAGCGTCGTGAGCTGGAACCGCAGCTCGCGGAGGAGCGCGATCTGGTACACCATGAACGCGACAGCAAGCAGGGCGAGGATTCCCAGATAGAGAGTTCGGGTCGAACGTACGGGCACCGAGGTTCCGTGGCGCATGGAATATCAGACTAACCGACGACTACGACCACCGCCGTACACTGTGTGCTGAAGCTGTGTTGAAGTTCTCCGTTCTCGGCCGTCGTCAGTTCCTTCGAGGCGTTCGACCGTCATGCAATCACCTCATGTGCCTCATAATTGGCTTGTTCGCGCAGTGATATGCGCAGACGGCGCACGGGATGACCCGCCTGAGGACCGCTGGCCACGAGCTCCTGGATGGAGGCGGAAGCCAAGCCGGCCAAAAGCGGCATCTGCTCGACGACGGGATCGGCCGGGTCGCGGCTCCGCACTGATTGTCGCCTACTCCCTGCTGTGCAGCGGTGGGAAGTCGCGGGTTCAAGTCCCGTCGAGCCCGCCATAAAACAAGTAGTTCCCTCACCGCTTCGGCCGCGCCAGTCGTCAACGTGACTGAAAGCATGACTACCGGACGCGGCCGTCGTCTATCCACGGACTTCCGAGGCGGGATTGTTCACCGAGCCACCACCGCGACGAGCTTCTGCGTCACCGCCATCGTCCTGACGGGCCTTAGCGTACGCAGTGCCTCAGGCCGACGCCACACAGATCGGGTTCCAGCATCAGCTCGGCGGTGGTCTCGGCGAGTGGGGCCGACATGCCCCAGGCGAGAAACACGGAGGCGAGCGGGCTCCGGATCAGTGGCGAGGGAACTCGCATCGTTCAGCTCCCAGGAAGGTGGGGATGTCGATCGTCGTGGCCCACCCTCCATTCCCAGCGCGGGGGCGACGCGCTATAGTGTCCGCCACGGTCCGCAGAGCCGCGTCGCGTGGGCCGGCCACTCCGACGGACCGGGAGGGACAGTGAGCGCAGCCGATCTCATCATTGGCCTCGTCCTGACGCTCCTCGTCGTCGCCGTGCTCGCCGGCGTCGCCACCTACAACCGTCTCGTGCGCTCGCGCAATCGCGTGCGCGAGGCGTGGTCGGGAGTCGACGTCCAGCTGAGACGGCGGGCCAGCCTCGTCCCCAACCTCGTCGAGTCCGTGCGGGGGTACGTGGCCCACGAGCGGGGCGTGTTCGAGGAGGTTACGCGGGCTCGCGGCGCCCTGCAACAGGCAGGCGGCGCCGCCGCGGCGGCGAGTGCCAACAACGCGCTGAGCCAGGCTCTGGGGCACCTGTTCGCGGTGGTGGAGAACTATCCGACGCTCCGGGCCTCGGAGAACCTCACGGCCCTCCAGCGCGAGCTCTCGGACGTCGAGGAGAAGGTCGCCTTCGCGCGCCAGTTCTACAACCGCAACGTGCTCGACTACAACACGCGGATCGAGACGTTCCCGGGCGTCCTCGTGGCCAGCAACCTCGGCTTCGCCGCCGCCGAGTTCTTCGAGACCGGAGACGAGGGGCGGGCCGAAGTGACCGTGAGCTTCGCCCCGGCGCAGGCGCCGAGACCGCGGCCGGAGGACGCGCCGCCGTCCGCCTCGCCGCCAGCGTAGCGCGCGCTTGCCCGAGCCGTCGCAGCCCGTCCTTGTCTACGACCGGGTGGCCGCGAACCGCCGCGCCACTCGCCGGCTCCTGGCGCTCTTCACCGTCCTGATCTTGCCGTTCGTCGCAGGCCTGATCCCGCTGCTCACGCCCGTGATCTACTTCGGCGTGCTGCTGCCCGCGCTCGGCGGGGCAGCGTTCGACCGGATCCAATCGACCGTGGAAGGGACCGTGCTGATGTTCGCCACGACCGCGACGCTGGTCCTGCTCGTCGTCCTCGTCGCCGGCATCGCGGTGGCGTGGCTCGAGCTGGAGCAGGCGACCCGGCTCGTCCTCCGGCTCACGCGGGCCAGGCCGATCAGCCCCGAGGACGAGCCCGAGCTCTGGCGGGCCGTCGAGAACCTCAGCCTCGCCGCCGGGTTGCCGACACCGAAGGTCTACGTGATCGAGTCCCGGGACCCGAACGCCTTCGCCGTCGGCCTCGATCCCGAGCACGCGGCCGTCGTCGTCACGCGAGGGCTCCTCGGGCTCCTCGACCGCCGCGGGCTCTACGGCGTCATCGCGCACGAGCTGTCCCACATCGGCAACCAGGACACGCGGCTCAATACCGTCCTCGCCGCGGTGCTCGCCGTCCTGCGACTGCCGCTCGGCCTTCTGACCCGGCTCAACCGGAATCCGCTGGTCATCAAGGGGTGCCTGTTTCTGAGCGGGCTCATGGCCGTGATCGCCGCCATGTCGGTGCTGGCCATCCTCGCCGAGATCGCGCTGGCCCTCTGGTTCTTCTCCGGTGAGGTCCGTGATTTCCTGGCCGCGACCACTCGGGGCAAAGTGGCGGGGTTCGTTCTTATCGGGATGATGATCTTCTACGGGCCGCTCTTCATGGGATCACCGTTCTACGTCCTCTTCGGGGCGCAGCGCTGCGGAAGACGCGTCAGCGGGGCCGTGTCCCGGCAGCGGGAGTTCCTCGCGGATGCCGACGCGATCCTTCTGACCCGGGACCCGGAAGGGCTCGCGCTCGCCCTCGTGAAGGTCGGGGCGGCGAGCGGCGCCGCCATGAACCTGCCCAGAGCGGCCGCGCACCTCTTCCTCGTGGAGCCGCTGCGCCCGGAGACGGGCTGGTGGGACCGCGGCGTGGCGTCCCATCCCCCGCTCGAGGAGCGTGTTGCGGTGCTGGCCCGGATGGGCAGCGGCATCTCGCCCGAGGCGCTGCACGCGGCCCAGATAGCTGGAGTCACATTCCGCCTGGAGGCGCCCCGCGCTCGGGGGAGCGAGCGAGATCGGAGCCAACGGCCGGTCGCCGATGCGGACGCCCGAAGTCGGGACGCCGGCGTCGGGGCGCTCGGCGTCACAGTTGAGCCCGCCGAGAAGCCCACTGCCCCGCCCGAGCGGATCGGGGGGCCGCGAAGCCCGAGCGAGCCGGCGACGCCGCTCCTCTTCTCGGCGGGGGTCGTCTCGTACATTCGAGTCGGCGAGCGGTCCGCCGTGCTGTACGAGCGGCCGGACTCGGCCTCGGCCGTCCAGGCCCGGCTGGCGACGGGCACGGTCCTCGCATTGCGGGGCGTCGTCGGGGACTTCATCTGGGTCGAGACAAGTCAGGGGATCGCCGGCTACTTGCCGAGATCGACGCCCGTGTCATGGGGAACCGAGTGATGGAGAACCCACGCGCGATGACGCGAGCGCGGCACAGCCGGCGTCACGCCGCAGCCCGAGGTGCGCCATGCTAAGACGTATTCTGGTGTTGGGGGCCGTGCTCTCGATCGTCGTCGCCACTCTCGTCGTCAACCTCTCGATCCTCGACGTCATCTCGCGCGACCTCCTGAAAGAAACTCTCGGGAAGACGCTCTCGGTCATCGCGGTGAGTACGGTGGCGCTGGTGCTGGTCATCGTGCTCGTGAAGGCGAGCGCCAAGAAGTGACCCCGGCAAGGTTCAGGCGTCGAGACGGTAGAGCTTCGTCTTGCGGGCGATCGTGGCCTGCGCCACGCCCAGGTGGCGCGCGGCCTTCGACTGGGTCCCGTAGCGCTGAAGCGCTTCGCGCAGGATCTGGGCCTCGAGCTTCCGCAGGGCCTGCCGCAAGTCGCCGCCGTCATACTCCAGCGTGGCGGCGGCCGGCGAAGCGTCCTGCGCGTCGGCGACATCGACGGGGAGATCGGTCGCCTCGATGATCTCGCTCGGAACGGTGACGACGAGGCTCTCGACCACGTTCCAGAGCTCGCGCACGTTGCCCGGGAACGGGAGCCGGCCGATCGCCTCGAGCGCGTCCGGCGCGATGCCCTTGCGCCTTCCCAGCCTGCGCTCGAGCTGATCCAGCATCGTGGCGACGAGCCACGGAATGTCTTCGGGATGCTCACGCAGCGGCGGGATACGGATGGACAGGACGTTGAGCCGATAGTAGAGATCCTTTCGAAAGCTCCCCTCGGCGATCATCTGACGCACGTCGCGGTTGGTCGCGGCAACGATCCGGACGTCCGGGCGCTTGCCCTTGGACGCGCCGACGGGCCACACCTCCCCCACCTCCAGGAAGCGGAGGAGCTTCACCTGCAGGCCGAGCGGCAGGTCGCCGATCTCGTCGAGCAGGAGCGTGCCGGCATGGGCCAGCTCGATGAGCCCCACCTTGCCGCGCGAGTCGGCGCCGGTGAAGGCGCCCCTGGCATAGCCGAACAGCTCGGCCTCCAGCAGACCCTCGGGGATCGCGCCACAGTTGACGACGTGGAACGGCCCGGCGCGCCGCGCCGACGCCTCGTGGATGAGCTTGGCGAAGACCCCCTTGCCGGTACCGGTCTCGCCGCGCAGCAGCACGGGCGAGTCGACCGTCGCGCACTGTAGCGCCTTGTCCCGCACGGCCTGCATCGCCACGCTCTTCACGACGACGGGGACGCCATCGGGCGGCGTCTTCTCGGCGCAGCGCATCTCGGCCCAGGTGGACTTCGCGTTGCCCTCCGGGCCCTGCACGAGGTTCACGAGCTGCTTCACGCTCGTGACGTCGGAGATGACCAGCACCACCCGCGCAGCGCCGGCGACGACCGGACGGCCCTGCACCAGGACGCTGCGGCCATCGGCGAGATCGTAGGCGCGGCTCACCGCCAGGGGGCTGGCGACAACCTCGGCAATGAACGACGCCTCGAAGGCGCCTTTGAGGAGCACCTCCTGGATCGGCCGGCCGATGATCCGGTCGCGATCGTGCCCGATGAACTGGAAAGCGGCGCGGTTGGCCCGGAGGATGAGGCCGTCGGAGCAGAGCAAGACGAGCCCCTCGGACGCGCCCTCGACCATGGCTTCGAGCAGTTCCGCATCGCCCGAAAGCCCGCCTCCGGACGACCAGGACTGTTCTGGTCGATCGAAGCCGTTCAATTTTCCAGAACCGTGCAGCAATTCCTCCATCTCAAAAGGCTCACCATGGCACAAGGCGTGCCAATCGGGTCGAGATCTGTCGCAGGCGGAGATCGGGGACTCTCATGCGGCCGCCCGAATGAACAATAGCTCCTGTAACTCCATCCTGCGAAACCGCAACGACGTCAGAAGACTCTGAGGTCTCCCGACGTCTTCCGGAAAGTCCAAGAGCTGAATGAGCATGATTCCTCGGTGCAAACTCTGCGGGCAGCAGGCGATAAAATTTTCGCGGTGCGCGACTCCACGGGCGGAACGAAACCTACCAATCGGCAGAAGGCTTACCAGCGTTCCTCGCGCAGACGGCCGGTGCACTCCTGGTTTCTCGCGGGTTGGCGATCATCGGAAGTTGGCATACTCGTTGCCTGCTGAAAGAGCCGATGAATCCGGGGCCCCGTCTCGAGGTCGAGTTGCCTCACGTGATACCGTTGGACGGCGCGGGGCCGTCGGCGGTCCGCAACGGCACCTCGCGGCGTCAGGCGGCCGTTCTGCGCCTCGGCGACCTTCTCATCGCCGAGAGGCTCGCGACAGAGGCACAGGTGCAGAAGGCGCTACGCGTGCAAAGCCAGGCGAAAACCTACATGCCGCTCGGCCACATCCTCGTCGCGCAAAAAATACTGACGCGGCGACAGCTCGTGTCGGTTCTCGAGCGCTACCGGCGCCGCTCGAAGCTGGGCGAGCTCCTGGTGAAGACGCACGCGCTCACCCCCGAGCAGCTCGCGACGGCTCTCGCCGAGCAGCGGCGCTGGAAGCAGACGCTCGGGGAAGCGGTCATCCGATTGAAGTTCGTCACCGAAGAGCAGCTGCGGTGGGCGTTGTGCCTCCAGCTCCACATCAATTTCTTCGACCTCGCCACGATCGCTCTGGACATGTCGCTGAGACCACTGATCAATCCACGATTCGCCACGAAGCGCCTCGTCGTCCCGATCGCGCGCGTCGGCCAGACGCTGGTCGTCGCCATGGACGATCCGACGCGGACAGCGGTCATCGACGACCTCAAGTCGAGCACGGGTTTCGAGATCGAGGTCATCACGTCCACCAGGGCCAGCATCGTGCGGGCGCTTGGGCAGATGTACCCCGGTTCCATGGTGGAGGGCCCCAATGGTCACGCGCCGCACGAGAACGGGCACGAGCCACAGCCGCTTATGGGCGAGCCGCACGTCCTCTCGTTCGAGGAGATCGAGAGCCTCTCGGAGGGCAGCGCGCTCGACCTCGGCGGCCAGCGCGTCTCCGAGGGTACGGTCAGCATCGTCCGCCAGCTGTTGACTCTGGCGATCGAGCGTGGCGCCTCCGACATTCATCTCGAGGCCGTGGACCGCGGGATCCAGACGCGGTTCCGCATCGACGGCGTGCTGCAAGGGCTCGATCTCGACCGCTTGGACGAAACGCTGAATTTGAATCGTGGCAGGCTGATGTCACGGCTCAAGATCCTCAGCAAGCTCGACATCGCGGAGCGCCGGCGGCCCCAGGACGGGAGCTTCCGAGCGCGCGTGGACCGGGGCGGTCAGGCTGCCACAGTGGACTTTCGTATCTCCATCATTCCCAGCTATTACGGCGAGAGCGCCGTCATCCGGATCCTCGACCCGCGCGGTCTTCCGCAGTCCGTGGAGGCACTGGGCCTCCGCGCCCCCGTCGCCGCAAGGCTGCGCCAGCTCCTCCGCTCGTCCACCGGAATCATCCTGGTCACGGGTCCCACCGGCTCCGGCAAGAGCACGACCCTCTTCGGCGCGCTCAAGAGCGTGTACCAGCCCGGGATCAAGATCCTGACCGCCGAGAACCCGATCGAGTACGTCTGTGACGCCTTCCGCCAGCACGAAGTGGACGACCGCCTCGGAAACACGTTCGCCAAGTACCTGCGCTCCTTCCTCCGGCACGACCCGAACGTGATCATGGTCGGCGAGATCCGGGACAGCGAAACCGCGGAGCTCGCCTTTCGCGCGGCCCAGACCGGCCACCTCGTGCTGAGCACGCTCCACACGAACGACGCGATCAGCTCGCTGCCGCGGCTCCTTGACCTCGGCGTCGACTCGAACCTGATCGCGTCGTCCCTCCTGGGCGTGCTCTCCCAGCGTCTGGCGCGCGAAGTGTGCTCGGAGTGCCGGGAGCCGTACACGCCACCCGCGGAGCTTCTGAAGGAGACCCTCGGCACGCCGCCCGCGGATTTCCGCTGGTTCCGGGGCCGCGGATGCGGAGCCTGCAACTACACCGGCTACCGCGGTCGCCTGATCCTCGCGGAGCTGTGGACCCCGAACGACGCCGACATCATGCTCATCAACCGCGGCGCCCCGTTCGAGGAAATCCGGCGGAGCGCGCAGAAGACGACGCTGCCCATGGCGGAGGATGTCGCCGAGAAGCTACGTCAGGGCCGGACCAACCTCGAAGAGCTCATCCGCGCCCTCCCGCACTCGGCCCTGCGGCAGCTCCGCCTCACTGCGATCTGACCGCCAGCCTGGCGCTCGCACGATCAATCCCGAGGCTCCCCTCGCTCGCAGGGGGGCCCCAGCCCCCAAGGTGATCGCGAACTCCTCGCCCCTGCCCGTTCGATGGCCTGCCGCGACATGCTCGTGGATAAGTGCTCAGCGAGAGCGGCGCCTCCGCCTGCAGCAATTCCGACTTCCTGATACTCATTCCGGCGGCGGCCGCCTGGGCAGGCGGCCGGTTGGTTGACTCAGGGGCAGGTGACTCGGCCGCCGACGCCGGGTTCAGGCGTCGAGGCCGTATAGCTTCGTCTTGCGGGCGATCGTGGCCTGCGCCACGCCCAGGTGGCGCGCGGCCTTCGACTGGGTCCCGTAGCGCTGAAGCGCTTCGCGCAGGATCTGGGCCTCGAGCTTCCGCAGGGCCTGCCGCAAGTCGCCGCCGTCATACTCCAGCGTGGCGGCGGCCGGCGAAGCGTCCTGCGCGTCGGCGACATCGACGGGGAGATCGGTCGCCTCGATGATCTCGCTCGGAACGGTGACGACGAGGCTCTCGACCACGTTCCAGAGCTCGCGCACGTTGCCCGGGAACGGGAGCCGGCCGATCGCCTCGAGCGCGTCCGGCGCGATGCCCTTGCGCCTTCCCAGCCTGCGCTCGAGCTGATCCAGCATCGTGGCGACGAGCCACGGAATGTCTTCGGGATGCTCACGCAGCGGCGGGATACGGATGGACAGGACGTTGAGCCGATAGTAGAGATCCTTTCGAAAGCTCCCCTCGGCGATCATCTGACGCACGTCGCGGTTGGTCGCGGCAACGATCCGGACGTCCGGGCGCTTGCCCTTGGACGCGCCGACGGGCCACACCTCCCCCACCTCCAGGAAGCGGAGGAGCTTCACCTGCAGGCCGAGCGGCAGGTCGCCGATCTCGTCGAGCAGGAGCGTGCCGGCATGGGCCAGCTCGATGAGCCCCACCTTGCCGCGCGAGTCGGCGCCGGTGAAGGCGCCCCTGGCATAGCCGAACAGCTCGGCCTCCAGCAGACCCTCGGGGATCGCGCCACAGTTGACGACGTGGAACGGCCCGGCGCGCCGCGCCGACGCCTCGTGGATGAGCTTGGCGAAGACCCCCTTGCCGGTACCGGTCTCGCCGCGCAGCAGCACGGGCGAGTCGACCGTCGCGCACTGTAGCGCCTTGTCCCGCACGGCCTGCATCGCCACGCTCTTCACGACGACGGGGACGCCATCGGGCGGCGTCTTCTCGGCGCAGCGCATCTCGGCCCAGGTGGACTTCGCGTTGCCCTCCGGGCCCTGCACGAGGTTCACGAGCTGCTTCACGCTCGTGACGTCGGAGATGACCAGCACCACCCGCGCAGCGCCGGCGGCGACCCGACGGCCCTGCACCAGGACGCTGCGGCCATCGCCGAGATCGTAGACGCGGCTCACCGCCAGGGGACTGGCGACGACCTCGGCAATAAACGACGCCTCGAAGGAACCCTTGAAGAGCACCTCCTGGATCGCCCGGCCGATGATCCGGTCGTGATTGTGCCCGATGAACTGGAAAGCGGCGCGGTTGGCCCGGAGGATGAGGCCGTCGGAGCAGAGCAAGACGAGTCCCTCGGACGCGCCCTCAACCATGGCTTCGAGCAGCTCCGCATCGTCTGAGAGCCCACCTCGGGACGACCAGGGCTGTTCTGGGCGATCGAAGCCGTTCAATTTCCCAGAAATGTCCAGCAGTTCTCCCATCTCAAAAGGCTCACTACAGGCACAAGGCGTGCCAATCGGGTCGAGATCTGTCGCAGGCGGAGATCGGGGACGCCTCGGTGCGGCCGCCGAACCAGATTGTCGAGTGTGCCGATGTCGTCCCGAAGGCCTCAAGTACCTGAATAAACAAGCAATAGATCCTAGGCCTCCCTCCTTGCGAAACGAGACCACCGTCAGACCAGACTCTCGGGTCTCCCGATGCTTCCTGAAGTCCGAGAGCGCGAATGAACCTGATTCTGAGGTGCAAAATTATGCGCAATGGTGCAAAGTCGGTGCGCAACAGGCGACGACAATTGTAGGCGGTCCGCGTTGCTTAGGCAGTAGCTCGCATAGGCACGAACTCGGCCGGCGGGGCCCCAGCCCCGCGACGGCCTGCGGCTCGCACGACCTAGGAGCGCGCGGACAGCGTGCGACGGATCTCGTCGACCACCGACGCGTAGCCCGAGCGGAGCACGGCGGCATCCGACGAGTAGTTGATGATGGTGGCGCCGAGGCCGATCATCTGGCGTACACCTTCCACGGTGTCGGTCAGCATCGCCACCGCCTTGCCGTGCTTGCGCGCGGCGTCGACCAGTCGCCGCCGGTGATCATCCAGCGTCTGGCGCTGCGCAGGCGTGCCGAGTACCCCGAGGTCCTGGGCGAGATCGGTCGGGCCGATCGTCAGCGCGTCGATGCCGGGGACGGCGGCGATCTCGTCGAGCCGCGTGAAGGCACGCTTCGTCTCCAGCATGATCGTCACGTGCACGCGCGCGTTCGCGGCCGCCATGTGCTCGCCGATCGGCATCGTGCGAAACTCGGTGTGCGGGCCGAAGCCGTACATGCCCCGCTCGCCCAGCGGAGCGTACCGGCAGCGCGCCGCGACCTCGGCCGCCTGTTCGGGCGTGTCGACCTGCGGCACGTGCAGGTTCCAGACCCCGGCGTCGAGCAGTCGCGTGATCCACTCGCGATTGCCCTCGGGCGGGCGAACGACCATCGGGAAGTCGAGCGCCCGGGCGAGCGCCGCCATGTCGGCCACGGTCTCGATCGAGAATGGTGAGTGCTCCATGTCGATCCGCGCGAACTCGAGGCCGGCGGCCTTGAGCAGCGTCAGCACCGCGGGGGTGCGGATCATGGTCACCCACGTGCCGATCTGCACCTCGCCGCGCTCGGCGCGGACCCGGTAGGCGTTCTCGTTCATCGCCGGTCAGCTCATCAGGCCGTAGAACTTCCCGGCATTCTCACAGGTGATCTGATGTCCGTCGGGCCCTTCCACGACGTAGGGCATGCGGTCCTTCATGAGCGCCGAGGCGTTCACGGTGAAGAGATCGGGCGGGAGCCAGGGCATGTCGATGTGACAGTCGGCCGAGATCCTCGTGTAGCGCATATCGCCTCCCGTCTGAGATGAGCCGATGCTAGTCCCGCAGCCGCCCCTGGGCAAGAGGAGACTGCAGCGACTACACTCGACAGCCATGCGCCAGGTCGGCAAGCGAGCGCGCGCGGCGCCCCCGGGAGCCGTCGTCGGCGTCATCTCCGACACTCACGGACTCTTGCGGCCGGAGGCTGTCGCGGCGCTGGCCGGTGTGGATGTGATCGTCCACGCGGGCGATATCGGCAGCGCCGCGGTCCTCGAGGCGCTCCGCCAGATCGCCCCGATCATCGCGGTGCGTGGCAACAACGACCGCGAGAGCTGGGCGGCATCGCTTCCGGAAATCGTGAAAACCGATGTCGGCGGGATCCGCCTGTGCGTCGTGCACGACATCAAGCACCTCGGCGGAGATCCGGCGAGTGAGGGCGTCGATGTCGTCATCTCCGGCCATTCCCATCGGCCGAGCGTTGAGCGCCGCGCGCACCTCTTGCTGCTCAATCCTGGAAGCGCCGGGCCGCGCCGCTTCACGCTGCCGGTCGCGGTGGCCCGGCTTCACGTCGGGCCTGCCGGTCTCCGGGCCGAGATCGTCGAGCTCGGCACCCCTCGCCCACCCGCGCGGTGACGAGGCGGGCTCGGGGGGCGACCTTGACGGCACCCGCGTCGCCGGAGCAGTATCCCTCCGGGGAGGGGCTCGATGAAGAAGGACATCTCCAGCCTCCGCTCGACGCTCGAGTACCTCGAGGCCGCCGGCGAGCTGGTCAGCACGGACGTGGAGGTCGACCCGCACCTCGAGGTCGCGGCGATTCAGAAGCGCTTCGACGGCGGCGGCGCCCTGCTCTTCAACAAGGTGAAGGGCTACCCGAACGCGCGCATCTGCAACAATATCTTCGCGAGCGCCGAGCGCATCGCCCGGCTCCTGGACGTCGACGACCCGCGAAAGCTCAAGCACAAGGTCGTCGAGGCGCTGCGTGATCCCTTGCCGCCCGTGGAGGTGAAGGACGGGCCCTGCCAGGAAGTGGTGCTGACGAAGAGCTTCGACGTGTGGGACGTCGTCCCCATGATCTCCCACTCCGACAGCGATCCCGGGCGGACGCTCGGCGCCGGCACCACCGTGGTGCGCGGAAAGCATTTCTGGGGCGGCTCGCACATCGGCTACAACCGGATGAACTTCCGCGGGCCCGACTACTCGAGCTTCCAGATCTCACCCGGCTCCCACATGGACCAGGTGGCCACGCACTGGTATCGCAAGGGGCCGATCCCGGTCACGATCAATATCGGCATCCCCCCGACCTGCACGATGATGGCGGGCTCGGGATTCACGTACGTGATCTTGCCGCGGGGCTGCGACGAGCTCGGCGTCGCCGGCGCTCTTCAGGGCTATCCCGTCGAGCTCGTCAAGGCGCGGACCCAGGACGCCTGGTCCATCGCCAGCGCGGAGTACGTCATCGAAGGCTACATCGACACCACCCAGAAGGTGTGGGAGAGCCCGCTGGCCGAGAAGGATGACGCGCAGGGTGTCCACCCGTTCCATCCGGAGTGGTCGGGCTACATGGGCAAGGCGTACCGCACCTACAAGTTCCAGGCGACTGCGATCACCCATCGAGCCGACCGGCCGCTCTACTACGGCCTCATCGTGCACGGCATGGACGAGCACTTCATCGACGGGGTCGTGCGGGAGGCGTGTTTTCTGGAGCTGGCGGACCGCATCGTTCCCGGTCTTTGCATCGACACGAATATTCCGATGGGCATGACCGACTGGGGCGGGGTGATTTTCCAGGTCAAGAAGCGCCGTGCGCGCGACGAGGGGCTCCATCGCAATATCCTCACCGCCGCCCTGTCGATCTCGCTGGGAGCGCGTCTCGGCATCGTCGTCGACGAGGACGTGGACATCTACAACATCGAGGACGTCCTCTGGGCGCTCACGACGCGGGTCAACCCGAAGGAGGACATCCTGACGATCTGCGAGGGCGGCTTCGGGCAGACCTTTCAGCCGGCGGAGCGCAGCTCGGCCGGCGACCGCCAGTGGACGCAGAGCAACATCCGATTCTCCGGCGCGATGGGCATCGACGCCACGCGCCCGTTCATTCACAAGGACGCCTTCGAGCGGGCCCGTTACAACGTCGAGGTCGTGGACCTCGCGAAGTTCTACTCGCCCGAGCAGATCCGGCAGGCGAAGGAAGGGCAACGCGACTACGCCAAGTTCCTGGCGGAGCGCGGGATCTGACGGGTCGTCACTGCCGTGTCTTTAGCGGAGAAGAGGGACGCCATGGACTTCGGAATCTTCACGGAGCAGATACGACGTGGGAGCAGTCAGGGTGAGGCGTTCGTCGAGCTGTTCGAGCTCGTCGATGCGGCGGAGGCGTGGGGGCTCGACGTCGTGTGGCTGGCGGAGATGCTCGTCAATCCCACTCGTTCCGTACTGTCGGCGCCCCTTCTGGTGGCGAGCTGGATTGTCGCGCGGACCAAGCGCCTGCGCGTGGGGACGGCGGTTCAGCTTCTTCCGCTGAACCACCCGCTCCGCGTCGCCGGCGAGGTCGCCACGCTCGATCATCTGAGCCACGGACGGTTCGACTTCGGGGTTGGCCGCAGCGGAGGCCCGCGGGCCTACGACGCGCTCGGCGTCCCCTACGAAGAGAGCCAGGGACGCTTCTTCGAAGCGCTGGAGATCATCCTCTCGGCGTGGAAGGGCGAGCCGTTCAGCTACGAGGGAAAGTTCTATCGCTTCGCCGACGCCACGGTCACCCCGCGCCCGTATCAGCACCCGCATCCGCCGGTCCGGATGGCCGCGACGACCGCGGACACCTTTCCGCGCGTCGGCCGGATGGGCCTGCCCATTTTCGTCGGACTGCGCGGCATGAACATCCCCGAGCTGGCGGGACACGTGCGACGTTACCGCGAGGCGTGGCGAGAGGCGGGGCACGCCGGTGATGGCGATGTATGCCTCCGGATTCCGGTGTACGCCGCGCCCACGGAGAAGGCCGCCGTGGAAGAGCCGGAGGAGACCATCACGTACTACTTCCACCGCCAGGCCGACCTGACCCGAGCGCCGCTCGGCCGGCCCGGCACCGGCCCGGCCGAGCGTCGCGAGGCTCAGGCCAAGACCCTGTCGAGCCTCTCGTACCCGGACATCTTGAGCACCAAGGTCGCGTTCGGCACGGGGCAGGGGCTGGTCGACCGTTTCACGCAGCTCCGTGAAGAACTCAGCCTGAACGGGATCGCGGCGGAGCTGAATCCCGGTGGACTCTTGCCGAAGGGGCAAGAGACGCGCACCTTGCAGATTCTCACGCATCAGGTGATGCCCGCGTTCAAATAGGCTCCGCGGCACGTCAACGAAGGAGCGATCGATGGCCACTCGCGATAGTGCCACCACGAAATTCGAGACGGTGCGGTACGAGAAGAAGGGGGCGGTATGCCACATCATCCTGAACCGCCCGGAGAAGCTCAACGCGGCGAACGATCAACTCGTGGAGGACGTCAACGACGCGCTCTTCGAGTTCGACGCCGACGCCGAGCTCAAGGTCGCGATTCTGAGCGGCGCTGGCCGCGCGTTCTGCTCGGGGGCTGACGTGCAGCAGCGTCAGCTCCGCACGCGCGAGGAGCTGAAGCGGCTCGGCGGGCCGGCCGGCCGGCGCTCGCGGGAGAACGGGCTGGCCGACGCCGTCAACTGGAAGCCGGTGATCGCCGCCGTGCACGGCTACGCCCTCGGTCTGGGCTACTCGCTGTCCCAGTCGTGCGATCTGGTCGTGGCGGCCGAGGGAACGAAGTTCCAGATCCGCGAGGTGCAGCGCGGCCTCGGCGGCGGCCAGCACTGGGTCGCCACGTGGTTCTGGACGGGCAGCCGGTTCGCCAACGAGGTTGCCCTCACCGGCCGCATGTTCACGGCCGAGGAAGCGCTCCGTCACGGCATGGTGAACCGCGTCGTCCCGACGGCGGAGATGATCCCCACCGCCGAGGCGCTCGCCGCGGAGATTCTCGAGAACCCGCCACTCGCCGTCCGGGCCAACGTGCGGGTCATGCGGTGGTTCGTCAACGAGATGCAGCGTCAGTCCCGCTACTACACGCAGGGTCTCGCCCTCCACCTCAGCGACGACTTCCAGGAGTCGGCCCGCGCGTTCGTGGACAAGCGCAAGGCGGTCTTCAAGGGCCGGTAGCGTGGCTACTCCGCGAACTGCGCCGCCCGCCAGCGCAGGGCGGCCGCGAGACCTTCTTTCTCCCTGATCTCGTCGAACTTCATCCCGACGTCGGTCCGGGCCGCGTAGAGCGGCGTCAGGACGTCGAGTCCGGCCCGGATGGCGTTGCGAAAGCCGGCGGCCTCGGCGCCCCGGTTGAGGGCGAGCTTGGTGCCCGCCAGCGCCTCGGGGGAAATGAGCGCCATCCGCCGCGCGAACTTCAGCGTTGCCGCCTGCAGCTCGGCCCGAGGCACCACCCGGTTCACCATCCCGTACTGCAGGGCCGTCTGCGCGTCGATGGGGTCGCCGAGGTAGAGGAGCTCGCGGGCGCGCTTGAGACCGATGACGAAGGGCATGACGAGCGCGGGCCCGACGTTCGAGAAGCGGATCTCCGGCTCGCCGAAGAGGGCGTCGGCGGCGGCGATCGTGATGTCGCACATCATCGCCAGCTCACAGCCGCCGCCGAGGCAGTGCCCCTGGACGGAGGCGATCACCGGCTTTTTCATCTCCCAGGGCGTCATCTCGAGCGCGACGTCGTCGGTGAGCGATTCGTGCCAGGCGAGCGCGTTCCCGCGTCTGGCGGCCCGGGCCGGGTTAGGCGCGATGTCGTAACCGGAGCAGAAGCTCCGGCCCTCGGCGCGGAGCACCACCACGCTGGTGGCCGGGTCGCGGTCAGCCTCGCGGAAGCGCTCGGCGAGAGTCCGCTTCAAGTCGGCGCTGATGGCATTGAGCTTGTCGGGCCGATTGAGCGAGACAATGCCGACGCGGTCGTCGACGGCATACGTCACGAGCTGCGGGGTCATGGCCGGCTCCTCCCGGTCGGCATCATGAGCGAGATTCGGTTGCGGCCGCCGACGTGCGCGTACTGGACGCGTTCCGCCATCGCGGCGATCAGCAAGACCCCCAGCCCCCCGACCGGGCGCTCCTCAACGCCAGCGGTGTCGTCGGGAACCCGGACCTTGGCAAATGGGTCGTGAGGAGGTGCGGTATCCTCGTAAATGAGCGTGATCCAGTCGAGTCCGACGTCGAAGGTGAGATGGACGGGCGCCTCGGTGTCGGTCCCGTGGCCGTGGACCACGGTGTTGGTAAAAAGCTCCTCTACCAGCAACGTCATCCTGAGACACGCCTTGCGAGGCACGCCGCCGGCCGCGCACACGTCGACGATGAATTGCGCCACAGCGGGTAGCGTGTCTCGGCGGGCCGGGAAGACCCTGTTGTGGTTTCCGGTATCGACGCGGTCGCTCGTGCTCGATCTCCGATGTCCGATGAATGTGAGCCCGACTCGGCTACTATATATACATCGATATGCATCGGGATACGCATCGTGCGGCGCTCATTCCGGAAACGACCTGATGCTCGCGCGATGTCGAGGAGGGAACAATGAGATCCGTATTGATTTCTCTGGCTCTGCCCATTGTGCTGACGCTCGGCGCGGCGAGCGCCGAAGCCGCCGAGGACGCCGGACACGTCAAGGTGTCCAACGGTATCGTCCAGATCGAGCGCTCGGGGCAGCGACTCCCCGCACCGGTCGGAAGCGTCGTCCACCAGGGCGACCTGGTGATCACGGGCGCGGACGGCTCGGTGGGGATCACGTTCCGCGACAATAGTCTGCTCTCCGTCGGTCCGGACAGCGTGCTCTCGATCGACCGCTTCGTTTTCGATTCGACGACCCATCAGGGAACCTTCGAGAGCTCGCTGAAGCAGGGCACGCTCGCGGTGGTGTCCGGAAAGCTGGCCAAGCAGTCTCCGGACGCGATGACGGTGAAGACTCCGGCGGCGATTCTCGGCGTGCGCGGGACCGAATTTCTTGTTCGCACCGGCCAGTCGAAAGACTGACGTCCCGTCCGCTCTCAGGCGAAATCTCGTCAGGCTCGCGCCGCTGGGGCTGCTCGTCCTGGCCGGCTGCGCCGGGCGGGACGATCTCTACGTGCTCTTGCCGGGCAGGGCCAAGACCGGCGCATTGACCGTGACCAGCGGCGGCGAGCAGCGCGTCCTCGATCAGCCCTACGCCGCAGCGCGCGTGACGAGGACCGGCAAGGTGGACGCCCGAGTGACCACGGAGGCGGAGGTGCGGCAGGCGTTCGGTCCGGCGCTCGCGGCGCAGCCCGGTCGGCCGGTGTCCTTCTACCTCTATTTTCTCGCCGATACAGACGAGTTCACGCCGGAGTCCAAGCAGGTCGTCAAACAGATCTTCGCCGAGATCGCCCGCCGGCCGGCGCCCGAGATCGTCATCATCGGACACACGGATCGCGTCGGGTCCGTGCAGTACAACGACGCGCTGTCGCGCAAACGCGCCGACCGGGTGCGCGAGGAGCTCCTGAAGCTCGGAATCCCAAAGGTCCGGATCTCGGTGGCAGGTCGCGGAGAGCGCGAGCCCGAGATTTCGACCGCCGACGAGGTGCCCGAGCCGCGCAACCGGCGCGTGGAGATCAACGTCCGGTAGCCGAGGCCGGTCCCTTCCAGCGCACCACGAGAATGGCCATGTCGTCGGAGGGCTCCACACCGTCGGTAAACCGCTCGACCTCGCGACGGATGGCGTCACCCACTTCCGAGGCGCTCGCGGCACGGCCGACCTGCATGAGCAGCGCTTCGAGGCGGTTCCGTCCGTAGAGCGCGGCGCCGGGGCTCACCGCTTCGGTCACGCCGTCGGTGACGAGGCAGAGCGTGTCGCCCGGCTCCAAGCGTCGCGAGCTCGCGGCGTACGGGAAGCAGTCGACCGCACAGAGCGGCGGCCCCCCGCCGTCCATGAGCCGGAGCAGGGGCCGTGCTCCGCTCGGCAGCAGATACGGCGGTTCGTGCCCGGCATTGCAGTACTCGAGCAGGCCGGTGCGCGTGTCGAGGATACCGGCCAGCATGGTGACGAAGAGCCCTCCGGTGTTCTCGCGGGAGATCTCGGCGTTCGCCTCGCGCATCACCGCCTCGACCGGACGGGCTTGACGCAGCGCCACGCTCTTGTAGAGCGCTTTGCTCACGGCCATGAAGAGGCTGCCCGGCAACCCCTTTCCCGACACGTCTCCAATGAGGAAGAAGACCCGGTCGTGATCCAATGCGAAGAAGTCGTAGAGATCGCCGCCCACCTCGCGGGCGGGCTCGAGGAACGCATAGAGGTCGAGGGGGGTGTCGCCTGGGAACGCGGTCGTGGGCTGCGGGAGGCTGCTCATCTGGATGCGGCGCGCGGCCTCCAGCTCTCCGGCCACCCGAGCGGCTTGCTCGCGCTGTTGCTCGAGGGACCGGCGCAGAGCCCGGCGCTGGCTCTCGGCCTCGGCCAGCGTGACGACCAGCACCGACGTGAAGAGCACGCCGAGTCCGAGCGAGGGCAACGCGGCGTCGAACAGGACCCCGCGGTGCAGGTAGAGAAGGAAGCCCCCGGCCCCCATCGCACCGATCACGAGCACGAACAGCGCCACCGACGTCCGTGCCGGCAATCGCGGCACGGCCAGAACGAGCAAGAGCCCGGCGGCGATCAGCACACCGGCTTCCGCCCACGCGGCGGCGCGGGGCCGGGACAGCAAATCGCCGTCGAAGATACTCTCGAGCAACTGGGCGTGGATCTCGACGCCCGACATCCGCTCGGCCACGGGAGTCGCCTGATAGTCCGACAGGCCGAGCGCGGTGACACCGATCAGGACCAGCTTGCGCTCGAACAGGTGGAGCTCGGCCGTCCCGGAGAGAACGTCCGCGGCCGAGACGAAACGCGATGGATCGTGTCGGGCGAAGCGAACGCGCACGCTTCCATCAGACTCGGTCGGGATGAGGAGATCGTTGATCCCCACGCCCTCGATACCCGAGGCGCCGACACGCACGGTGAGAACCGGCGCTCCGGTGGCCACGCGGAGCATCTCGACACCGAACGCCGGGAGCACGGCGTCGGCGGCGCCGGCGACGAGCGGCATGCGGCGAACCACACCACGCTCGGGTTCCACGTTCAGGAGACCGTGGCCTCTCGCCTCGCGGTCGACCTCCTCGACCGAGCGAAGGGTCCCTTCGAAGCGCAGTGCGAACAGCCTTGGATCTCCGCCGAAGGCGCGTACCGGAGCCTGGCGGAGCGCCCGCCCCGTACGGCCCACGTCTCGCTCGAGGCCCGCGACGCCCAGCACGACAGGCCGTCCGCTGAGCGCCTGGGCCAGGACTACGTCGTTGCTCGGCAGGCTGGAGAGCCGATGGACCAGGTCCTTGCCCATTCCCGGGACGAATTCCGGCAGGCGGCCCGGTGAGAGCCGATCCGCC
The DNA here is from genome assembly GCA_023249095.1 of Candidatus Rokuibacteriota bacterium. GTDB lineage: Bacteria > Methylomirabilota > Methylomirabilia > Rokubacteriales > CSP1-6 > AR31. The sequence goes on along the minus strand of JAHFDK010000018.1, from coordinate 15,735 downwards.
TCGGGCATCACCAGATCGATCCCGATCGCCGCGGGGCGTGCCTCGGCAAGGCGAGCAACGAGCCGGGCGAGCCAGGTCCGCGGCCACGGCCACTGTCCGTGGCGTCGCAGGCTCTCCTCATCGATCGCCACGATGATGGCGGGCGCCGAGCGGCGGATCCTGGGCGCCCATCGCTGATAGGCGTCGAAGCCCGCCAGCCGTACGAGCCCGAGCCCGAAGATGTCGGGAACGAGCCCGACCCCGAGGACGATCGCGAGCAGCAGCACGCCGAGGGGTTGGCCACGACGGCCGCGCAGGACGCGGACCCACAGCCGCTCCGACCAGTACATCCTGCTCAGGGCGGAAGGCTCAGAGCGCGATCTCCATGCCGTCGAAGGCCGCCAGGATCTCCACCCGCCGGTCGCCGCGAGTGATCTCCTCGAGTCGGCGGGTCTCGGCGAGGAGCGCGGCGATTTGCTCGTCGTCGGAGACGGGCTCGTGGTGGTACAGGCACAGGCGTTTGGCCCGCGCCATCTGGCAGAGCTCCAGGCCGACGACGTTGCTCGAGTGCCCCCAGTCTTCCTTGATCGACGTGGTCTCGGCCAGCGAGTACTGGGAGTCGAAGATCACCAGGTCGGCGTCGCGGAAGAAATCCGCGAAGGACCGGATCTCCGCCAGGTCGTCCAGCTTGTGCTCCGCGTCCGTCGAGTAGACGACGACCTTGTCGTTGACTTGAAATCGATAGCCGTACGAATCGCCGCCGTGGTGCTGGAGCTTGGGGCGCACGCGCAGGCCCTCGATCTCATAGTCGCGTTCGGGCTCGAGTCGCACGAACTCGATCGCCGCGGGGAGCCGCGAGAACTCCACCGGGAAGGACGGCGCCGCGTGCTGGCCCCGGAAAGCCTCTTCCAGATCGGCGTGGCAGCCGTAGATCCGGATACGGTTGCCAGACGTGTAGGCTGGCATGAAGAACGGGAACCCCATGATGTGGTCCCAGTGCGGATGGGACATGAAGGCGTGAAACGTATTCCCGGAGGGTCCGCGGGTCGCGAGCACGTCGTTGCCGAAGACTCTGGCGCCCGAGCCCAGATCGCACAGAACATAGTCCCGGCGCCCCGTGACGATCTCGACGCAGGAGGAGTCGCCCCCGAAAGTGTGGGAGACCGCGAAGTCGAGCTCGCGCTCGAGAAAACCCGCGGCCTTCTCAGGCGTGTCCAGCGTACGTCCGGAGGCACGTAGTAGGGCCGCGATCAGCTTGCGCCGGACCTCGGCCGAGGTCATGGCTACCGGGATCGAGCCGCGCGTGCCCCAAAACTTGACAGTCAAGCGCTCGTCAGCCGGCATCGAACGCGGCCAGCGCCGGCGGCGAGAGCCTGGCAAGACCCTCGCGGACCGACGGGAAGACGTCAAGGACCATCGTGAAGCGGCTGATGTCGAAGATCTCCTTGACGGCGGGCTGGAGGGCCGCCACCCCGAGCGAGCCTCCCTGGGTCTTGGCCTGCTTGGAGGCCAGCATGAGCACACGGAGGCCGACGCTGCTGATGTACTCGACGCTGACGAAGTCGAGCAGGACCCGATCCAGGCCCACGGCGCAGCGAGCCATGTAGGGCGCGAGCGCGGCCTTGAAACCTTCCGAGGTCGAGTGGTCGATGCGACCCACGGGGGAAAGCACCACCGTGTCGGCGTAGCGCTTCTGCCTCAGGTCCATGTCGGCTCCCCCGAACCCAGGAATGACACGTCGTGCAGGTTTCAATGCTATCACCAGCCCGGGCCGAAGAGGTCATCATGCCGGCTTGACCAGTCGGGCGGGCCCGGCGCACTATCGGCCACGGCATGGATCACGCCCTGAGCGACATCACCGTGCTCGACCTGGGTCAGGTCATTGCGATGCCGTTCTGCACCATGCTGCTCGCCGACCTCGGAGCCCGGGTGATCAAGGTCGAGTCGCGGGAGCGCGGGCGAGAGCGCGTGTCGCTGGGGATCAAGCGCAGGCGCCATGGCGTCGAGGAGCGTGTGCCGGCCGCGCAGTACCGGGAGCGGAACAAGCTCGGCATCACCCTCGAGCTCAAGACGCCGATGGGTATCGAGCTCTTCAAGGAGCTGGTCCGCCACGCGGACGTGGTGACCGAGAACTTCAGCGTGGGCACGATGGAGCGCCTGGGGCTCGCGTACGAGGACCTCAGGCGAGTGAAGCCCGACATCATCTACGCCTCGATCACGGCGTTCGGCCAGCACGGCCCATACGCGACCCAGCGAGGCTACGACATCCTGGCGCAGGCGATCAGCGGATACATGAGCATCACCGGTTCGCCGGAGCAACCGCCCACACGGTCGGGCCAGTCGATCTCGGACTACTACGCCGGAATGCTCTGCGCCTTCAGCATCGTGTCCGCCCTGCACTATCGCCATCGCACCGGCAAGGGGCAGCGCATCGACCTGGCCCTGCTCGACAGTCTGCTGGTCGCGCTCGACAACCTGGGTGAGCGCTACACCGTCGGCGGCGAGGTTCTCACCCGTGCCGGCAACGTCTCGTTCGGCGGGTCGAGCTCGGGCGTCTATCCGACGAGCGACGGCCACGTGGCGATCGCCGCCGGGGCGAGCGACGCGGTGTGGCGCCGGTTCTGCGAGATCATCGGCCGCGGCGACCTCACGCGCGATCCCGGATTCGCCACGGCGTCGGCGCGGCGCGACCGCCGAGACGAGATCGCCGCCATCATCCAGGGCTGGACGAGTCAGCGTCCCAAGACGGAGGTCGTCCGCACGCTGGCGTCGGCCGGCGTCCCGGCGGCGCCGGTCAACAACGTGGCCGAGATGGTCGCCGACCCTCAAGTAAGGGCCCGCCAGATGTTCGTGGAGCTCGACCATCCCACCTACGGACCCTTGAAAACGACCGGGACACCCCTCAAGCTCTCCGAGACGCCGGGCCGTGTCCGCTGGCTGGCTCCCCTACCCGGCGAGCACAACGAAGAAGTCTTCGTCGGCCTCCTCGGCCACTCCAAGGACGATCTCGCTCGCTGGCTCGCCGAGGGCGTCATCTAGCTCACTGGGAGACGGGGCGCCGGGCCGCCGGGGGGTGTGGGAGGGATCGTCGGACCACGCGGCACGCGTGCGCTACCCCGACGCGGCTGGGCTCCATCCGGGCGCAGGTCGTCCGTCGCCGCGTTGCGGGAACGGGATCCGGTCGATCCCTCCCACACCCCCCCGGCGGCCCGGCGCCCCGCTTCCGCGTGGGGCAGATTTGCGGGTCAGGTCGTGTCAGGGGAGCGGGACGAAGATCGAGATGCGCGGCTCGGGGCCGATTTCGCGCGTGACGTGACCCTGGCCGGTGAGGTCCTCGGCGATCAAGATATCGCCGGGGCCGAGCCGCCGCACGGTGCCGTCACCGATCTCGATATCCACCGCGCCGGAGAGCGTGAACACGGCCGCGCGCCCGGGCGCATGGTGCCAGGGGTTGGATCGATTCGCGTCGAAGCGGCGGATGACGATGCCGCTTCCCGGAATCAGCTCCGCGCTCGCCGACTTGTCGCCGCGCGGCTCGAAGCGCGGCACGACATCCTCGAAGTGTGACTTGCCGTCAGGACCCGTATGGATGCGGATGATGGCCATGTGATCTCCGAGTCAGGGTGCGGGTTGAGGGATGTGCTCGAAGTCCGCGGTGGTCGATCTGGCTCCCACGCCGAGCCGCAGCCGCCCACCGGACACGAGATGAGTGGTCAGCACTCGCTGGGCAAGCTCCACCGGGTTTCGCAACGGGACCTGCAGCCCTCCGGTTCCCAGCTCGATGTGGCGCGTCACGGTGGCCGCGACGGAAAGAGCGGTGAGCGGATCCGCAAGAAGGAACCCGCGCCCGATGGCATCGAACGCCCAGACGCTTCGCGCGGCGTCCGCAAGGCTCTGGGCCTCGAGCGCCGGCCCACTGCGTCCCCCTGAGGGCAGGATGATCCCGAAACGCGTCACGGTTCCCTCGAAGGCTCCGAGGGCAAGATATGCCAAAGCCGAGGGAAAGACGAGCCCTGTTGCGATAGTATGGCTGTCCCCCAGCAAATCGAACTCGAATAGGAGAAAAACATGCGTTTCGGCCTGTTCACGAGCATGGGCGCTCAGACCTGGTCGGGCGTGCTGGACTTCTGGCGACACCTCGAGGCGACCAGGTGGGACATCGCCTGCGTCACCGACCACTTCATGCCGAACACGAAGGAGCGCGAGGGCGCCATGCTCGAGTCGTGGAGCACGCTCGCTGCGCTGGCGGCCCTGGTGCCGCGCATCCGCGTCGGCACCATCGTGCTGGGGAACACGTATCGTCATCCGGCGGTGGTCGCGAAGATGGCCGCGCAGGTCGACATCATCTCGGGCGGCCGCCTCCTCCTCGGGCTCGGCGCGGGCTGGCAGCAGAACGAGCACGAGGCCTACGGCATTCCCTTCTACACACTGCGCGAACGGCTTGAGCGGCTGGACGAGGCCTGTCAGGTGATCCGGTCGCTGTGGACCGAACGCCGCGCCACGTTCAAGGGGCGTTATTACCAGCTCTCCGACGCCCCGCTCGATCCCAAGCCCATCCAGACGCCGCACCCCGAGCTGATGATCGGCGGAGGGGGCGAGCGCGTCACCCTGCGTATCGTCGCCAAGCACGCCGACCACTGGAACGTCTGGGGCGGCCCGAGTGTCGCGACGCGGAAAGGGAAGATCCTCGACGAGCACTGCGCCGCGGTCGGCCGCGACTCGAAGACGCTCAGGCGCTCGGTCAACATGGCGCTACTCATCACCGACAGGAAGGACGAGATCGAGCGGCTCGCCGACACCATCGCCAAGCGCATGGGCCGCCACGCGGCCGACGCCCGTGACACCTGCCTGGCCGGGACGCCGGATCAGATTCGCGACCAGCTCGATCAGCTCCGGACCGCCCGGGTGGACACGGTCTTCGTTCCGAGCATGTTCCGTCCCCTGGACGAGCTGCGTCGAGATCTCGACCGGTTCAGCGCCGAGATCGCGCCAGCGTTCCGGTAGGGAATGCCCGGACCGCTCGCCGGACAGACGCAGACCGTGCTCGGCGCCGTGGCGCCGGACGCGATCGGCATCACGCTGCCGCACGAGCATCTCCTGATCGACTTCAAGGTGATGTTCGCGGAGCCGACGGCGGCGAGCGACAAGGGGCGCGCGTGGGAGCCGGTGAGCCTGTCGAACCTCGGCTGGATCCGCCAGCACTTCAACGCCAACCTCGACAACCTGCGGCTCCTCGACGAACAGGTGGCCCAGGACGAGATCCTCCTCTTCAAGCAGGCGGGCGGCCGCACCGTGGTCGATCCGACGCCGAAGACGCTCGGTCGCGATCCACAGGCGCTCGCCCGCATCGCCCGCGCCACCGGCCTCAACCTCGTCATGGGCGCCGGCTACTACGTGGCCGCGTCTCACCCGGCCGACATGGACCGTCGCACGGTCGACGAGCTGGCGCGCGAGATGATCGCCGACGTCACCACGGGCGTGGGCGACACGTCCATCCGCTCGGGCTTCATCGGCGAGATCGGCACGACCTACCCCTGGACGGAGAACGAGAAGAAGGTCCTGCGCGCGGCCGTCATCGCCCAGCGGGAGACGGGCGCACCGCTCATGATCCACCCCGGACGTCACCCGGGCATGCCCATGGAGCTGGCGGAGTTCGTCCGGAAGGAAGGCGGTGATCTCCGCCGCACGATCATGTGCCACCTCTGTCGCACGATCGCCGACGTACGGTCGGTGATCGACCTCGCCCAGACGGGCATCTGGCTCGAGTACGACCTCTTCGGGATGGAGAACTCCTACTATCCCTACAATCCAAGCTTCGACATGCCCAACGACGGTGGGCGTATGGCTCACGTCCTCGCCCTCGTCGCCGCCGGACACCGCGACCAGATCCTCATGTCGCACGATATCGCCTACAAGACCTCGCTCGTGAAGTACGGCGGCTACGGCTACCACCACCTGCTCGTGAACGTGCTGCCCCGCCTGCGCGCCAAGGGCGTGGACGACGCGGGACTCACGCGGCTCCTCGTCGAGAACCCCGCCCGCGCCTTCGCCTTCGCATGACCTCGGGCCTCGGCCGGGGGACGGGCCACCGCTTCGGCTCGGGCTGGATCAGTGGCATCTTGGCGGTCACCTGCGGTGCCTTGGGGTACGGCGGCGTGCTGTGTCTCCTGTTCCCGGACTGGCTGACTACACCGTCGGCACGTGCGCTCTATCCGATGGACCTGGTGCGCTTCCTGATCTATATGATGCTCGTCATCGGCTTCGGTCTCGGGGCACTGAGCGTCGTTCTTCGACGCCGCAAGGTCCTCGGCTTCACCGGCATCGCTCTGGCCACGGCCGGCACCCTGCTCGGAGGCTCGAGCGCCGAGATCGGGCCGGTGCGAGGAACGACCGCGGTGGGTCTGGACTGGTTCCTGCTGAACCTGTTCGTCCTGGCGCTGCTCTTCGTCCCCGTCGAGCGCGTCATCCCTCGCCTACCCGAGCAACCGATCTTCCGACCGGGCTGGACGACCGATCTCATGCACTTCGCCATGAGCCATCTCATGGTGCAGGTGACGGTCGTGCTGACGATGTTGCCGGCGGCGTTATTCTTCCGGTGGGCGACTCAGCCGTGGCTTCAGGACGCGGTCGCGGCGCAGCCGCTCCCCCTCCAGTTCGCCGAGATCGTGCTCGTCGCTGACGTCACGCAGTACTGGGTACACCGTGCATTCCACCGGGTGCCGTAGCTCTGGCGCCTCCATGCCATCCACCACTCGTCACAGACTCTCGACTGGCTGGCCGGATCGCGCCTGCACGTGATCGACATCGTCGTCACGCGGGGGCTCTCGTTCGTGCCGCTCTATGTCCTGGGCTTCGCCGCGCCGGCGATCTACGCGTATCTGGTCTTCGTCTCCTTTCTCGCTGTGTTCATCCACGCCAACGTGCGGGCCGATCTGCGCGCACTCGACTGGGTGCTGGTCACGCCACGCTTTCACCACTGGCACCACGCCGCGCAGGCCGAGGCGGTCGACAAGAACTTCGCCGTGCACCTGCCGTGGATCGACCGGCTCTTCGGCACCGCGTACCTGCCATCCGGGCGCTGGCCCGAAGCGTACGGGATCGCCGGGCACCCGGTGCCCGAGGGATACTGGCGCCAGCTCGCCTGGCCGTTCCGCCGCTGAGCGCACCGCCGGTCAGCCGCGCACGCGGAGCGACTTCGGATCGTAGGGCGGCGCGAGCTGAGCGTGGGCGGGCATCCGCTCGCAGGCGATCTCGACCTCCCAGCGGCCACTCGTCACGAAGGCGTCGGTGGCGCCGTCGGCGCAAGCGATCCAGCCGAGCCCGACGGCGCGGCCCAGCGTGTGGCCGTACGCGCCGGACGCGATGCGCCCGACGAGCGTGCCGTCGCGCCAGATCGGCTCGTCGTGATAGAGGAGCGGCTCGCGATCGTCGAGGACGAGTACCACGAGCCGCCGTGAGAGCGGCTTCTCACGCTGCGTCAGCAACGCATCGCGCCCGGTGAAGGACGCGCGCTTGTCGAAGCGCACCGCGAATCCCAGCCCGGCCTCCAGTGGGGTGTCCTCGCTGCCGAGATCGTGACCCCAGGCGCGATACGCCTTCTCCATACGCAGCGAGTCCATGGCGTGGTAACCGGCATGGCGGAGCCCGAGGTCCTCGCCCGCCGCCACGAGGGCGTCGTACACGCCGGCCGCCAGCTCCGTGGGGACGTACAGCTCCCAGCCCAGCTCGCCGACGTAGGTGACGCGCGCGGCGCGCACGGGCGCTGACCCCAGCCAGATGTCTCTCGACGCGAGGAACGGGAAGGCTGAGTTCGAGAGATCGGCGTCGGTGAGGCGGGCGAGGAGCGTACGCGACCGCGGACCCATCACGCCGAGGACGGCCTGGCCCGACGTCACGTCGGTGAGCACGGCCCGGGCGTCGCCGAGGTGGCGGCGGATCCAGTGGGTGTTGTGCGTGGCGGCGGCCGCCCCGGCGACGACGAGGAAGGCGTCGACGGAAAGCCTCGTCACGGTGAGGTCCGCCTCGATTCCACCGTGGGAGTTGAGCATCTGGGTGTAGACGAGGCGCCCGGACGGCACGTCGACCTCGTTGGCGCAGAGACGCTGGAGCACGGTGAGGGCGTCGGGCCCCTCCAGGCGGAGCTTGCAGAACGAGGACTGGTCGAAGAGCCCCACCGCCTCGCGCACCGCCTGGTGCTCCGCCGCCGCGCACGGGAACCAGTTCTGCCGTCCGTAGCTGTAGCGGTAAACCGCTTCCATTTCGGGCGTCGCGTACCAGTTGGCGCGCTCCCAGCCCATCACCACGCCGAAGCAGGCGCCGCGGTCGGCGAGCCGATCGTGCAGCGCGCTCTTGCGTACGCCGCGCGCCGTCACCGGCTGGAGGTGCGGCCAGTGCATGGCGTAGAGCGCGCCCACCATCTCCACCGTGCGGTCGCGCAGGTAGCGCGGGTTCGCCTGGAAGGCCGCCACGCGGCGGATGTCGACGTCCCAGAGATCCATCGGCGGCTCCCCGCCCACGATCCACTCCGCCACCGCTCGACCGGCGCCGGCTCCCGACGCGATGCCGATGGAGTTGAAGCCGGCCGCGACGTAGAAGTTGCCACACTCCGGCGCTTCGCCCAGGAGGAAGCGCCCGTCGGGAGTGAAGCTCTCGGGGCCGTTGACGTGGCGGCGCACCGGCGCGCTCGCGAGCGCGGGGATCCGGAGCACCGCCTGCTCCATGAGGACCTGAACGTGCTCCCAGTCCTCGGGGAGGAGCGAAAAGGCAAAGTCGGTGGGGATGCCCTGCATGCCCCACGGCTTCGCCACCGGCTCGAAGCCGCCCATGAGCAGACCGCCGACTTCTTCGCGCACGTAGATGTAGCCGTCGGGGTCGCGCAGCACCGGCAGGTCCGACGTCACGCCGGCCATGGGCTCGGTGACGATGTAGAAGTGCTCGCAGGCGTGGAGCGGCACCGTGACGCCGGCCATTCGCCCGATCTCGCGCGCCCACATCCCGGCGCAGTTCACCACGAACTCGCACGCCACGTCGCCGCCGGGAGTCCTCACGCCCGCGACGCGCCCGTTCTCGACGCGGATCGCGCTCACGCCGGTGTTCTCGAAGATGGTCGCCCCGCCCTGCCGCGCGCCCCGGGCCAGGGCGAGCGTCGTGTCGATGGGATTGGTGCGCCCGTCGCGCGGCAGCCACAGGGCGCCCACGAGGTCGTCGATGCGTATGAGCGGCCAGCGGCGGCCCGCCTCCGCGGGCGTGACGACCTCCACGGCGACGTCGAAGCAGCGCGCCATGGACGCGAGGCGCTTCAGCTCGTGCATGCGCTCCCGTGTCCGCGCGAGGCTCAAGCTGCCGGGGCGGCGGAAGCCCGTGGCCTGGCCCGTCTCTGCCTCGAGCCGCTCGTAGAGATCGGCGCCGTACTTCGCGAGCCGCGTGAGGTTCTGAGTCGCGCGCAGCTGGCCCACGAGCCCGGCCGCGTGCCAGGTCGTACCACAGGAAAGGTCGCGCCGCTCCAGCAGGAGCACGTCGCGCCAGCCGAGCTTCGTGAGGTGGTAGGCGACGCTGCAGCCGGCGATGCCGCCGCCGATCACCACGACGCGCGCGTGCGAAGGGAGCGCGCCCGCCACCGCGCGATCCGGCTACGGCCCCTCGTCCCGAGGCGTCGGCAGGGTGCGCGAGGGGAACTCCCGGTAGGCGTACCGGGCCAGCACGTCCTCCCGGAGCTCGACGCCGAGCCCCGGCGCCGTGGGCACCGGCAGGTAGCCGCCCTCGACCCGGAAAGGATTCACGGCAACTTCCGCGGCGCGCGGCTCGAAGTTCACGAAGTACTCGGTGATCAGGAAGTTCGGGATGGCGGCCGACACGTGCAGCGTCGCGGCGAGGCCGACGGTGGTGCTGTTGTAGTTGTGAGGCGAGACGACCACGTGATAGGCCTCGGCCATGGCCGCGATCTCGCGGAGCTCCTCGATGCCGCCCACGTTGCACACGTCGGGGTTGATGATGTCGGCGGCGCGGCGCTCGAACACCTCACGGAATTCGAAGCGCGTATAGAGCTCCTCGCCGGTGACGATCGGTATCCGGATCTCACGCCGGCACTCGGCCAGGGCGCCCACGTCGCGCGCCGACACCGGCTCTTCGTACCAGAAGGGGTCGAAGGGCTCGAGCAGGCGCGCCACGCGTACGGCGTGCATCGGCGCCAGCCGACGATGCACCTCGATCAGCAAATCCACCTTGGGTCCCACCGCCTCTCGCACGGCGCGGACGGTCTCCACCACCTGCTGCTCGGTGTCGCGCGAGATGTGGGTGCGCCACGGGCCGGGGAAGGGATCGAACTTGAGCGCGGTGAAGCCCCGCGCCACCGTGTCCTTCGCCTTTGCCGCGTAGGCATCCGGGGTCCTGGCGCCCGAGTACCAGCCGTTCGCGTAGACGCGGATCCGCTCGCGGCAAGGCCCGCCGAGCAGACTCACCACGGGCACGCCGAGGCGCTTACCGGCCAGGTCCCACAGCGCCTGCTCGATCCCGCTCACGGCGCTCCAGAAGTCCATGGCGCCGCGCTTGGACGCGAAGTCGTGGTAGGCCCAGTGCGTGAAGTGACGGATGTGGCCGGCGTCGCGGCCAACGAGATACCGTCCGAGCTGCCGCAGGTGAGCGGCGATCGACTGGTCCCGATCCGCCTGCGTGTAGCATTCACCCCAGCCGTGCAGCCCGTCGGAGGTCTCGACCTTCACGAAGAGCCAGTTCTTCCCGTACCCCGGATCGACGATGAACGGCGTGACGGCTGTCACCTTCATGAGCCGACCTCCTCATCTTGGCGTACCCTCGTGCCATGATGGTAGTGCAAGCCGCAGCCGCAGGCGAGGCGAGCCTGTAAATCGTGGAGCTTAAACTAAGGGTTTGGGTGGTGTTCGGCAAGCGCTTGAAGCTCGGCGGCGGACGGGCACACCTGCTCCGATCGATCGACAGGCGAGGATCGCTTCGGCAGGCGGCGGCCGAGTTCGGCATGTCCTACCGTAACGCGTGGGGCTACTTGCAGGAGCTGGAACGGGCAGCCAATTTCAAATTTGTCGAACGCGCTCCCGGCGGCGGTCCTCGGAGCGGCATGCGTCTGACCCCCGCCGGCCGGGAGTTCCTGGCGTGCTACCAGAAGTTCAGCCGCGGACTCGAGGAGGCCGCCCGGCGCCACTTCGAGCGCTCCTTCAAGGGCAAGGAGTTCAGGTCGCGGACGCGATCGCCAGCGCGATCCGCTCGGACGTGAGCGGCAGCTCGGTGAGCCGCACGCCGGTTGCGTCCTCGATGGCGTTCGCGATGGCGGCCGGCGCCGGCACGATCGGCGGCTCGCCGACGCCCCGCGCCCCGAAGGGGCCGTGCGGCGACGGCTTCTCCACGATGATCGTCTCGATGTTCGGCAGGTCCGCCGAGGTGAGCTTCCTGTAGTCGAGCAGGCTCGGGTTCGTCAACCGCGCCTTGTCGTCGTACACGAGCGCTTCGGTCAGCGCCATCCCGAGACTCTGGACGGCCCCGCCCTGCATCTGGCCCTCGATCGCGAGCGGGTTGATGGCCTTGCCGACGTCCTGGACAACGACGAAGTCGTGCAGCGTCACCTCGCCGGTCTCGGGATCGATTTCGATCTTCGCCAGCTGGGCGCAGAACGCCGGCGCCTGCTGCGAGAAGGCCGGATGGCTGACGCCGAGCACCGGCTGCACCTTCGACATGTAGAGGTTGCCCTTCTTGCCGATCTGCGCGAGCGTGATGCCCTTGTCCGGCACGCCGCGGACCACGACCTTTTCGTTGTCGATCTCGAGGTCGTGCACCGAGGCTTCCAGCTCCTTGGCCGCGATCTCGAGCGTCTGGTTGCGCGCGTCCTTGGCGGCTTCCATCACGGCCACGCCGACGGTGTAAATCGTCTTGCTGCCGGCGCTGAGACCGGTCATCGGCGCCACGTCCGTGTCGCCGGTCGTGATCCGCACCTTGTCGACGTCGATGCCGTAGGCCGTCGCCGCGATCTGCGCCAGCGCGATGTTGGTCCCGGCGATGTCCACCTGGCCCGTCAGCACCTGGACCGAGCCGTCGGGATTGAGCCGCACGGTGGCGCCGGTGGGCTGAAGGCCGCCGAGCCAGCCGCCGAGCGACAGCCCGGTCCCGCGCAGCCGGCCCTTCGGGCTACTCGCCTTCCACTCGGCGCGCTTCTTCCAGAGCGGATGCTCGGCGAGGCGGGTCAGCACCTCGGCGCCGCCGTTGCTCAGCCAGGGCTGGCCGTTCGCCATCTTGTCGCCTTCGCGCTGCAGGTGGCGGAGCCGGAACTCGACCGGGTCGACGCCGATCGCCTTCGCGAGCTGCTCCATCTGCGAGTCGATCGCGAAGATCGTCTGCGGCGCGACCGGCGCGCGGTAGGCGGCGATGCTCGGCTTGTGCGTGAGCACCTCGAATCCCTTGACGTCGAAGCTCGGCCAGAGATAGAGGCTCGCGAGGAACACGCCGCTCACCGCCAGCACCGCGCCGGAGAAGGCGCCGGATTCGAGAACGGCCTCGCCTTCGATCGCCATGAGTGTGCCGTCGCGCTTCACGCCGGTCTTGAGGCGGATGATGACCTGGGGCGCCGGCATGCCGGCCTCCAGCTCTTCGCGCCGGGTCATCACGTAGCGCACCGGCCGACCGGTGGCACGCGCCAGGATCGCCGTGATCGGCTCGCAGAGGGCGCGGATCTTGCCGCCGAAGCCGCCGCCGCACTCCATCGGGATCACCTTGATGCGGTTCTCCGACAGCTCCAGGACGTCGGCGACCTCCGAGCGCGTGTTGAACGAGCCCTGCGTGCTCGACCAGAGCGTCAGGAAGCCGGTCGTGTCCCACTGGGCCAGGACCGCGTGCGGCTCGAGATAGCCCTGGTGCACCATCGGAACGCGGTACGTCTTCTCGATGACGACGTCCGACTCGGCGAAGCCCTTCGCGACGTCGCCGCGCTGGATGCGCGCCTGCTGCGAGATGTTGACCGCCTTCGCGGGCTTGGCCTCGGTCGTCACGCCCGCGACACTGCCGTGCGCCTGAGCCTCGCTCGTGTCCGCCTCGGTCCCCGCGTCGGCGACCGGCGGCGCGCCGGGCTTCATCGCCTCGAGCGGATCGGCGGAGACCGGCAGGACCTCGTACTGCACGTCGATGAGGTCGAGCGCTTCCTCGGCAATCGCCGGCTCGTCGGCGGCGACGGCGGCGACCGGCTGGCCCGCGAAGACCACCCGGTCGATCGCCAGCACCGCGTGCGCGCGCGTCGGCGCCTTCCTCTTCAGCTCGGGGATGTCGGCGGCGGTCAGGACCGCGCGCACGCCCGGCAGCGCGCGCGCCCGGCTCACGTCGATGCGGAGGATGCGTGCGTGGGCGTGCGGGCTACGGAGGAGCTTGGCGTGCAGGAGCCCGCGCGGGCTGAGGTCGGCGACGTACTGGACCTGGCCGGTGACCTTCTCGGGCCCGTCCGGCCGCGGGATCGACAGCCCAATGCCCTTCACGTCGCGGGTCGTCTTCATCACGGTGGACATGAAATCAGCTCCTCCGGCCGGCCGCGGCGCCGGCGGTCTCGGTGATCGCGGCCAGCATCTTCGTGTACCCGGTGCAACGGCAGAGACTGCCGGCGATCCCGTAGCGGATCTCTTCCTCGGTCGGATGCGGGTTCTCCGTCAAGAGCGCCGCGGCGGCCATCAGCACGCCGGGGATGCAGAAGCCGCACTGGGGCACGCCGTGACGGACGAACGCGTCCTGCAACGGGTGCAGCGCGCCGGGGCGCCCGAGTCCTTCGATCGTGAGCACCACGTGGCCGCGAGCCTGCATGGCGAGCAGGAGGCAGCTCGCGATCGGCTTGCCGTCGAGGTGCACTGTGCAGGCGCCGCAGTCGCCGGTGCCGCAGCCTTCCTTCGGCCCCGTCAGGCCCATGCGCTCCCGCAGGGCGTCCAGCAGGGTGTCCCAGGGCTGAACCAGCACCTCGGCCGGCTCGCCGTTCACCGTGCAGTTCAGAACTAGCTTCGCCACGTCTTGGTCCCCTCTTTCATAGGCTCGCCTCGCACACCGGGGCCCCCGCCCCCGGCCGTGCTGCGGCTCGCACTGCCACTTTCATCGGCTCGCCTCGCACGCGGGGGCCCCCGCCCCCGGCCGTGCTGCGGCTCGCACTGCCACTTTCATCGGCTCGCCTCGCACGCGGGGGCCCCCGCCCCCGGCCGTGCTGCGGCTCGCACTGCCACTTTCATCGGCTCGCCTCGCACGCGGGGGCCCCCGCCCCCGGCCGTGCTGCGGCTCGCACTGCCACTACTGTCACGCGCTCGCGCGGGCGAGCGCCGTGATGAGTGTGCGGCGCGTCAGGACACGAACGAGATGACGGCGGAACTCGGCCGAGCCTCGCTGATCGCTGATCGGGCGCGCGACCTCCAGTGCGAGGTCGGCAGCGCGGGCGATTCGATCGGGCGTCACCGGCTGACCCTCGAGCGACTGCTCGGCCGCGGTCGCGCGGACCGGGACCGGGGCCACGGCGGCCAGCGCGATCCGGGCCTTGGTGCACACGCCGTTCGCCAGCGTGAGCTGCGAGGCCACACCGACGACGGCGATGTCGAGCTCTCGGCGCGGCGTGTGACGCAGATAGTTGCCGCCGCTGTGCGGCGCTGGAGTCGGCACGACCAGCTCCACCAGGAGCTCGTCGGGAGCCAGCACCGTGTGCCGGACCCCCGTGAAGAACGCCGCGATCGGCACGCGCCGCTCGCCCTTGGGTCCGGTGATCACCGCCTCGGCGTCGAGGGCCAGGAGCGGCGGGGCCATGTCCGCGGACGGCGCGGCGTTGCAGAGGTTGCCGCCGAGCGTCGCCAGGTTGCGCACCTGCACCGAGCCCACGAGGGCGCCGCTCTCGGCCAGCGAGAGATAGCGCGCGCGCACGATGTTGTCGAGCTCCAGCGTCCGAGCCGTGACCGCGGAGCCGATCCGCAATCCCTGTCCGTCCGCGGGCTCGATGGCCCGCAGCCGCGCCACGCCGGACAGATCGATCACGCGGGCCGGCTTGAGCAGGCCGTTCTTGAGCTGGGGCAAGAGGTCCGTCCCTCCCGCCAGCAGCTTCGTCTCGGGCCCGCGCTGCGCGAGGGCCCGCACACAGTCGTCTACGCTCTCAGGAAGAATGAGCTCGAATCGTCGCACGCGAGGTCTCCGCGAAGACTCGGTCGGCCAGGAGGCGCCGAGCCGGCTCTACTGCGTCCCGGACCATACTATGCTCTTCGGAGCACAGTCAACGCGCTCGACCCGCTCGCCAACAACCCGGGCCGGCGTTGGTGTACCTTAACACATCGTCCCGAACCTATCATCTCGGTGGAACCGGAGAGACGGTCGAGGCGAGGAGGAGACACGCATGCGTATCGGCTTCATCGGGCTCGGCAACATGGGCGGACCGATGGCCCTCAATGTCTTGAACGCCGGGCATACCATGGTGGTGACGGACCTCCGGCCCGAGCTGGCGAAGCCGCACCTCGCCCAGGGCGCCACGTGGGCCGTCACGCCGAAGGCGGTCGCCCAGGCGAGCGAAGTCGTCTTCACCTCCCTGCCCGGCCCCCGCGAGGTCGAGGCCGTGGCCCTCGGCGCCAGCGGCATCCTCGAAGGCGCGGCGCGCGGCACGGTTTACGTCGATCTCTCCACCAACTCGGCGACGCTCATCCGCAAGATCCACGGCGTGTGCGCCGAGCGCGGCGTCGACGTGCTGGACGCGCCGGTCAGCGGCGGCGTGCCCGGGGCGCGCTCCGGCAAGCTCGCGGT
>JAHFDK010000123.1 GCA_023249095.1 Candidatus Rokuibacteriota bacterium | reverse complement strand
CGTTCGCCGGACAACGTGACGCTCGCCGGAATGGTAGGATCGGCACATGGCAAGGTCGGCGCGAGAGCTCTTTGAAGAGGCGATGAGGCTTGATCCGCAGGAGCGCGCGACGCTGATGCGGCTCCTGGTCGACACCTTGGACGCCGAGTCCGAAGAAGGCGTCGAAGACGCGTGGCGGGTCGAGATCGAGCGCCGAATGGCGGAGCTGGACTCGGGCGCGGTCGAGGCAGTTCCCTGGGAAGAGCTTAGAGCGCGGCTGTACCGGCGCTGAATGGCGCCGGCCGCCGTCAGGTTCCACCCTGCCGCAGCGCAGGAGGCGGAATCGGCATATGACTGGTACGCCGCGCGAAACCCGTCTGCGGCGCACGGCTTCCGCGAAGAGCTCCGGCACGCGGTCGACGCTGTTGCCGATAATCCGCTTACTTGGCCCCGTCATGGAAGCCGTGCCCGACGGTACGTCTTCCCGCGATTTCCCTTCAGCCTGGTATACCGATTGCGGGGGGACGGAGTGGAAGTCATCGCCGTGGCGCACGGTAGGCGTCGGCCAGGCTACTGGCGGTCGCGACTCTGACCCGCCGTCGAACATCCGAATGCAGCGGCCGGCGCTTCGCGCCGCCGCTGATCCGGCGCGTTGGCCAGACGAGACGCGGGACATGACGAAGCGATATGGGGGATCACGGTGCTGACTTCGGGGCGTCTTGCACTCGCCGTGGCGGCGCTCCTTGTATTTGCCATGGATCCAGCGCTCTCGACGGCGCCGGCGGGCGAGGGCGGTCCTGTCAGCCGGCGCGGTACTTACGCGGGCGGCAGCTATCTGATCGAGGTCCCCGCCGGCTGGAACGGCGGTCTCGTGGTCTTTGCCCACGGGCACAATGGCCACGAGGCCTCTCCGCTCGCATCGCACCTGGCGGCCAACGGCTACGCGTGGGCCGCCTCGAGCTACCGCAGCGGCGGCTACCGCCCGGACTGGTTTCTGGTGGACACGCTCCAGGTGCGCGACCTCTTCATCCGCGAGATCGGGCGGCCGCGCTGGACGATCATCCACGGCCAGTCGCTTGGGGGTCACGTCGCGATCTCCTCGCTAGAGCTTCATCCGGGCGTCTACCAGGGCGCACTCATCGAGTGCGGGGTGACCGACGGAGTCACGGTCGCGGATCTCTTCCTCGCCTACCAGGCCGCCGCGGAATACTTTGCGGGGGCGCCCCTGCTCGACGACATGGCGCGACCCGATCTTGCCGCTCGGGTCAACGAGCTGTGGCTCCCAGCGCTCGGTGAGCCCGGCCACTACACCCTGCAAGGCCGCCGGTTCGACAGCGTAGTCAAGCACCTGTTCGGCGGCGATCTGCCGCTCCGCCTGCAGGGGCTGCGGCGGCGCTACGTCCCGAACATGATACTTTTCCGCAGGACGCAGACGTTGGGCCGAGCCGGCAGCACGCTCCACGTCCAGTACCGCATCGATCCCGGGCTCGGCGTGGACGAGGACGAGTTGAACCGGAAGATCCGGCGGTTCGCGCCAGCGGCGGGCGCGCGGTCGAGGGAGACCGCCCCGGTATTCGCGGAGCCGACCGGTCGAATCACCGTACCCGTCCTCACCATCCACGCGACCGGCGACGCGGAAGCCCCGTTCAGCCTGGAGCAGGCCTATCGTCGGCGGACGCTGGCGGCCGGGACGTCGCAGCTGCTCGTGCAGCGCGCGATCCGCTGGCCCGGCCACTGCAGCTTCGATGGCACGGAGCGGGAGCAGGCCTTTGACGACCTCGTTGCCTGGATCGAGCGCGGGGTCAAACCTGACGGGGACGACGTGCTGGCAGCCGACGTGTCGAAGCTGGGGTTGCGATGGACGCCGATCTTCCACCCAGACGATCCGGCGCGACGCCGTTGAACCATCGAAATGACTCGGCCGAAGCGGGCGACCACATGAGACGGCAGCCCAACTTCGGTATGCAGCCGACGGCCTGCGGCCGCGGCTGATACCGGCGTTGAACGCAACAACGGAGAATCGCCCATGACCCGAGACGAGTACTACATGACGATCGCCATGGCCGTCCGCAAGAAGGCAAACTGCCTCGGCCGAAAGGTTGGAGCGGTCATCGTCAAGGAGAATCGCATCATCTCGACCGGCTACAACGGCACGCCGGAGGGAATGACGAACTGCCTGGATGGCGGCTGCGTTCGGTGCAAGAACAAAGAGACCTACGCCTCAAGCGTCGGGTACGACGTATGTATTTGCGTACACGCCGAGCAGAACGCCTTGATCACAACAGCGAGATTCGGCAATTCAATTGAGGATGCGGTCATTTTTTCGACTCTGCGGCCCTGTTTTGATTGCAGCAAAGCTATGCTTCAAGCCAAGGTTCACACCATCTACTACATTCATGACTGGCAGCATCCGACAGGAACACTCCAAGAGCAATATTTGCTGGTCCAGGACAAACTGCGCGGAGGGGTGACGTCGGTTTCTGTCGACGACCCGGAAGCGGATTGGGCGAATGGGAAGGTTCCAACGCCGAACTAATGCGGAATCGCCTCGGCGCGAGGACGTCGACCGTTTCGTGAGAGAACCCCGTAGGTCCCAGGCCGGCCCGGGGAGCTGATCCGAATGGTATTCTGCCGCACGAGGGAGACACACCATGTCCACCAATCTTGCCGTCGTCGTCGATCCCGAGGCCCCGGGCCGGCTCGTCATCCGTCCGGTGGTGGAACCCACTCCTGACAGGGGCGAGGCGGTGGTCCGCGTGCACGCGATCTCGCTCAATCGCGGCGAGGTCCGGCGCTCGGGCACCGCTCCGGCCGGATGGCGCCCCGGATGGGACCTCGCTGGTGTGGTCGAGCGCGCCGCGGTCGACGGCTCGGGCCCGAGTGTCGGTGCGCGGGTGGTCGGGTTCCTGCCGGAAGGCGCCTGGGCCCAGCGGGTGGCGGTGCCAAAGAACGCGCTCGCCGAGCTACCGGCCAAGGTGACGTTTCCCCAGGCTGCCACCTTCCCGGTGGCGGGACTGACGGCGCTTCTGGCGCTCGCCAAGGGAGGCCTGCTCCTCGGGCGCCGGGTTCTCATCACGGGCGCGACCGGCGGCGTGGGGGACTTCGCCGTGCAGCTCGCGCGGCTGGCCGGCGCCCACGTGACGGCGAATGCGCGCCGCGCCGATCAGGTCTCGGCGCTCAGACAGCTCGGCGCTCACGAGGTGGTCATGGGCGAGGAGATCGCGCGCTCGCCAAAATACGATCTGATCATCGACTCCGTGGGGGGGCGGACCCTCGGCACCGCCCTGGCGGCCCTCGAGCGCGCCGGCGTGTGCGTCACGCTCGGCGTCTCCGCCTCCGCTGAGGTCACCTTCGACGCCCGAGAGTTCTTCGTGACCGGGCGCACCACGCTCTACGGCTTCTACCTCTTCACGGAGTTCGGGAGCGAGCCGGCGTCGGTCGGCCTGCGGCGGCTCGCCGATCTCGTGGCCGCAGGGCAGCTCGCGCCGCACATCAGCCTGGAGCGACCGTGGAAGGAGATCGGCCAGGTGGCGCAAGACCTGATGGCCCGGCGGTTTCCGGGCAAGGCCGTGCTCGCTCTGGACTGAAAGGCCGGTGAGGAGCGAGGCCATAGATCAGGTGGACGAACACGTCATCCGCGAGTGGCTTCAAGGCGTCCGGAGTGGCTCGCTCAGCCGCCGCGAGCTCGTCGGCACGCTGCTCGGGCTCGGGCTCACGCCGCCGCTGATCGCGGAGTTGCTGCGATCGCGCGGAGTCGCGCACGCCCAACCCAGGCGGACACCGTTCATCCCGTCCCGCCGCGGGGGAGGCGGCGAGCTGAAGGTGCTGTGGTGGCAGGCACCCACGATCTTGAACCCGCACCTGGCGATCGGCGTGAAGGACGGCGACGGCTCGCGAATCTTCTATGAGCCGCTGGTGTCCTTCGACCCCGACGGCAACCACGTTCCGATCCTGGCTGCGGAAGTTCCGACCGTGCCGAACGGCGGGATCGCCCGCGACGGGCTGTCGGTCACCGTGAAGCTGAAGCACGGTGTCCAGTGGCACGACGGCAAGCCCTTCACGGCGGACGACGTGGTCTTCACCTGGGAGTACGCCGCCGACCCGGCGACGCTGGCGGTGTCGGCAGGGGCCTACCGGGACATCGCGCGCGTCGACAAGCTCGACCAGCACACGGTCAAGATCGTCTACAAGACTCCGACCCCGTTCTGGGCCAATGCGTTCCAGGGCATCATGCCCAGGCACGTCTTCGAGGCCTTCAAGGGGGCGAAGTCGCGCGAGGCCCCGGCCAACCTCAAGCCGGTCGGGACCGGCCCGTACCGCTTCGTGGATTTCAAGCCCGGCGACCTCGTCCGAGCGGAGATCTTCCCCGCCTACCGCGAGCCGAACTGGCCGTTCTTCGATCGGCTGGAGATGAAGGGCGGGGGCGACGCCGTGTCGGCTGCGCGCGCGGTGATCCAGACCGGCGAGTACGACTTTGCCTGGAACATGCAGGTCGAGGACGACCTTCTCCGTCGCATGGAGCAGGGGGGCAAGGGCCGCGTCGACATCGCCTGGGGTGGAGCCGTCGAGCACATCCTCTGCAACTTCTCGGATCCAGGCCGGGAGGTGGACGGAGAGCGGTCGAGCCTCAAGACGCCACATCCCTTTCTGACCGACAACAGCGTGCGCGCGGCGCTGAGCCTCCTGGTCGACCGCGCGTCCATCCAGGAGCAGATCTACGGCCGCCTCGGGCAGACCACGGCGAACTACCTGAATGCGCCGGCGCCGTTCCGGTCCATGAACACCCGCTGGGAGTTCAATGTCGAGAAGGCCTCCAGGGTCCTGGACGACGCCGGGTGGAGGCGAGGGCCCGACGGGGTCCGGGCCAAGGACGGTAAGCGACTTCGGATGCTGTTCCAGACCTCGATCAACTCGCCGCGCCAGAAGACCCAGGCCATCGTCAAGCAGGCGGCGGCCAAGACCGGGATCGAGATCGAGCTGAAGTCGATCGTGCCCGCCGTGTACTTCTCGACCGACCCCGCCAATCTCGACACGTCGTCCCACTTCTCCGCCGACCTGCAGATGTATAGCTTCAATAGCGGCTCACCGGATCCCCAGCGGTTCATGGATCCCTTCGTGTCCTGGGAGATCGCCCAGAAGGAGAACAAGTGGGCCGGTCGCAATTCGACGCGCTGGCGGAACGAGGAGTACGACCGGCTGTTCCAGGCCGCCGAGACCGAGATGGATCCGGTCAAGCGCGCGGCACACTTCATCCGCATGAACGATCTCCTGACCCAGACCGTCGTGGTCGTGCCCTTCCTCTGGCGCGGCAACGCGTCGGCCGTCTCGAACCGGCTCCGCGGCACCGAGATCAGCGGCTGGGACTCGAACTTCTGGAACATCGCCCATTGGTACAAGGAGACCTAGGCCCGCCTTTAGGAGGCATACCACGATGAAGCTCAGCACCGACCGCATCCTGACCACGCACACCGGAAGCCTGCCGCGAGCCCAGGACCTGACGGCGACGCTCGAGGCGCTGGACGCGGGAACCGCGCCCGACCCCGCAGCGTTTGAGGCGCGCGTGCGCCGCGCCGTCGCCGATATCGTCCGGCAGCAGATGGAAGCGGGCGTGGACATCGTCAACGACGGCGAGCAGGGGAAGGTCGGCTACTCGACCTACGTGCGGCATCGACTCACCGGGTTCTTGGGACAGGCGGCGGTCCCGGTTCGGGCGGACTGGGCTGACTTTCCCGAGGCGGCCGCGCGCAGCGAACGACGCTCGACGATATCGCGTCCGTCGTGCGACGGCCCGATCGACTGGAAGGACAGGACGGCGGTGCAAAAGGATGTCGCCAACCTGAGCGCGGCCCTGGCCGGCGTCAAGCCGGCCGACGCATTCATGACAGCGGCCTCGCCGGGGGTCATCGCGCACTTCCTGAAAAACGAGCACTACCCGACTCGCGAAGCGTATCTGGCGCGCCTGGTCGACGTCATGAAGGAGGAGTACGACGCGATCCATCGGGCCGGGTTCGTGCTGCAGGTGGACTGTCCCGACCTCGCCATGGGGAGGCATCTCGCGTTCCCCGATCTGAGCAACGCCCAGTTCCTGAAGATCGCCGAGGCGAATGTCGAGGCGCTCAACCATGCGCTGCGTGACATTCCCGCCGACCGTGTCCGACTCCACCTCTGCTGGGGCAACTACGAAGGGCCGCATCACCGCGATATCCCGCTGAGACAGCTTCTGCCGGTCGCCCTGAAGGCCCGGCCCCAGGCTTTGTCCTTCGAGGGGGCGAACCCCCGCCACGAGCACGAATGGGTCGTGTTCCGCGAGATCCGTTTGCCGGACGATCGGGTGATCATTCCGGGCGTGCTGGACTCGACGACCAACTTCATCGAGCATCCGGAGCTGGTCGCGCAGCGCCTCGTCCGGTACGCGGAGATCGTCGGACGGGAGCGCGTGATCGCGGGAACCGATTGTGGCTTCGCGACCTTCGCGCGCTCCGTCAACCAGGTGGAACCCGAGATCGCCTGGGCCAAGTTCAAGGCGATGGCCGAGGGCGCGCGTCTGGCCTCCGCCCAGCTCTGGCCGTAAAGAAACCTGGAGGGTGCACATGATGCCCGATGAGATCGACGTTCCCCACGCCGTTGTGCGCGTCCTCCAGGAGGCGGGCATCCAGTTCGTCTTCGGCATGCCCGGTGGAGACACCGGGCGCATCTTCGATGCGCTCCACGACTCGAAGGAGATCCAGACCGTCCTCGTCCGCCACGAGCAGGTGGGCTCGATCATGGCGGAGATGTACGGTCGCCTGACGGGAAAACCCGGGGTCGTGATGGGTCAGGGTATTTTCCTCGCGTGCAACGCGCTCTTCGGCGCGCTCGAGGCCGTGAAGGGTGCGTCTCCGATGCTGCTGCTCGGAGATTTCACGGACATGGCGCCCTTCATGCACCACGCGCCGTACCAGGCCGGCACGGGTGAGCACGGGAACCACGATCTGCGGAATCTCCTGGCGAGCGCGACCAAGTACACCGCGGCAGTCTCCGAGCCGAAGCAAGCCGTCCAGACGATCCAGCTCGCCATCAAGCACGCCACGACGGGCACGCCGGGGCCGGTGGCGGTGATCTTCGGCAGTCGATCGCTGGCCGGCACGGTGAAGACCCGGCGGCCGCCCCGTGTCCACGCGACCGCGCGAGTGCTGGCCCACGGGGTGGCCCGGTCCGCCGCGGCGGACGTGGCGCGTATGGCCGACGCGTTGCTCGCATCGTCGAATTCCGTGATCATCGCCGGCAACGGCGTCCACGCGGCGCGCGCGTGGGCCGAGCTGGCCGAGCTGGCCGATCTCCTCGCGATTCCGGTGGCGACGACGGCCACCGGGAAGAGCGCGATCGCCGAGGTGCACCCCCTGGCACTCGGGGTCTTCGGGAACTGGGGACAGGCGGCGGCGAACGAGGTGGTGTCGACCGCCGACACGGTGCTCGTGGTCGGCTCCCGCCTGGCGCCCACGGACACGGCGTTCGAGAACCCCGAGCTGCTGGACGCGGACCGCCAGACGTTTCTCCAGATCGACGTCGAGCCGCTCAACGTCGGCCGCCACTTTCCCGTGGCCGCGGCGATCGTGGCCGACGCGCGCGAGGCGCTCGCGGCGCTGGCCACTGAGATCCGGCCGCGGGTCACCGCCGCGCGGCGCGATTCCGCGCGCCGTCGATCGGCGCACCTGTCCGAGCTCAAGACGCTGCATCGCTACTTCGCCGAACCTGAACAGCGCTCGGACGATGTCCCGCTCCGGCCCGAGCGCGTGATCACCGAGCTCGCGCGCCGGCTCGACGAGCGGGCGGTGGTCACGATGGATGCCGGAGCGAATCGACTCTACATGACGCACTACTTCCAGAGCCGGGGAGCGGGCAGCGTCTACCAGCCTTCTTCAATCGGCGGTATGGGGTACGCGCTCCCGGCGGCGATGGCGGCGAAGCTCACGCATCCGGAGCGCGACTGCGTGGCCGTCTGCGGCGACGGGGGCTTTGCCATGACGATGAACGCGCTGTTCACCGCCGCTCAGTACCGCATTCCGGTCGTGGCGGTCGTGCTCAACAACAGCGTGCTCGGCTGGGTGAAGGACGGCCAGCGACGTCGTGGCAATCGGTTCATCGCCTCCGAGCTGGGCCGGAGCGACTACGCCCGCATCGCGCAGGCCATGGGCTGTGTCGGCATCCGCGTCGAGACGCTCAAGGACCTCGTGGGTGAGCTCGACCGGGTCACGCGCGCGAAAGAGCCCATCGTGCTCGACGTGGTCACGACGGAGGACGCGCCGTTCTGGCAGGTCCAGTCGCCTCTCGCCAAGGAGGGCCCGGGCGGTGAGTGACGCATGCGGCACACTCGCCAGAAGGTCGTCGCTCGGACCCGGCGCGAGTTCACGGCGCTCGATCGCCTCGTCACGCGACTGCGCCCGGCGGACTGGGCGCGGCGCGCCCCGCGGCCGCCGTCGCGGGACCCGTGGACGGTCAAGGACGCGCTCGCCCACATCGTCTACTGGAAGGAGCACAGCGCCCGCGTGTTCCGCGGCGAGCGGCGGCCGCCGGAGATGCGCGGTCTCGGCGTGAACCAGATCAACCGCCTCGTCTACAGACGCTGGCGGCGACGGCGACCGAGCGAGCTTTTGGCGTGGCATCGTCGCGTCCACATCGATGTCCTGAAGACGCTCGCGCGGAATCCCGAGGAGTGGTTCGGTCGACGCCAACGCGCGCCTCAGTGGCCCCTCGATTTCGACGGGCACTCGGCGGCGCACCGGCTGAACGACATCGAGGCGGTGCTGCCTGGCCTCAGTGCATCACGCCGCCGCCGGTCACGTTGATGGACTGGCCGGTGATGTACTCGGCGGCGTCGCCCGCCAGGAACGCCGCGACCTCGGCCACGTCGCTCGGTCTCGCGATGCGGCCGAGCGGGGTCGCCGCGGCGCTCTGCTTGATCCGCTCTTCGCGTTGTCTGGGGTCGAACGTACCGTCGGGGCGCAGGCCGAGATGATCCAGACGCTCGGTGTCGGCGGCGCTTGGACAGATGGCGTTCACGGTGATCCCAGCGTGCGCCAGCTCCTGCGCCAGTGACTGCGTGAAGCCAATGATCCCGAACTTGGACGCGCAGTAGGCCGCCCGGCGCGCGCCTCCTTTCTTGCCCCACTGGGACGACATGCTGATGATGCGTCCGCGCACGCCACGCTCCAGCATCGTGCGGGCGACGGCCTGGGAGGTGAGGAACGTGCCCTTGAGGTTGGTGTCGAGCACGGTGTCCCACGCCTCCTCGGGGAGCTCGATGACCGGCGTGCGGTCGAGACTTCCCGGCGCGCCGGCGTTGTTGACCAGGATGTCGATGCGCCCGAATTCCCCGAGCGCGCGTGCGATGACCTGCGCGATCTGGGCCGCCGACCGAACGTCGGCGATCGCCGTCATCGCCCGGCGCCCCCGCTTCCGGATCTCGTCCGCAACCGCGTCGACGCCGCCCCAGGCCCCGGGGGGCGTCGAGGACGAGACCCGCAGCCCCGTCGCGATCACATCCGTCAGGATGAGATCGGCGCCCTCGTCCGCGAATCGCTGGGCGATGGCTCGGCCAAGACCGTGCTCGCCGCCCGCACCCGTCACCATTGCCACCTTGCCCTCGAGCCGTCCCATCGTCCTGGCCTCCTCGGCGGGCTCGCGAGTCCACGCGCCCGCAGAATTGTCTCTCAGCCGGCCGCCGCCCCGGCGGTCGCGAAGCGCTCCGGACGGAAGGGGACCAGCATCGAGCTCGGTACCCCGCGGACGATCTCGTCGGCCAGCAACCGTCCGAGCAGCGGGCCGAGTGTGACCCCGCTGTGAGTCGCGATCATCCAGGCGTTCGCGAAGCCGGGGATCCGCCCGGCGATCGTGTGGTGGTCGGCCGGCATGGGGCGCACCCCGAGACGGGTGTCGACGACCTTCACACGGCGCGCCGATGGAAAGACGCGCGCCGCGCGCTCGAGCAGGAGCGCGGCGGCCTCGCCGAGCGCCGCGGGCGGCCCCGCGCTCGCGGCGAGCGAGTCGACGTCTTCGGCGCCGAGCAGGAGGCCGCCGCCGGCATCCGGCCTGAGGTGGATGCCGGGAGCATGCACGACGCGGTGGAGCGGCTGGGCCGGACGTGAGGTCACCGCGAGAAAGCCCGGAACACGGCCGACCGGGATGACGACGCGGAGGGGATCGAGAAACGCCTGCGTGGCCGGCCCCACACAGACGAGGAACGACTGGGCGACCATCTCAGTGTCATCGCCGACGGCCGCCTCCACGCGGCTCCCTCGCGAGCGCAGCGAGCGAACGGTCGCCCCCTCTCGGATGTCGGCACCGCGCGCCCCGGCGGCGGCGAGGAGGCGGCCGATCAAGCGTGGTGCGTCGAGCCAAGCGTCAGCGGCGTAGAAGGCGACCTCCCGGACATGGTCGGGAATGGCCAGGGAGGGCTCGAGACCGATGGCGCGCGCTCGAGTGATCCACTCTGCGGGGTAGCCTCGGCTCGCGAGCCGGCGGACGCGCTCACGGAGCTCGCGATCCTCATCGGCCCCTTCGGCCCATTCGAGCGAGCCACCATCGTGGTGGCCGGCATCGCCACCGAGCTCACGCGACAGCTCACGATGGGCGGTCATCCCGGCGGCGTTCAGACGATGGTAGGTCTCCGGTTCCTTCCGGACCGCGTTCAGCCAGGCGAACGACGCGCCGCTCGTGCCGCCGCCGGGAGCTCCGGCGTCGAGCGCCAGCACCCGCGCGCCCGCCCACGCGGCCGCGTAGACGGCCGAAGCGCCCACGATCCCCAGACCGATGACGGCAACGTCGTACTGTTTCATGGTGACCTCCTGGTCTGGCCTCGTCATGCACGGCAGGCGCATTATAGGGTGCCGCGGGACCCCGCGACACGGAAGGAGCGACCACCATGCCAACCGTCATCGTCCGTGGTCAGGCGTCGGGATTCGCCCAGGAGATCACAGCCGGTCCGCATCGCCTGGCGGCCGACGAGCCTTCCAGCGCGGGAGGCACCGAGACCGGTCCCAACCCCTACGAGTTCCTGCTCGCGGCACTCGGCGCCTGAACGTCCATGACCGTCGCGCTGTACGCGCGACGCAAGCAGTGGCCGCTCGAGGAGGTGACGGTGAGGCTGCAACATTCGAGAATCCACGCGACCGACTGCGCCGAGTGCGAGACCAGGGAAGGCATGCTCGACCGAATCGAGACCGATATCGCGCTGACCGGGGCGCTGACGCCCGAGCAGCGGACGCGACTCCTCGAGATCGCGGAAAAGTGCCCGGTACACCGCACGCTGACGTCCGAGATCAGCATCAAAACGCGGCTCGCGTAGGCGGCGAGCACCTGCGCGGATCAGGTCGCGCTGGACGCGGCCTCGATCTTGGTGCCTCCGCGCATGAACGACGCCAGCAGCGCCACGATCATGAGCACGAGGCACGCGGAGTACGTGACGTTCATCGCGGCGACGAAGGCCCCGGGATGCTCGGCGCTCGGCATGGCGTCGGCGGCGCCTGCGTAGTAGCGGAACGCGAGGGTCAGAAGCACGCCCCCGAGCGAGATCCCGAGGAGCGCGGAGATGCCAAAGATCGTCTGGACCATCCCGGTCGCGAAGCCTCGGTATTCCCGGGGCACCGAGCCGATGATCGCCGCCTGGTTCGGCGTGTTGAAGAATCCCGAGCCGACGCCGACGAGCCCCAGCATGATCGTCGGCAGGATCCAGTGCGAGTCCATTCGCAGGAACAACCCGATGGCGAAGGCGCCCATGGTCGCCAGGACGCCGATCGAGGCTGGCGCCCGCGGACCGATCCGGTCGGTGAGCTGGCCGCTCACCGTCGCCAGGCCGATCGTGAAGAC
Source organism: Candidatus Rokuibacteriota bacterium (assembly GCA_023249095.1). Taxonomy (GTDB): domain Bacteria; phylum Methylomirabilota; class Methylomirabilia; order Rokubacteriales; family CSP1-6; genus AR31. The sequence continues at coordinate 3,945 of JAHFDK010000123.1, read as the reverse complement.
CGGTGCCGCCAGGAAGATAAGGCCCATGAACGATGGGGCAAAATGGAGCACGTCCTGGATGTAGAAGGGCATCAGGAATCCGAGCACGCTGGTGGTGGTGGCGATGAGCAACAGGCTCACGATGCTGAAGGTGAACATTCGGATCTTGAACAGTGAGAGGTTCACGACCGGATTGACCGATCGCCGCTCGTGCGCGAGAAATCCGAGCACGGTGGCGCCAAAGACCAGCGCCAGGACCCCGGTCCGCTCGGCCCCGATCGTCTCGGCGCTCCGTCGATCGAGCAGCAAGGTCAGCGTGACCGTGAGGACGATGAGCAGCGCCGCGCCGAGGTAGTCGATCGACGGTGCTCGCCCGGTCGAGGTGGTCCGGCCCCCCTTGGCGCGCAGGATCGTCAGGATCACCCCGGTCAGCCCCATGGGCACCAGGAGGAAGAAGATCCAGCGCCAGTCCAAGAGATCGATCACGAACCCGCCGAGCGGAGGCCCGATCAGCAGCCCGGAATGAAAGCCCATGGTCATGTATCCGTTCGCCCGCCCTTCGGAGCCTTCCGGCATCGCCTCCATCGCCAGCACGCGCGTCGCCGACGAGATCATGGCGGCGCCGAGCCCCTGGATGAAGCGGAAGAGGATGAGCTGCGTGGCGCTCGAGGCGAGCCCGCAGAGCAGGGAGCTGGCGGTCATGATGGCGAATCCGAGGCCGTAGATCACGTGCCGACCGTGGATGTCGCCGAGCCGCCCGAAGACGACCGACAGGCTGATCCCGGCGAGCTGGTAGGCGATCACGGCCCAGGAGATGGCGAGGATGTCCGTGTTCAGGACGCTGGCGAGCGTGGGAAGCGAGATGCTGAAGATCCGCGTGGCGACGCCGGTGAGGAACTGGCCCATGATCGCGTTGGCGAGGAGGAGCCGGTCCGTGCGAGCGGTCACGGGTCACATTATCAGCCCGGGACCGGCGCGTTGTCGTAAGATTGGCGGCCATGAGCGAAGAGACACTCCGGAAGCTTGCGATGCAGGTACGGAACTGGGGTCGGTGGGGCGCGGACGACGAGATCGGCACGCTGAACTTCATCACGCCGGAGGCGGTCGCCTCCGCCTGCCGGCTCGCCACGACGGGCAAGGTGTTCGCGCTGGGCATTCCGCTCCAGCGTGAGGGCCCCCAGAGCGGCACCCGCCAGCGCTTCAACCCGATCCACACGATGTTCCGCGACGGCGGCGATGCGCCGCGGACGCCCGCCGAGGTGGTCGCGCTGCAGGGCTACGGGGGATCGGACGACTGGATCGTGATGCCGCTCCAGTGCGTCACCCAGTGGGACAGCCTCGCCCACGTCTTCTACGAGGGCAAGATGTACAACGGCTACGATGCCGCGCTCGTCACCAGCAGCGGCACCGCGAAGAACAGCATCGACAAGACCAAGAGCCGAATCGCCGGCCGCGGCGTCCTCCTCGACGTCGCGCGCTGGAAAGGTGTGCGCGCGCTCGAGCCCGGATACGCGATCACGCCGGCCGACCTCGACGCGGCCGCCGCGGCCCAGAAGGTGGAGATGCGCCGCGGCGACATCCTGTTGATCCGGACGGGCCACATGTCGCGCTATCTGGACCGGAACGACTGGCGCAATTACGACCTCGACGACTCGCCGGGCGTCTCCGTGCACACGGCGCCGTGGATGCACGCCAAGGAGATCGCGGCGGTGGCCGCCGACAATTACGCGGTCGAAGTGCGGCCTTCGCAGCTGCCGCCGTTTCGCAGCCCGTTCCACATCTGCGCCATCCCGAACATGGGGCTGACGCTGGGCGAGATCTTCTATCTCGAGGAGTTGGCGGCGGACTGTGCCGCCGACGGGCGCTACGCCTTTCTGCTCGTGGCGCCGCCGTTGCCGGTCACGCGCGGCGTGGGCACGCCGATCAATCCGTACGCCATCAAGTGAGCCGGCCGCCGCGGTGGTGATCCGCGAGGTTCTGGCCGACCACTACTCCATCCCGTTGCCGTGAAGAGTTCCAGCCCCGCTCTCCCGCTTCTGCCCACCACCGTGGTCGGCAGCTTTCCGCAGCCGGAGTGGCTCGTCGACCGGGCGGCGCTGCTCGCGGGCGGCGTGCCTCGGGTTCCCCGGCCGACGCTCTGGCGCGTACCCGAGGAGCTCCGGGAGCAGGCTCACGACGATGCGGTGCGGCTGGTCGTCCGCGACATGGAGCGGGCCGGCGTCGAGATCATCAGCGACGGCGAGGTCCGTCGCGAGAGCTACTTCAGCTGGCTGGCGCCCGCTCTCACCGGGCTCGACGTCGCACGACCGGGAACCGCGATGAGCCGCGTCGGGCGACCGACGCCGGTGCCGCGGGCGGTGGGCCCGATCACGCGTCCCAAGCCCGTGCTCGCGCGCCACACCGCGTTTCTGCGCGCGGAGACGAACCGCCCGATCAAGATCACCGTGCCCGGGCCGTTCACGCTGACCGCGCTGACTCAGAACGAGTACTATCCCGACGCGCCGAGTCTGGCGCTGGCCTACGCCGCCGTCGTCAACGAGGAGCTGCGCGATCTCAAGGCCGCCGGCGCCGATTTCGTGCAGCTCGACGAGCCCTATCTCCAGGTGTGGCCGGACCGCGCACGCGAGTACGGGGTGACGGCTATCGACCGCGCGCTGGACGGGATCGCCGGGCCGACCGTCGTGCATCTCTGCTTCGGCTACGCGCACACCGTGCGCGAGAAGCCGAGCGGCTACTCATACCTGCCCGAGCTCGAGCAATGCCGCGCCACACACGTCTCGATCGAGGCGGCCCAGCCACGGCTCGATTGCGCCATCCTGCGCTCCTTGCCGTCGAAGACCGTCGTCCTGGGCGTTCTCGACCTGGGCGACCCGAACGTCGAGACTCCAGAGGTCGTGGCCGGCCGCATCCGGCAGGCACTGGCGTACGTGCCGCCGGAGCGTCTGGTCGCGGCACCGGATTGCGGGATGAAGTATCTGCCGCGCGACCGCGCCGTCGCCAAGCTCGAGGCGCTGGCGGCGGGCGCGCGGCTGGTGCGCGCCGAACTCGCCACCGGAGAATCGCGCCGACCGCGCGGCGGGTGATGGTCTTTTCCACGGACTTCTGCTATCGTCCGGAAGCCTCAACGCCCGCGAGGAAATGCAGCCAGGGGTTGACCGACAGGAGGCAAGCATGAGCGATCACACGAGGGAGCCGGAGCGACATTCCAGCGTTGACCGCCGGACGTTCCTGAAGCGAGCAGGCGCCGTCGGCGCCGGTGCGGTCATCGCGTCCCGGCTGCAGGCGCCCGGGTCCGCCGCCGCGCAGGACGCCACGGTTCGACCCGACCCGGCCGCCAAGCGCGGCGGCACGCTCCGCTACGGGGTCCACACGGCCCCGGCTCACTTCGACGTCCACCAGTCCGGCACCGTGGCCAACATCGGGGCCCAGTGCCCGATGTACGACACGCTGCTGCGGCGCAGTCCGAAGGACGGACAGACGATCGTCCCCGACCTCGCCTGGAAGTGGGAGATCTCCCCCGACGGCAAGAAGTACACTTTCCACCTCCGCAAGGGCGTGAAGTTCCACGAAGGCGCCGACTTCACCGCCGAGGACGTGAAGGCGACCTACGAGCGTATCGTACGGCCGCCGAAGGGCGTGGTGATCCCGCGCACGTCGCTGTTCACCACGGTGGGCGACATCGTTGTGGTGGATCCACACAAGATCGAGTTCCGGCTCACCGAGCCTCGGCCGAAGGCCTTCATGCTGGGCGCCTTTGCCAGCGGCTGGAACATCATCGTACGGAAGAAGACGCTCGACGAGAACCAGGGCAATCTCCGCCAGGTCATGGCCTACCCGGGCACTGGACCCTTCAAGCACGTCTCGCGCAAGGACAAGGAAGTCTGGATCATGGAGCGGAACCCGGACTACTGGAACAAGGGGCTGCCGCTGGTCGATCGGCTCGAGGTCTACCACATGCCGCCGTTC
>JAHFDK010000400.1 GCA_023249095.1 Candidatus Rokuibacteriota bacterium | reverse complement strand
GCCAGAGAGCTGGCGCGGTTTCCGCTTGAGGAGCTCCTGGATACCCAGGATCTCGGCGGCGTCCCCGACGCGCTTGGCGATCTCGGGCTTGGGGAACTTCCGCATCTTGAGCCCGAAGGCCATGTTGTCGTAGACCGTCATGTGCGGGTACAGGGCGTAGTTCTGGAAGACCATCGCGATGTCGCGGTCCTTCGGCGGCAGATCGTTGACGATCCGGTCCCCGATCGTGATCTCGCCCGCCGTGATCTCCTCGAGCCCGGCCACCATCCGCAGCGTCGTCGACTTGCCGCACCCGGAGGGGCCGACCAGCACGACGAACTCCTTGTCCCGGATGTGGAGGTTCACGTCCTTGACGGCGTGCACCTCGTCGTATTTCTTGTTCAGGTCCTTCATCATTACCTGGGCCATGCACGTGTCTCCTTGCTCAGAATGTCCGATGGTACACCAGGTCGCCCACCGCGCGCCTCAGCCTTTCACGGCCCCGGTGAGGCCGGCGACATAGTGCTCGACGAAGAAGGAGTAGATGAGAGCGACCGGGATCGAGCCCAGCAACGCCCCCGCCATGAGTGGGCCCCAGAAGAAGACGTCGCCCCGGATGAGCTCGGAGACGACGCCGACCGGGACCGTCTTCTGCTGCGGGGAGGAGAGGAAGACGAGGGCGTAGATGAACTCGTTCCAGGACAACGTGAAGGCGAAGATTCCGGCCGACAGGATGCCGGGTGTCGCGATCGGAAAGATGATCTGGACCATGGCCCGCAGCCGCGAGGCGCCGTCGATGCGCGCGCACTCCTCCAGCTCTTTCGGGATCGTCTTGAAGTATCCCATCATCAGCCACGTGCAAAACGGGATGAGGAAGGTCGGATAGGTCAGGATGAGCGACCACGGCGTGTCGCCGAGCCGGAAGTCACGGATGATGTCGGCCAGCGGGATGAAGAGGAGCGTGGGCGGCACGAGGTAGGTCACGAAGATGCCCGTGCCGAGGCCCCCCGCCAGCGGGAAGCGGAGCCGGGCCAGCGCGTAGCCGGCCAGGAGCCCGCAGAAGAGCGAGATGATCGTGGAAACGATCGCGATGAACATCGTGTTCCAGAGCCAGGTCGCGAACATCGTCTGCTGGAAGAGATAGAGCACGTGCTCGACGGTAGGATGGGTCGTCCAGAACGGCGTGTTGTTGACCGCTCGCCACGGCCGGTAGAGCTCGCCGTCGGGCCGGAAGGCCGTGACCAGCATCCAGTAGAACGGGAACAATGTGCCGACGACGAAGAACGTCAGCGGGACGTAGAAGAAGACCCACTTGCGCCACCGCGCGCCCTCGACCATGCCCGCGCCGGAGCCCGCGCGACCCGCCATCACGCGCCCTCGACGCGCCGGATGTACCAGAGCTGGATCACGACGATGATGAAGAGCATCGGGAACATCGCCAGCGAGACCGCTGCGCCCTCGCCGAGGAGCCCCGTGTTGATGCCGATCTGGTACGCATAGGTGGCGAAGAGGTGAGTCGCGTTGGCGGGGCCGCCGCCGGTGAGCACGTAGACGAGCTGGAAATCGGCGAACGTCTGGATCACCGAGAAGAGCGTCACCACCATCGTGACCGGCAGGAGGAGCGGCCACGTGATCCGCCAGAAGCGCTGCCAGGCCGTCGCGCCGTCGAGCGCCGCCGCCTCGTGCAGCTCCGGGTTGACGGTCTGGAGGCCGGCCAGGAGGGTGATCGCGTAGAACGGCATCCCGCGCCAGATGTTCACGACGATTACCGAACCCAGAGCCATCGCCGGATCCGTGAGCCAGCCGATCCGCGTCTGGATGAAGCCGAAGTGGTAGAGGGTCCAGTTCAGGACGCTGAAGGTCGGGTCGAACATCCACTTCCAGGCGAAGGTGGAGAGCACCGTCGGCACGATGAAGGGGAGGAGCATCGAGGCCCGGACCAGGCGCTTGCCGCGAAAGTGGCGGTTCAGGAGGAGTGCCAGCCACATGCCGAGCGTGAGCTTGCCGACGGTCGCGATGGCCGTGTAGACGAATGTGTTGTAGGCCGCCCGCTGGAAGATCGAGTCGTTCCAGATCTTGATGTAGTTGCTCAGGCCCAGGAACTGGCCCGGGTTGCCGACAGTGGCGCTCGTGAGGCTGAGCCACACGCCCTTCACGAACGGGTAGGCGATGAACAGCCCCAGCAGGACGACGGTGGGGACGAGGAGGAGGAATCCGAGCACCCGCTCGTCCTCGAGGAGCCGAGCGATCGGACCCATACTGGTCGCTTCCCGGGGAAGCGTGGTGAGGCGGGCGGCCTCCGTGGCTCCGCCTGCCCCGCCCGCGATCGGCCGGCGACGCGCCTCAGACACCGTGCCCCTCTAGCAAGACGACTGGGTTCCCGAGGGCTAGGTGTAGATCTTCTTCAGCTCAGACTCCGCCCACTTCACCGAATCCTCGGGCTTCATGCCCTGGATGGCTTTGGCGTACATGTCGGTGATGATGTACTTCGACTCCGCCTCGGACGCCGCGCGTCCGGGTGGCCCGGCATACCCGTAGAGACGGAACGCGCGCGCGGCGGTCCGGTACGGCAGCATGACCGGGTCGAGGTCCCACATCTTGTGCTTCTCCCAGTCCGTCGTCGAGCCCACGCTGAATCCCTTCTGGGCGACGAACCAGGGCTCGAACTGCTCCTTGCCGTGGAGCCATCGGAGGAAGTCCTTGGCGAGCTTCTGATTCTTCGAATAGCCCATCACGGCGTGGCTGAACGGCGCATGGAGATGGAAGACACCCGCCGGCCCGGCCGGGTTCGGCGCGTGGAGGATGTCGGTGTGCATCAAGGCACCCTTCTCGGTCTTGTACTTATCCTTGTTCCGCAGCGACTCGACGTAGATCGACGCGCCGTTGATGGTCGCCGAGATCGTGCCCGACAGGAACGCGCGGTTGTTGTTCGAGTCGTCCCACGCGAGGCCGCCCTCGTCGCAGGCGTCCTTCCAGAACCCGACCGCGAACTTCACCGACTCGACCGTCTCCTTCGAGTTGAGGGCGACGGTTCGGCCGTCCTTCTCGACCTCCTTGCCGCCAAACGCCCACATGAAGGAGTACCAGAACACGGGCGCATCGCCGAAGGTGTGACCGGCGGTCTGGCCGATCGGGTACCCCTTGGCCTTGAGCTTCGTGCCGACCTCGCGGTACTGCTGCCAGGTCTTCGGGAACTCCTTGGCGCCGACTTCTTCGAACAGCGACTTCCGATACGCGATCTGGCCCCCGACGATCGCGTGCGGGACAGCGCGCCAGCTGCTGCCGACCTTGCAGAGCTCGGTCATCGCCGGGTAGAAGCCGCCCTGGGCTTTACCGGTTGCCTCGGCGACGTCGCTCACGTCCACCAGGCTCTTCTCGTAGAGGTGGGGCCAGTTCTTCAGCACGTGAATGATGTCCGGCCCGCTCCCTGACGAGATCGCAGCCGTGATGCGCGCCTGGAGGTCGTTGGCGTTGATCCGTTCGAGAGTGACTTCGGCCCCGAGGGCCTTGGAGGCCTCGGGCATCTGCTTGAGCAGGACCTCGTCCGCCGCAGGGACGAAGTCGTTCCAGCGGAGCAGGTGGAGCTTGGTGCCCTGCGCGTGGGCCGGCGCCTGCCGTGCGGCCAGGATTCCCTCGAGGCCGACAGTGGCGGCCGCCGCCGCGCCCGATATCGTCATGAACTTCCTTCGATTCAAACCCTCGGCGTCCATGCATGAACCTCCTTCAGATCAGGATTGCGGGCACTGGATGCGGCCTAACCTTCGGGAAAGGCGACGAATTAGTATCATCCCGGGCTCGAAGGTGTCAACCGCTAATGGCGCGGGCCCTGTGTGAGGAACGACTAGCGCGCGCCGGCGACGACACGGATCGGAGCGATCGCGACGCGAGGCGGCCGGAACGTCAGCGCCAGGACCATCGCCATGACGCCGATAGCGGCCGAGCAGATGAAGAGCCAGGCGTAGGTGCCGAAGGCGTCGTGAATCCAGCCACCGGCCCAGGAGCCGAGGCCCATGCCGAGCGTCGAGACGAGGAACACCGCGCCGTAGGCCGTCCCCATGACCTTCTCGCCGAAGTACTCGCGCGTGACGAGCGCGTAAAGGGGCATCACGCCGCCGTATGAGAGACCGAAGGCCACCGCGGCCGCGTAGAAACTCCAGGTGTCGCGTGTGAAAAGGTAAGCGAAGACCATGACCGCCTGGAACGCGAGCCCCACGATGAGCGTCGGCTTGGCGCCGAATCGATCGGCGATCAGGCCGCAGGCGATCCGCCCGGCGATCGATGAGAGGCCCGAGACCCCGAGAACGGTGGCGGCGAGCATCGCGGCCACGCCCTGGTCGATCGCGTGGGTCACCATGTGGAAGATCGGGCCTGCGTGCGCGGCGCAGCAGGCAAAGTGTGTGAGCGCGATCGCCCAGAACTGCGGTGCGCGCAGCACCTGGCCCGTGGAGAAGTTGCGCTGGGGCGCGGCCGCGCCGCCCCGCGCGACCGCGCCCATCTCGGCCGGAGCGTTACGGATCAGGAGCGCGACCGGGATCGTCACCAGCCAGGCCAGGTCGCCGAGCGCGATCATCGCCACCCGCCAGTCGTAGGCGGACGTGAGCCAGCTGACGAGGGGTGAGATCACGAGCATGCCGGCGCCGCCGCCGGCGGACACGATGCCCACAGCGAGACCGCGGTTGGCCGTGAACCACTTCGTC
>JAHFDK010000122.1 GCA_023249095.1 Candidatus Rokuibacteriota bacterium | reverse complement strand
ATCCTGAAAAACGCTCGCGACTACATCACGCTCTGGCGCCGCGACTACCGCGCGCGCTGACCCCGCCTGTCGCCGCTCTCGAAGTCCATTGAAAGTCCACCACGGGTGGAGCCGGGGCGCCCGGCGGGTTCGGTAGGGGTCCCCGGATCCGTTCCAACAGCGCGGCGGCGGGCGCGGCGCGCCCAGGTGGAGCCCAGCCACCCCGGAGCAGCGCACGCGTGCCGCGTGGTCCGGGGACCCCTGCCGCACCCGCCGGCCGCCCCGGCTCCGAGCTAGTGGCCGTTGCCGCGAACAGCTTCGCCGAGCGCGGTGGCGAGGTTATGACGCACGCCCTGGAGACGGGGATGCACGCCGAGAGCGCGCCGGAACACCGCCGCCGCCTCGCGGTGCCGGCCGAGCGCCATGTAGCAGAGCCCCTGCCCCGCCAGCGCGCCGAAGTGGTGCGGCTTCCGCTTGAGCGTCTCCTCGCAGTCCTCGATCGAGCCTTCGTAGTTCTCGGCCACGTAGCGGACCGTCGCACGCTTGTTCCAGCCCTCCGCGAACTCGGGCGCCCGCGCGATCACCCGCGCGAAGATCGCCTCGGCGCCCGCGAGATCCCGGCGCTCCATCACCGCGACCCCCTCGCGAAGGAGCGTGTCCACCTCGCGGTCGCCGGAGCGGTGCCACATCTCCCACAGCGCCGTCGCGGCCCGCGCCGCCGCGCCTTCATCGATCCCCACCAGTGCTCTCAGCGCCTCGGCTTCAGTCATCGCGCCCCAAGCTTGCGTCGAGTGAGCGCCAAGAGCAAGATGGGCGCCTGACATGGACCGGCGATTCACGGGCAAGGTCGTGGTCATCACCGGGGGCGCCGGCGGCATCGGACGCGCCGCGGCCGTGCGCTTCGCCTCCGAGGGCGCCCGCATCGTCCTCGTCGACCTCGTCGGAACGGCGCTCCACCAGAGCGTGGCCGCGGTCGAGAAGGCGGGCGGCGAGGTCCTCGCCGTGGAAGCCGACGTGACCAGGCTCGCCGACGTCGAGCGCTACGCCGATGCCGCGGTGAAGCAGTTCGCGGGGATCGACGTCTTTTTCAACAACGCCGGGATCCTCGGCGCGCTGAAGCCCCTCGTCGACTATCCGGAGGAAACGTTCGATCGCGTGATCGCCGTGAACGTGAAAGCCGTGTGGCTCGGCATGAAAGTGGTCGCGCCGCGGATGCGCGCCCGCGGCGGCGGCGTCATCGTCAACACCGCGTCGATCGCGGGGCTTCGCGGCTCGCCGAACATCATCGCCTACACCGCGAGCAAGCACGCCGTCGTCGGGATGACGCGCGCCGCGTCACTCGAGCTGGCGCGCCACGGCATTCGCGTCAACGCCGTGTGCCCGGCGCCGATCGAGACGCCGATGGCCCAGCAACTCGAGACCGAGGTCAAGCGTGAGAGGCTCACCGCCACCATTCCGATGCGACGCTACGGGGCTCCCGAAGAGGTCGCCGCGCTCGTCGCGTTCCTGGCGAGCCCCGACGCCTCGTATATCACCGGCGCGCTCTACACGGTCGACGGCGGCGCGATGGCGTGATCGTCGCCGTCACCGGCTCGAGCGGATTCCTCGGCTCGGCGCTGGTCTCCTCGCTCCGGGCCGATGGCCATCGCGCGATCGCTCTCGTGCGCCGCGAGCCCCGCCCGGGCGAGGAAGCGCTCCGCTGGGATCCGTCCTCAGGCACGATCCTCCCGCCGGCTCTCTCCCTCGCCGACGTCGTGGTTCACCTCGCCGGCGAGAACGTCTTCGGAATCCGGTGGACGGCGGCGAAGAAACAGCGCATCCGCGAGAGCCGCGTCGTATCCACGCGCCGGCTGACCGGGACGCTCACCCGCCTCGCGAAGCCGCCCGCCGTCCTCGTCTGCGCCTCTGGGATCAACTGCTACGGGAGTCGCGGCGACGAGATCCTCACCGAGGACAGTGCGCACGGCTCGGGGTTCCTGGCCGAGGTCGGCCGCGAGTGGGAAGCGGCCAGCGCCGCGGCGATCGCACGCGGGATCCGCGTCGTCAATCTCCGGATGGGCCCCGTGCTGGGCCCCGGCGGCGGCGCGCTCGCCAAGATGCTGACGCCGTTCCGGCTGGGCCTGGGCGGCGTCGTCGGCAGCGGGGCGCAGTGGATGAGCTGGATCGCCCTCGAGGACGTGATCGGCGCGATCCGGCACGTTCTCGCGACCGACGCCCTGCGCGGACCGGTCAACGCGGTCGCGCCCACGCCCGTGACCAACACCGAGTTCACGCGGACGCTCGGGCGCGTGCTTGGGCGCCCGACGCTCTTGCCCATGCCCGCGCTCGCCGCGCGCCTCGCCTTCGGCGAAATGGCTGACGAGTTGCTGCTCGCGAGCTTGCGGGTCGTGCCGACGCGGCTCCAGGCGAGCGGCTACAGGTTTCGCGAGCCGACGCTCGAAGGCGCGCTCCGCTCCGCGCTCGACCGCTGACCTGTCAGCGCGCCTCCGGGTCACCTCCGACCAAGCGACTCTCGCATGCTCTGGAAAAGCGCCCGGGCCTTCTCGGTATCGCTGGGGAGCGCGGCGACGTAGCCCAGCCAATCGTTGACCAGGGTCGCCGCCGTCTTCCCGTACAGTCCTTGGAAGTCGATGGTTTCAAAGGGCGCATCGTAGACCTTGAAGAATTTCTGCGGGCCGTAGCTCTCGATGAGATAGCGGCAAAAAGACGTCGACTGCGTATATGCCAACCATCGCTCCCACGGCGTCCGGAGCCCGAAGTACCTCGTCCGACTGCGGTCCCTCATCACCTCCAGCATGGGCAACGAGCTTCCCTCTTCACCGATGATCCTGACGAGGGCATGGGCCATTCTGCGTGTTGGAAACGCGGTGTCCTCGCCGTATTGGTCCTGCATGTATGAGGCGAACCCTTCCTGGGTCCAGTGCCCATTCGCCGCGGTGTAACCCGCCAGGACATGGGTCAGCTCATGGACGATCGGCTTCCCGCACCCAGTAGAGCTCGATCGAGCCCTGACCGTGGTGGCTGTGAGACACTCCCCGGCCCGCCCACAGATTCACGGCGACGGGAAATCGTTGGCCGGGTACCGGGCCCACATATTTCTCCAGGGCCGCGGCGCCAGCTTCCAGCTGGGCTCTGACTCGTTGGATCTCACGGGCCGTGAAGTCACCGTGGTTGAAGATGACGAAGCGTTCGTCCCGGTGCGCGGGCTGAGTCGCCGCGCACGCGTTGAAGAACAAGAGGGCAAGGACGGCGAGCGCTCGCATCAAGCCCGCGGTTCTCGAGCAGGGCGAACGTCTATATGCGTCAGGAGCGCGGCAGGCGCGGCGTCTCGGCGCAGGCGCGCTCGACTTCGTCCACCGTCTTCGGGGTGCCCGCGGTGAGCACGTCACAGCCGTCCGGCGTGATCAGCACGTCGTCCTCGATGCGGATGCCGATCCCGCGCAGCTCCTTCGGCACGGCGTGGACGACCGTCCCGACCTTCGCCTTCTCCTCGTCCTCCATCTTCTTGGCGGCAGCGGCGCCGAAGCGGAGGCGGCGCTCCCACATCTCGTCCTCGCTGAATTCCCGCAGGTGATACGTGACCGTCTCACGGTCGGGGTCGAAATAGAGCCCGGGCTCCACCGTGAGCACCATGCCGGGCTCGAGCACCCGGGACGTGCGGTCGATCTTGTAGTCGCCGACGTCGTGCACGTCCATGCCGAGCCAGTGGCCGGTCCCGTGCATGTAGAACTCGCGGTAGTGGTGCATCGCGAGCGACTCCTCGACCCCGCGCGGCAGCACGCCCAGCGCGACGAGCCCCTCGGCCAGGACGCGCCGCGCCGCCTCGTGGATCGCCTCGTAGCGGTTGCCGGGTCGCGCGGCGGCGATCCCCGCGAGCTGCGCGCGCAGGACGACCTCGTAGACCGCGCGCTGGGCGGCCGTGAACCGGCCGTTGACCGGGAACGTCCGCGTGATGTCCGCGGAGTGGTAGCCCCACTCGCACCCGGCGTCGATCAGCAGCAGGTCACCCTCCTCCATGCGGCGGTTGTTTTCGCTGTAGTGGAGGATGCACGCGTTGGGGCCTGAGGCGACGATCGACGGGTAGCCGTTGCGCGGCGAGCCGTTCACGCGGAAGACGTATTCGAGCGCCGCCTGCACCTGGTACTCGTAGAGCCCCGGCCGCGCATAGCGCATCGCCTCGGCGTGCGCCTCGCGGCTGATCTCGCAGGCCCGGCGATGGCGTAGGAGCTCGGCCGGCGAGCGTCGCAGACGCAGCTCGTGGAGGATCGGCCCGGGGTCGTCAATCCGCACGGGGGCGGCGTGGCCGCGGGCCCGCGCCGCGCGCAGGTCCGCGACCAGTCGCGTCACCCGGCCGTCGAACGCGCCGCTGCCCAGCCGATAGAAGACCACAGGGCGGTCGACCATATACTCGCGGAGCTTCTCGTCGAGCCGGTCGATCGTGTAGGCGGCGTCGGCGCCGTAGGTCGCGATGGCGCCCTCGACCCCGGCCCGCCGGCCGGTCCAGATCTCCATCTCGCGGTCGCGCGGGCGGACGAAGAGGACGAACCGCTCCTTGGCATCGGCGGGGTTGAAGACGGTGACGGCGTCGGGCTCGTCGAACCCGGTCAAGAAGAAGAAGTCGGAGGCCTGACGAAACTCGTAGTTGACGTCGCCGTTGCGCCGGAGCTCCCGGGCGCCGGGGACGATCGCCAAGGCGTCGCCGATCGCCGCCGCGAAGCGCTGCCGCCGCTCGACGAAGGGGGCTGGATCGAATGGGCTCATTGGCGCAATAATACAACGGCGAAAGGGGAGCGTCCTATGCACGTCGGAATGGCCGCGGTCTTCCAGAACCCTGACAAGGCGCGCACCGACCGCGAGGTCTACCGCAGCGAGCTCAGGCTCGCCGACCTCGCCGAGCCGCTCGGCTTCGAGTCGATCTGGGGCGTCGAGCACCACTTCACCGACTACACGATGTGCCCCGACGTCCTCCAGTTCCTGACGTACATGGCCGGGCGCACCGAGCGCGCCCGGCTCGGCTCCATGGTGGTGGTGCTGCCCTGGCACGACCCCCTGCGGGTCGCCGAGGAAGTCTCGATGCTCGACCACATCTCCGGCGGCCGGGTCATTCTGGGCCTCGGGCGGGGCGCCGGCAAGGTCGAGTTCGACGGATTCCGCCTCTCCATGGACGAGTCGCGGCCGCGGTTCGTCGAGTCTGCCGAGATGCTGCTGCGCGGGCTCGAGACCGGCTACTGCGAGTACAGCGGCACCTTCGTCAAGCAGCCGCGCGCCGCGATCCGGCCGGCTCCCTTCAAGTCCTTCCACGGCCGGACCTACGCCGCCGCCGTCTCGCCCGAGTCGATGCCCGTCATGGCGAGGCTCGGCGTCGGGATTCTCATCATCCCGCAGAAGCCCTGGAAAGAAGTCGCCAAGGAGCTCGACTCCTACCGCTCCGTCTACCGCGAAGTGAACGGCGTCGACGCGCCGCCACCGGTCTCCGCCGGCTGGACGTTCTGCGACGCGAGCGCCGAGCGGGCCGAGCAGATGGCCCGCCGCTACATCGGCGGCTATTACCAGACGGTCCTCGACCACTACCAGTTCCAGGGCGACCATCTCGCCAGGACCAAGGGCTACGAGTACTACGGCAAGATGGCCGAGAAGATCGCGCAGTACGGGACCGACACCGTGATCGACTACTTCATGAACCTCCAGGTGTGGGGCACGCCGGAGCGGTGCTACGAGAAGATCCTCGACATCCACGAGCGCACCGGCAACAGCCACTACGTCGGCGTCTTCAGCTACGCCGGCATGCCCTACGACGACGCCGAGCGGAACATGCGCCTCTTCGCGCGCGAGGTGATGCCCGCGCTCCAGAAGCTCGGCGCCGAGACGCCCGCCGCCGGCCGCGCCGCGGCGGTGCCGGCGGGGACGCGCGTGGACGTGGGGCTCCTCGGCTCATGACCACGCCGCTGACCGTCTATCTGCCGTTCAACCGCGACTGCCTGCGCGGTGCCTTCGTTCCGGCCAAGCGCGGCACGAAGCCCCCGAACGAGCGCGGCAACTGGCTCATCGTCCAGGATCAGAAGCTGATCGTCATCCCGGACGGCGAGAGTTTCCGGCTTCCGGCGGGCGAGCGCCCGGCGAAGCTCGACGGCGCGCTCGGCGAGTCGCTCTGGCTGGGGACGCTGGGCGGCGACACCGAGTGCTGGGTCGCGCCGCTGCCGCGCGATGCCGTCGTGCCCGAGGAGTTCCATCGGGAGACGCTCGTGCCGATGCAGGGCACGCGCCTGCCGGACGAGCTCCTCTCGCTCGGTGGCATGGCCATGCAGGCCCTCTGGTGGGAGTCGACCAGCGGCTTCTGTCCCCGCTGCGGCGACCGCACCGAGCGCCTCGCGGGCGAGTGGGGCAAGCGCTGCCCGCGCTGCACGTACGAGCATTACCCTCACCTGCACCCGGCGGTCATCGTCGTCGTGCGCGACGGCGACCGCGTGCTGCTCGCGCGCAAGGGCATCTGGGCGCCCGGCCGCTATGCGCTCGTCGCCGGCTTCGTCGACAATGGCGAGTCGCTCGAGGGCGCCGTCGCCCGAGAGGTGAAGGAAGAGGTCGGCGTGGACGTGAAGGACATCACCTACGTCGGGAGCCAGAACTGGCCCTTCCCGAGCCAGCTCATGGTCGGCTTCGTCGCCACCTACGCGGGCGGCGAGATCCAGGTCGACCCGGAGGAGCTGGAGGACGCCCGCTGGTTCCCCTGCTCGAGCCTCCCCGGGCTTCCTTCGCGCCACAGCATCTCGCGCTTCCTCATCGACAACTTCGGCCGCTGATTCGTCGGGGGTAGAGGAAGTGCCATGATCACGTGCTACCTTCGCTACGTCATCGACCCGTACAAGCTCCCGGAGTTCGAGAAGTACAGCCGCATGATCATGCCCCTGGCCGCGAAATACGGCGGCACGCACCACGGCACGTTTCTTCCTCACGAGGGGCCGAACAACATCGCGGTGCAACTGTTCAGCTTTCCGTCGCTGTCCGAGTACGAGCGCTACCGCACCGCCGTCAAGCACGACGAAGTCGCGCTGGCGGCATGGCGCTTTGCCGAGGACACTCGATGCGTCGTGAGCTTCGAGCGCAGTTTCATGCGCCCCATGTTCGAGTGACGGGCGTTCGTGAGGTGAAGGAGGCGTCCATGCCACACAGGGTGAGGGTCAATCTCGCGAATCCGGCGGAGCTACTCGAGCTTCCGGGCATCGGACCCGAACAGGCCCGGGCCATTCTCAAGTTTCGCGCCGAGCACGGGCCCATCCAGGATGCGGGCCAGCTCGCGAACGTCCTGCGCGCGTGGCCCGTCCCCGAGGCGATGTGGGAGCGCGTGGCGTTCGATCCCGCGGACTCCACCGCGCCCGAAGCGCCAGGCGCTTAGGACCAGGCCCGACACTCCTCGGGCTGCCGCTGGCGAAGCCGGCGCAACAGGCGTCTAATCAGCGTACCGCCACACCGGGTGAAGGGTGGCGTCGTCAAGGAGGCCAGCCATGGTGATCCGCATTACTTGGGGCAAGCTTCGGGCAGGCGCGTGGGCCGAGTACGAGCGTACCTACCGGGAGAACGTCCTCACCAAAGGTAAGTCTCTCAAGGGCCTGCGCGGCCGCTGGCTGGCTCAGGACGCGGCCGACAAGGACACGGGATTCGCGGTGAGCCTGTGGGACAACACCGCGGACATGCAGGCCTACGAGCAGAGTGCGCTCTACCGGGAGATCATGGCGCCGCTCCAGCCGTTCTTCGTGGGTGAGTACAAGACGTATCGCTGCGACGTGAAGTACACCGACGTCAGCGCGTAGGCGCCCGGGGCTGACGTTCGGCCGGGCAATCAGTGCCGAACGTCAGCCAGACGAGGCCCCGGCAGGGACGGGGAGCTCGGCGCCGCACTTCTGACAGGTTCGCAGCGCCGCGCTCGCGTTGAACCTCTGGATGACCGCGCGCAGCTCCACCTCGATGTTCGCGCACGAGAACGTCGCCTCGTGGAGCTGGCCGCCGCACCCCTCGCAGAACCACGCGAGCCGGTCGAGCTCGTCGGGTCGGCGCTTGCGCTCGATGACCAGCCCCCAGGTGTCCGGCGGACGGACCGGGCAGTGCGGCGTGCCCGCGCGGCAGAGCATGACTTCGCCCTCACGCACCTGGATGTCGCGCAGCTTGCCATCGGCGTCGATGCACCGCACCATGATGTCGCCCTTCAGCTGGTAGAAAATCTCGTCGCCAGGATCGATGTGGAAGTCGTTCCGCGCGTTCGGCCCGCGCACGATCTGATAGATGAACTCGCTCTCCGGGAAGACCTCCTTGTTCGCCACCGGCCCGCCGAACAAGCTCTTGTTCTCCTCAATCCACCGCATGAGATGAACCGGCGCAATATTCCCCATCGACCCCTCCCCACGAAAACGTCCGCCATCCAACGCTCAGCGTTGAACCTCCGCGACCCAAGCCGTCGTCCGTCCGCCGACGGTGAGATAACGGATGCGCTCGCCGCGCACCGTCATGGGACTCCGCAAGCGCTTGCTCCACCGCCGGTGAAAAAGCCACTTCGCCGGGAACCGGTCGCTGTCGGCGCCGACGCGAACCGCCGTGGCGACGACCGCACGCAGCCGCCCGCGGAGCCGTCCGATCTCCGCCGCCGTGAGGGTGTGCGCGCGCCGGCGCGGGTCGATACGGGCCTGGTAGAGCACCTCGTCGGCGATCCAGTTCCCGACGCCCGCCGAGAAGGACTGGTCGAGCAGCACGGCCTTCACCGGCGCCGCGCGCTCGCCGAAGAGCGCGCCGAGTTGGCGGACCGGCGGCAGGTCGCGGAGGGCGTCGAAGCCGAGCAGGCTGATCGGCGGCTCGGCAGGCGGGTCGTGGCGCAAACGCATACGGCCCAGTCGCCGCGCGTCGCGGAACGCGACCTCGCCGCCGTCCCCAAGCACGAGAAGCAACTTGAGGAAGCGGGGCGGCCACTGACCCTCACGCGCCCTGCGGCCTTCCATCACGAGCCGGCCGCGGCGGCGGCCGCGGACCTCGATCCCGCCGGCCATCCCGAAGTGAAAGCACGGCCAGGGCCGGCGGTCGAGCTCGAGCCAGAGGTGCTTGCCGTGGCGGCGGGCCGCGATCACCCGACGACCCAGCAGAGCCCGCCGCACGCGCGCCGGGCTCACGCCCTGGAACACGATGGGATCGCGCACGCAGCGGACGGCGACGATTCGCCGCCCGACCGCGGTGCGGGCGAGCAGGCGGCGGGCGGCTTCGACCTCCGGGAGCTCGGGCATCGGGCGGTAGTGTACGATGAGATCCCCGCGAAGGGGGCCGAGGCAGCCGACCGGTGCAACGTGCTACCCTGCGACCCTAACCCGAACCAGTGAGGACCCGGCGATGGCACGGATGACCGGTGGTGAAGCGATCGTGAAAGCTCTCGCGCGGGAAGGCGTGCAGGTGGCGTTCGGCCTCCCCGGAGTCCAGCTCTACGGCATCGTCACCGCGTTCCGCGACGAGCCCCTCCGCTTCATCACCGTGCGTCACGAAGGGTCATCGACCTACATGGCCGACGGCTACGCGCGCGCCGGCGGCGGCATCGGCGTCGCGGTGGCGGTGCCCGGTCCCGGCCTGCTCAACGCCTCGGCGGGCCTCAACACCGCCTACTCCGCCTCCTCGCCCGTGCTGATGATCTCCGGCCAGATCCCGCGCAACCAGATCGGCAAGAAGATCGGCGTGCTCCACGAGCTCGATAACCAGCTCGACGCGCTCGCCGGCTCCACCAAGTGGCGCCGCAGCATCCTCGAGGTCGCGGACACGCCGCGGATCGTCCACGAGGCTTTCGGCCAGCTACGCAGCGGGCGGCCGCGGCCGGTCGCCATCGAGATGCCGTGGGACACGATGGAAGAAGAGGTCGACGTGACGCTCGTGCCGGGCGGGCATCCGCCACGCGCCGCGGCGCCGGCCGCCGACATCGATCGAGCGGCCGAGATGTTGCTGCGCGCCGAGCGCCCCGCGATCTACGCGGGCGGCGGGGTCCATCTCTCGGGCGCTCACGAGGCGCTCGCCGCTGTCGCCGAGCTTCTCCAGGCCGGCGTCGTCGAAACGGCCGAGGGCAAGGGCGCCATCAGCGACGCCAGCGATCTCTCGCTGGGCGCCGGGCTCTTCCCCAAGAGTCCCCTGCGTGGCTATCTCGACGTCGCCGACGTCGTCCTCGCCGTCGGGAGCCGGTGTGCGCTCGCCGCGTTCAAGCCGGACCAGCAGGTGATCCAGCTCGACGCGGACGCCGAGGAGATCGGGCGGAACCACAAGAAGACCCTCGGCCTCGCCGGCGACGCGAAGGCCACGCTCGAGAAGCTGCTCGAGCGGCTGCGCGGAGGCGGCACGCCGCGCCCGTCGCGCAAGGCCGAGCGGGAGAAGCTTCGCGCCGAGGTCGGCGCGCTGATGACCCAGGAGCCGAACTCCTCGATCCTGCGATCGCTCCGCCAGGGCATTCCCGAGGATGCGATCGTCGTGGCCGGCATGACGCAGATCGGTTACTACTCGCGGCCATTCTTCCCGGTCTACCGCCCGCGGACCTACATCACGTCGTCCTACTCCGGCAATCTCGGCTTCGAGTACCCGACTGCGCTCGGCGCCAAAGTGGCGTGCCCCAACCGCCCGGTGGTCTTGGTCGCGGGCGACGGCGGCTTCCTCTACTACGCGCAGGAGATGGCGACGGCCGTCCAGCAGCAGATCAACGTCGTCGCGGTGGTCTTCAACGACAACGCCTACGGCAACGTCGCGCGCGACCTCGACGAGCACTGGGGCGGGAAGTTCGGGGCGGAGCTCCACAACCCGGACTTCGTCCGCCTCGCCGAGGCGTATGGCGCCGTGGGTCGGCGCGCCAAGGAGCCCGCCGAGGTAGGCCGGCTCATCGCCGACGCGATCCAGATGGACCGGCCCGTGCTGATCGAGGTCCCGGTGGGGCGGATGGCGCGACCGGTGTTCTTCTCGCCGCTCAAGACGCTGCCCCGCTATCAGCACTGAGCCCGGCGAGGCACGAAGGAGAGCCTGATGGAATTCGAGTATTCGAAGAAGACGAAGATGTACATGGAGCAGCTCACCGACTTCATGACCAAGTACATCTACCCGAACGAGCACGTGTTCCACGATCAGCTCAACGCCGGGCCCACCCGCTGGCAGATCCCGCCGATCATGGAGGAGCTGAAAGGGACCGCGCGCGAGCGCGGGCTCTGGAACCTCTTCCTGCCGGAGAGCGAGCGCGGCGCCGGGCTCACGAACCTCGAGTACGCGCCGCTCTGCGAGATCATGGGCCGGTCGCCCATCGCGCCCGAGACCTTCAACTGCTCGGCGCCCGACACCGGCAACATGGAGACCATCGAGCGCTACGGCGGGCCGGAGCAGAAGACGCAGTGGCTCCAGCCGCTGCTCGACGGCAAGATCCGCTCCGCGTTCGTGATGACCGAGCCGAAGGTCGCCTCGTCGGACGCGACCAATATCGAGTCGTCCATCGTCCGTGACGGCGATGCCTACGTCATCAACGGGCACAAGTGGTGGACCTCGGGCATCGGCGACCCGCGCTGCAAGATCCTCATCTTCATGGGCAAGACCGACGCGAAGAACCCCGATCGCTACAAGCAGCAGTCCATGATCCTGGTGCCGCGCGACACGCCGGGCATCAAGGTCCTCCGCATGCTGACCGTATTCGGCTACGACGACGCGCCCCACGGTCACGGCGAGGTGCTCTTCGAGAACGTCCGCGTGCCCGCCTCGAACATGCTGCTGGGCGAAGGGCGCGGCTTCGAGATCGCCCAGGGCCGCCTCGGTCCCGGCCGCATCCACCACTGCATGCGCCAGATCGGCGTCGCCGAGCGCGCGCTCGAGCTGATGTGCAAGCGCTCGCAGAACCGCGTGGCGTTCGGCAAGCGGCTCGCCGAGAACGACATCACGCTCGAGCGCATCGCGCAGTCACGCATCGAGATCGATCAGGCACGGCTGCTCGTCCTGCACGCGGCCTACATGATGGACACCGTCGGCAACAAGGCCGCGAAGCAAGCGATCGCGGAGATCAAGGTGGCCGTGCCCAACATGACGCTTCAAGTTGTCGAGCGCGCCATGCAGCTCCACGGCGGCGGCGGCGTGAGTCAGGAGTTCCCGCTGGCGTCGATGTGGGCGCACTCGCGCACGCTGCGCTTCGCCGACGGACCCGACGAGGTGCACCGGCGCCAGATCGGCCGGCTGGAGCTCCGCAAGCACGGTTGAGCTGAGCGGCGCGCGACGGATCGTCACCGGCCTGGAGGTCGCGGGGGTGACGCTGGCGGCCTCGGTGCCCGACACGTGGATCGGCACGCTCGTGCGGACAGTGCGCGAGTCCAAGAAGATCCGCGTCGTCGACGCCGCGCGCGAGGAGGAAGCGGTGGCGATCGCCTGCGGGGCCGGCCTCGCGGGCGGACGCGGCGCCGTGCTGATCCAGAATGCCGGGCTCTTCAACTGCGGCGGCGTCCTGGCCGGGCTCGTGGAGCTCTACCGCATCCCGTGCTTTTTCATCGTGTCCTATCGCGGTGACGGGCGTGACCCCGTGTACTACCACGCTCCGAAAGGGCGCGTCACCGAGCCGACGCTTTCGGCCTGGCGCGTGCCCTTCGCCATCGCCGATCGTGCCGCCGACGTCGAGGGCCAGGTCGTCCGCGGCGTCGAGGCGGCCGTCGAGTCGCGCGGTCCGTTCGTGCTGCTGATCAGCGGCGAGGACCTCGCGTGACTCCCCGCAAGCCGCTGCTCAAGGCGCTCGCCGGCATGCTCACGCCGGACGACGTCCTGGTCTCGTGCCTCGGCGCCAACGCGCGATACCTGCCTCATCTCACGGTGCCCGCTCCCGTGTTCGCCCTGTGCGACTCGATGGGCGCGGCGATCCCGCTGGCGCTCGGCATGGCCTTGCAGCGCCCGGACCGACACGTGGTGGCGCTGGAAGGCGACGGCTCACTGCTCATGTGCCCGAACGTGCTGGCCACGGTCGCCGCCGCCCGCCCCTCGAATCTCACGGCGCTCCTCTGGGTGAACGGCCACTACGAGTCCTCGGGCGGGCAGGCCCTTCCGTCCGCGCCTGTCGACTGGGTCGCGCTCGCGAAAGCCATCGGCATCGAGCACGTCGAGCGAGTCGCCGATGTCGCCTCACTCCGCGTGGTGTTCCCCCGGGCCCGCACCGCGCGCAAGGCGGCGCTGCTCGTGCTCGACGTCGCGTTCGACCCGAACGAGCCGATCCCGCCCTACTCGGAGCGACCGGACGAGATCCGAGCGCGGTTCAAGATCCCATGACGGCCGCGGGCATTCGGGTAGGCAAGCTCTGCCGCGAGAAGGCGAGGAAGCGCAGCGTATGAATACCGTTCGCACGCCTGCTCGTCTCGTCCGCTCGCTCGCCGCCGCCGCACTGTTGCTCGCCGGTTGCGACCAAGGCGCGCGGCCGCCGTCCGACCCCTACGACGTTGGCAAGATGGACCTCAAGCCAGCCCCGGCGAAGGTCGGCTCCGAGCGCCATCAGGGCGCTTTCGCCGAGGGCGACGCGCTCAGCATGGGAGCCGAGCTCAAGCGTCTGGATCCTTCGCCGGTCAAGACGGTGCGGCTCGACACCGCGCACAAGATCATCGAGATCGCCCCCGGCGTGAAGTTCAGCGCCTGGACCTTCGGCAACCAGGTGCCCGGCCCCACGATTCGCGCACGCGTCGGCGACAAGATCAAATTCAGCATGACTAACCGCAGCGACGAGCCGGTGCCGGGTGTGCAGGTCACGGCGGCACCGATGATGCACTCGATGGACTTTCACGCCGCCATGGTCTCACCGCAAGACAAATACCGCTCGATCGCCCCGGGGCAGACGATCGAGTTCGAGTTCACGGTCAACTATCCTGGGATCTTCATGTACCACTGCGGCACACCGATGATCCTCGAGCACATTGCCTCGGGCATGTACGGCGCGGTGATCGTCGAGCCGCGCGCCGGCTATCCCACGAAGGTGGACCGCGAGTACGTGATCGTGCAAAGCGAGTTCTACACCAAGCCCGACCCCGAAAAGCGCAAGGCGGACGGGGCTCCACTCCATGTGCTGGACGGCGACCGGCTGCGTGCCTCTCAGCCGACGTACACCGTGTTCAACGGCGTGCACAACGGAATGGTGAAGACACCGCTCGCGGCGAAGTCGGGCGAGCGCGTGCGCCTGCACGTGCTCAACGTCGGGCCGAGCAAGACCTCGAGCTTCCACATCGTCGGCACCATCTTCGACCGCGTCTGGATCGAGGGCAACCCCGACAACCAGTTCCGCGGCATGCAGACGGTCCTGCTTGGTTCATCCAACAGCGCCACGGTCGAGTTCATGATCCCCGAAGCGGGCTCCTACATCATGGCCGACCACCACTTCGCCAACGCCTCACAGGGCGCGATCGGGCTCATCTCGACAGACGCCAAGCCCGAGTCCAAGGACCTCGAGCATCACAACATCCCAGCCTCGGCCGCGCCGAGTGACCCGGATACCGTGCAGGGCAAGCTCAACTTCGAGAGCAAATGCCTCGCCTGCCACTCCGTCGGAGAGGGCAGGAAACTCGGGCCCGACGTCGCCGGCGTGACGAAGCGGCGCAGCGACGCCTGGTTGGCGCGCTGGCTCAAGGCGCCGGAGAAAATGCTCGAGATGGATGCCGACGCGAAAGCCATGCTGAAGGAATTCAACAACCTCCCGATGCCGAACCAAAGCCTGAGCGACGTGGAGGTCAAGCAATACATCAAGTACTTCCACTGGATCGACGCACAGCCAGCGGGCGCCGTGAAAGCATCGGGGGCGCACTGAGGGGCCCCCTCGAACCTCATGGGCAGCGCCGACTACCGTCGCGAGATGATCCGCGTATGGGGTCGCCGCCTGCTCGTCGCCTTACGCGGCGGCACGCAGCAAGCGCCGCTCCCTACAGCTTCCAGTCCTGATACCAGGTCGAATCGGCGCTCACGCCCTCGCGCGCGACCTTCACGTCGATCACGTACGGCTTGTTCTCGCGAGTCGTCCGCTCGACACCGCGCCGGAGGGCGGGCTCGAGCTCCTTCAGCGTCTTGACGGTCTCGCCATCCACACCCTGGGAGCGGGCCAGCGCGGCGTAGTCGGTCGCCGGGGCGTCGAGGTAGAGCCCGGGGTATTTCCCGGTGTGCACCATCTTGCTGTCCGGGACCTCACGCGCCCAGTTCGTGCGGACGACCTGATAGGTCTCGTTGTTCGAGATCACGGTGAGGATCGCGGTGTTGTACCGGGCCATCGTCCAGAAGCCCGCCGCGCTGTACGTCAAGGCGCCGTCGCCGAGGTGAAGCACGACCGGACGCTCGCGGCCGACGGCGATCTTGGCGCCGATGGCCGCGCCCACGCCGAATCCGAGCGAGCCGCCGCCGCTGCGGGTCCAGCCCATCGCGTCATGTCCGAACGGCAGGAGCGTCGTCCGCGCCGTGGAGCTCTCCTGGACCATGACGGTGTTTCGCGGCAGCAGCTGCGCCAGGTGCGCCTCGAGCACGCTCGGATGCACGATCGTGTCGTGCTCGTGCTCGCGCACCAGGTCTTCCTCCCGCGAGATCAAGAGCTTCGCGTACTCGCGCACCTTGCCGCGCTGCCGGGCCCAGCCCGCGGCCTTGTCGGAGGCGTGCAAGCGCGTCAAGGCCGCGGTGACGCTGCGCAGCGTCTCGGGCAGCTCGCACTGCGCGGCGATGTCGAGCGGATAGTGGCGGCCCATGAGCAGCGGGTTGGGCCCGATCTGGATGACGAACGGCTCGGCGACGCCGCCGTGCACGCCCTGGCAGCCGACGAGGAAGACCAGGTCCGGCTTCAGGCCGGTGACCTTCTCGA
>JAHFDK010000399.1 GCA_023249095.1 Candidatus Rokuibacteriota bacterium | reverse complement strand
CCCGATCACGAATCCGGGATCCCCCATGAACTCCTCCTGCACGCCTTCCGGCAGGGCGGAGAACACGTACAGGACGCGTTCCCTCATCACCGGATCGCTAATCAAGCTGGCAATGAAGTCGTGCGCCGCCTTCACCTGATCCCCACCTTCTTTCGCAGGCCCGGCCGCCACAACTCGCCTCACTCCCCGAGCTGAGGGCCCACCATGCGGTCGGGCCGCACGCACCGGTCGAACTCCTCGGCTGTCAAGTGGCCGAGCACGAGCACCGCCTCCTTGAGCGTCAGTCCCTCGCGGTGAGCCTTCTTCGCGATCTCGGCGGCCCGGTCGTAGCCGAGGCGCGGCGCCAGGCCGCCTAACAGCTCGATCGCCGGGTTGGCGATACCTCGTTGGCGTTCATGTTGGTCTGGGTGCCGCTGCCCGTCTGGCAGACCACCAGGGGAAAGTGGGTATCCAGCTTCCCTTCGACGACTTCCTGCGCCGCCTGGGCGACGGCCCGGGCTTTGTCTTCGGGCAGGAGCCCGAGGTCCCCGCTCACCAGTGCGCACGCCCTCTTGAGGATGTCGAAGGCCCAGATCATCATCTCCCGCGGAAAGCGGTCGCCGCCGATCCGGAAGTGCTGGAGGGACCGCTGCGTCTGGGCCCCCCAGTAGCGGTCCGCCGGCACCTCGATCGCCCCGAAGGGTGTCGGTCTCAATGCGCGTTGCCCATACCATTGCCTCCTCCGAGATCGCCGCTCGTCGTATCGCGCAGCGCCGGTGGGCGCCGCCAGGTAACCGACTCCCGCTGTAGGCTGGAACCGCTGCACCTGCTTCCAGCGGGTGGACCCATAGCCGTCGTCGCGAAAGATCAGGACCACGAGCGGCAGATCCAGGCGCGTCGAGGTTCCTACGACGACAGGTGGAAGACCACCATCTTGAGCTCCGTCATCTCCTCGATCGCGTAGGCCGGCCCCTCCTTGCCGAAGCCGGACTCCTTGAGCCCGCCGTACGGCATGAGGTCGGCTCGCCACTGCGGCCCCCAGTTGATGTGGAGGTTGCCGGACTGCACCTCACGGGCGAACTTCCACGCCCACTCGAGGTTCTCCGTGAAGATACCGGCGGCCAGACCGTAGCGGCTGTCGTTGGCGAGCGCGATCGCGTCCTCAATCTCGGTGAACGGGGTGACGACCACGGCGGGGCCGAACAGTTCGTCGTACGAGATCTTCATCTCAGGCTTCACGTCGGCCACGATCGTCGGGGCGTACATCGCGCCGTGCCGCGTCCCGCCCGTGACCAGGCGCGCCCCCGTGGAGACCGCTTCCTTGATCCATTCCTCGACGCGAATCGCCTCCTTTTCCTTGACCATGGGGCCGACCTTCACGCTCTCGTCGAGTTGGTTGCCGACTTTGAGCGCCGCCACCTTCGGCGTGAGGGCATCGAGGAAATCCGCGTAGACGCGGCCGGAGGCCAGCACGCGCTGGGTGGAGATGCACACCTGCCCGGCATTAGCGTAGCCGGTGGCGGCCACGGCCGTCGCCACCTTCTCGAGGTCGGCGTCCGGCATGATGATCACCGGCGCGTTGCTGCCGAGCTCCATCGTCACCCGCTTGATGCCTGCCGTGCGGCAGATGTGCTCGCCCACGTCCCGGCTGCCCGTGAAGGTGATCTTCCGAACGCGGCGATCGGACACCAGCAGGTCGCCGATCTCGGCACCACCCCCCGTGAGCGTGTTGATGCCTTCAGGGGGCAGGCCGGCCTCGAGCAGGATCTCGGTGAGCCGGAGCGCCGAGAGCGGCGTGTCGGTCGCCGGCTTCACGATCACCGCGTTGCCGCCGGCAATCGCCGGCCCGACCTTGTGGCAGACGAGGTTCAGCGGGAAATTGAACGGGCTGATCGCCACCACGATGCCGCAGGGGACGCGGAGGGTGACGCCGAACTTCCCCGCTCCGTGCGACGCCGCGTCGAGCGGGATCGTCTCGCCGTGCAGGCGCTTGGCTTCCTCGGCGGAGCCGGTGATCGTGTCGATGGCGCGCAGCACCTCCGCGCGCCCCTCCGCGATGATCTTGCCTTCCTCCCTCGAGATGAGCTGGCCCAGCTCCTCCTTGCGCTGGGTCATGAGCTCGGCCGCGCGGAGCAGGATCCTCGCCCGCTCCAGGCTGGTGAGCTTCGCCATCGCGCGCGCCCCGCGCTCGGCCGACTGCACCGCGCGCTCGACGTCCCCCTGGTCGGCGCGGGGGACGGTGTCGATGAGCGCGTTGTCGTAGGAGTTTCGGACGTCGATCGTTTGCGGCTTGTCGATCCAGTGACCGGCCACGTACATCTTCATGGTAGAACTCCTCTCTGTCGTCTCATGAACCATCCCCTGAGGCCCCGCGGAGGCGCGGGGCCAGGGTGTCGCGCAGCGCGTCGCTATTACCATCGCCTCCTCGGACGCTGCGCATTTTACGCGTCGTCACCGATCCGGGTGCCCGGATACTGCTGAGATCCGTTTGGTAGCCCTACTCCTCGACCAGCCGATCGTTCTCCCGGTAATCGGATCGAGACGAGCATCCAGTGCCGATGAACCGCACGCGGGGCATTGAACAGCGCGCCCCGGTCCGAGGGAACGCACGACCACCTCGCGGCATTTCGTGCAGGTGAACTCATACACCCACATGTGCATCGCTCCTTCTCTTGGACCACTCAGTTCTTCGTGGCGGCCTGGACCCCGGGGTTGTCCACGAAGAACTGCTTGTTCAGGGCGATGAAGTGTCTCCACTGCTCCGGCGTCTCGTCCTCGACGAAGATCGCCTTCACCGGGCAGACGGGCTCGCAGGCCCCACAGTCGATGCACTCGTCGGGGTGGATGAAGAGCTGGTTCGGCCCCTCGTAGATGCAGTCCACCGGGCAGACCTCGACGCAGGACTTGTCCTTGACGTCGATGCACGGCTCGGCGATCACGTACGCCATACCGATCCTCCTCGTCCTGCCGTTCCCTTCGCGATGGGCGTCCGCTTTCGGATAGGGCAAGGACGATGCCAAGGTCAGACCGGGACGACAAGGCTGCGTCGTAACGCTCGTCCAAACAGTCGATAGACCGCGGACGCCCGACTCTGGGCGCGCCCGGGAGATCAGCAGGAGAACAGGCGAGGCCCTGCGCGTTTTATTCCCGGACAGGACGTTTTGTCCCCGGGGTGCGTCACCGGGAGATGCGGTACTGCCTGAGCTTGCGGTTGAGAGTCTTGAGATGGATCCCGAGCAGACGAGCGGCCTCGGCCTTCTTGCCTTGCGTCCGCTCGAGCACCTTCAGGATGTGGCGGCGCTCCATCTCGACGAGCGGGAGGTCTGGCGCGTCGACCTCTGCCAGGGCCTGCTGGGGCACACGGATATTGTGGGGGAGGTCATCGGGGCCGATGACCGGCCCCGGGGAAAGGATCAGGAGACGTTCGATGGTGTTGGCGAGCTCTCTGACGTTCCCCGGCCACGGGTAGTCCACGAGAAGGGCGCTGGCCTCCTCGGAGACTGCCTTCGCCTGTTGGCCAGGAAGACGGAACTGGTGCAGGAAGTGCTCGATCAGCAGCGGGATGTCTTCCTTCCGCTGTCTCAGAGGAGGCACGCTCACGTTGATGACGTTGAGGCGAAAGTGAAGATCCTGCCGGAAGCGCCCGACCCGCACCTCCTGGGCCAGGTCTTTATTGGTCGCGGCAAGGATGCGAACGTCGACCCTGATCGTCCGCGTGCTCCCGACCCGGCGAAGCTCGCCGGCGTCCAGGACCTGAAGGAGCTTCGCCTGCATGGCCGGACTCATCTCCCCCACCTCGTCGAGGACAAGCGTGCCTCCGTCGGCC
The DNA here is from genome assembly GCA_023249095.1 of Candidatus Rokuibacteriota bacterium. Lineage (GTDB taxonomy): Bacteria > Methylomirabilota > Methylomirabilia > Rokubacteriales > CSP1-6 > AR31. Next base: position 894 of record JAHFDK010000399.1, on the reverse strand, counting down.
ACCTCGAAGAGGCCCGGCTTCGCGTGGACGGCCCCAGTGAAGGCCCCCTTCTCGTATCCGAAGAGCTCGCTTTCGAGGAGCTGTTCCTGAAAGGCGCTGCAGTTGAGCGCCAGGAAAGGCCGCGTACTCCGGTGGCTCTCCTGATGGATCGCCCGGGCCACCAGCCCCTTACCTGTCCCGGTCTCTCCCTGGATGAGCACGTTGGCGTCAGTCGGGCCGATCCGCTTGATCGTGTCGAGGAGGGCGCGGATCGCCGAACTTCGGCCCAGGATGAGTGGATGGCCCTCTTTCTGGGCCACCATCCGCCTCAGCGCGACGTTCTCTCTCTGGAGCCGCTTTTTCTCGGCCGCCCGTTTGAGGAGCTCCTCGACCTCTGCGAGCCGGGCGGGCTTCGTGAGGTAGTCGTAGGCGCCGAGCTTCATGGCCTGAATGGCGTCGTCGATGTCGGGATGGCCGGTCAGAATGATGACCTCGGCGGCGACGCCGGCCTCCCTCATCCGTTTCAAGGTCTCCATGCCCCCCAGGCCCGGCATCTTGAGATCCAAGAGGACAACCTCGACATCATGGGTGGCCAGTGCTTGGAGGGCGTCTTCCCCGCTCTTCACACACTGAACGGCGTGCCCCATGCGCCCAAGCTCGCTCTCCATCAAGACGCGGAAGGGCTCCTCGTCGTCGACCACCAGGACGCGCATCTGACTCACCGTTTCGCCGGTACGGCCCATGGCGCCGTCACTCCACTCTCATCGCTGCACCGGCAGCTTCACGGTCACCAGCGCCCCTTTGTCGATGCCTTCGCTCTTGATCTCGATGGTGCCCCCATGCTGCTCGACGATGCTCTGGCAGATCGGGAGACCCAAGCCTGTCCCCTTGCCGACCTCCTTGGTGGTGAAGAAG
>JAHFDK010000398.1 GCA_023249095.1 Candidatus Rokuibacteriota bacterium | reverse complement strand
GCCGCTCCTGGCGCTCGCCGCGGACCGCCGGCGGCTCAGACCGCGCCGGTGGCTGCGGCGACGCCGGCTGCGATGACGGCGCCGGCGTGCTCTGCGGCTGGCTGCGGCGCTCGCCACGCTCCGGAGGCCCGGGACGCTCCGACGCCGGCCCCTGCGGCCGCTCCTGGCGCTCGCCGCGGACCGCCGGCGGCTCAGACCGCGCCGGTGGCTGCGGCGACGCCGGCTGCGATGACGGCGCCGGCGTGCTCTGCGGCTGGCTGCGGCGCTCGCCACGCTCTTGCCGGTCCTGCCGCTGGCCGCCGTTCGAAACGGTTGGGTGGTCGGTCCCTCTCACAGACCGCGGCGACGGTACGATCCGCGGGGCCGGGGTGGGCTCCGCCGCTCGGCCCGGAGCGAGTCCCTCGGCACCCAGTTTCGACGAGGGGTCGTGCGGAGGTCGCGTCGCCACGACGGCGCGCCTCTGCATCGCGACTGGTGGCTTTGCAGCCGACCCGGAGGCCACCGTCACGCTTGCCGCAACGGGCTTCACGTCGAGCGGTCCGCGCACGGGCGTGAGCTGGCGGACCTCCGCCTGGTCGATTCGCCGCGGCCGGTCCTGGTGCTGCCCGAAGCGGTCTGCTGGCACACCAACCACCGCGTTGGTCACGGTCACGTTCCGGTACACGTTGATGTTCGTGACGTTGACGGTGGTCGACCGGGCCACCACGACGTTGTTGACGACGCGCGGTCCACCCCAGCCGTGCCACGAGGCGACGCCGACGAACCCGCGGCGCCCCCACCACGGAATGACCGGTTCGCCCCAGCCGAGCGGCGCCCAGCAGAGCGGCCGGACGCCGATGCCCACTCTCACGCCACCGCCGAGGAAGACGACGAGAGCCGGCGAGTACACCGGCCTGACGATGACGGGACCCGGCGCCCATGCCCAATAGCTACCAACGAAGACCCAGCGACCGTAATGATACGGTGCCCACCCCCAGGGCGCGTCGTCGAGCCACGTCCAGCCGAAGCGTGGATCCCAGATCCACCGGCCGGCGCTGTACGGCACCCAGCCCGGGGACACGCTCGCGGGCGCCCACACGGCGCCGTACGTCTCGACGGTCCGCCAGCTCCCGTGCTGCTCGAGCGCCTCGGCCCCGTATACGGCGGGCGGCACGTTGCGCGCGCTCGTCGCTTGAAGCAGATAGTTCGTGCGCTCGTAGTTCCAGCGGTCCCATGCGGTGAGCTGCGGCGCAGCGGCCATCTCTACGCGCGACGTCTCGGTGCCGGTGATCACCACCTGCTGGTTGGCGGCGATCTGTGTGGGAGCGCCACCCGCAGCCGTCATCGTGGCCACGCCGCCGCGGTATGTCGCGAAGGTGGTGGAATCCGTCCCCACGTCTACGCGGTAGAATCCGGTACGCTCGACGGTGAAGACCGCGTTCGGAGTACCGAGCTCGACGGTGTGGCCCGCGGCAAGCTCGCGCACGTCCAGGGCAGCGTGTCCGCCCGTCACACGGAGCTGGAGGAAATCAGGCTCCTGGTTGTCGAGGCCAATCTGGGTTGCCTCGGCGGCGCGTACGAACGCACGCGGGCCAACCTGGATCTCCACGTTGCCGCCCGAACCCGAATAGAGGACGTCGCCCGGCGCCAGGGGCGTGTTGACCCTCGCCGGGGCCCAGTCCTCGGCGCCCGGCCGCCAGAAGGACACTTCGCCGTAAATGTAGCTGACGCGAGGCGGTGTGACCTCCGCCGCCTCCCCCGATTCAGCGGGCGCCTGCGCCCCTGCCGGAACCGGGGGCGCCGCTTGACCATCGGCTCTCCACGTGAGAGCCGGGCTGCTCATCAGCACGCTCAGCGCCAGAAAACCTGCGACGATCTGTCGCGAACTCATGGCTGGATCCTGTCCTCTCCTGGCCCGCTCGTCACGGGCAGAAGCCTTCAGAAGTCTGTCAATAGTTCGACGGAGCCGCCGCGCGCAACATTTACCCCCTGGTCAGCATATCTGGGCGTCGAGGGCGTGGCAAATTCCCCCCCGGTTACGACAGAGGACGGTAGGAGGGGTGCGTCGAGAGCACATGGGAATCGGGCGTGCTTTGTGAGAGCATGACAGGTGTGACGCGCGCCTCGGCCATCACCGCTCTGGTCTTCCTGACCGCGCTCGCCGCCCTGCAGTCCGGCTGCACCGCTGGCGCGCCGGCCGCGAACTCGGGGGCACCGGCCGCCCGCTCTCTTCCGACCTCCCTTGCCGGGCCTCCCGAGTGGAAGACGGGCGATCGCTGGAACTTCTCCTGGACGAGCGGAACGGAGAGCGGCACCAAGACTCTCGAGATCGTGGAAGTACGCGAGGTGAACCAGGTGCGCTACTACGTCATGCGGCTCGGCGACACGGACTACCTCACGTACTACACGAGGGAGCTTCACTGGGCGGCCGCCGTTCGGGAATCGCGCGTCGAGGCGCGGATGGTCCCGGCGCAGCCATCGTATCTCTGGCCGCTGGAGGTCGGACAGACGTGGGCGCATCGGGGAACCTTCGAAGAGCGGAACGGCAAGACAAGCTACAGCGACCGCTTCCGGGTCGTCGCCGTCGAAGCGGTGGAGGTTCCGGCCGGTCGGTTCGAGACGCTCAAGGTCGTGCGCGAGACTGACGGCCGCGACTTCGACGAGTACTGGTACGCTCCCGCGGTGCGCTGGCACGTGCTCTGGAAAGGCCGTCGCGCGAACGTCGAGTTCGAGGAGCGCCTGCAGTCCTACGATCCGGCGCCGCGCCTCATTCCGTCCGTCGGCAGCGACGGACCGGCGCGTTAACCGTCACTTCGGCTGCAGCGTCAGCAGACCGCGCTCGGGATCGAGCGTCATCGTGAAGCGCGACAGGAACGTGTTGCCGAGGATCCCGTCACCCGCCCCCGCATCGTGGACCACTGCCACCACGTTGGTCGCCTCGACATCGCCGACCCGGACCGACTGAAGCGTCACCAGCGGCCCCGACGTGCGGCCACCGATGCCGATCATCGTAACCACCCGGGCACCGGGACCAGGGGTGATTCCGAGCGCCTCCGCGAGCCGCAGTGAGACCAGGCAGGCGGACGCGCCGGTGTCGACGAGAAACCGTGCCGGGCGCCCGTCGTTCACCACCACGTCGACGTACCAGTTGTTGCCGATCCTGGTCGCCCTGATCGTGTCGCTCGGCGCATCCCGTCTCCACACGGCTCTCCGGCTGCCCGGGTCGGGATCGGGCGCTGCGGGTGCCACCGACCGCGACCGCGTGAGCGGGGTCACGGTGCGTAGGCCCTCGCGCGCGGCGGCGGCGAGGGACGAGGGAGGCCCGAGGGCCAGCGTGCGCTCGTAGGCCTCCTTCGCCTCCTTCCACTGCCCGAGCCGGGTGAGCACGACCGCCAGGTGATAGTGCAGGAGCGGCTCCTCGGGAGTGGCGCGGATCGCCTCCCGGAAGAGGCGCTCGGCTGTGGCGAAATCGCCCCGCTCGTAGGCGGCCTTCCCCGCTTCGTTGAGCTTCGACACGTCGGCCAGCGCGGGCACCGCCAGTACCGCCAGCGCGACGAGGGGCAGGGCGACGAACGCGCAGAGCTTCATGCTTTCAGCTGCTGAAACGACGGCAGCACCTTGAAGTCGGTGCGGAACCGGTCGATCGGCTCACCGATCTGGATGATGCGCTGCTCCTCGATGTTGCCGAGGAACTGTCCGGCCGTCTCGAGATACCCGACCTTTCGCGGGTCCAACGTCATGACGCGGGCCGCCGTCGAATCGACGGCCACGAGATCGTGTCCGAAGATCAAGACACCGCATGCCTTGGCGTCTCCCTGAATCGGACCGTTGCCTTCCATCCCCACGATGCCGTCCACGATGGCGAACGTCGGCACGGGGACCGTGCTGTTGATGTCGACGATGCTCTCCGGGATGCCGGCCCGATGCAGCGCGTTCTTGGGCCAGCCGTAGACCGAGCCCGGAACGAGACCGAAGAAGTTCTTCATCGACAGCGTCACGCCCGCCCAGTGATGCGTCTTGAGCTTCGGCATGGAGACGATGAGATCGGCGTTCAGGACCGTCTCCGGGAAATACAGATGTCCGAGCGCCGTGTAGTGACTCAGGAGCGGGAGGCGATGGGGATCATCGTAGTTCAGGTCGACGTAAGGAACCCGGTACTCCTCGAGAACGGCCGCCAGCCCCGAGGCCGCCACGATGTGCTCGGTGTCCCGCTGGTGGCCCGGCCCCTCGCCCACGATGACGTGGCGCGCGCCCAGCGTTCTGAACGCGTCGACGGCTGCCGCCACGACGCGTGGATGGGTATTGATGACGCCGGCCTTGTCGTACTCGACGAAGTTCGGTTTGAGGACGACTGTTTTGCCGCGGACGGGCAGGTCGAAGAGGTTGAGACCCCGGCGCACGATCTCGGCGAGCGGGGCCGCGTAGTCGCGCGCCTCCAGAATCGCCACGCGCGACTCCTTCGGCTGCCTCGCCGCCGCTCGCTCCCAGCGCGGGGCCGGTGACGAGCAGCCGGTCGACAGCGATAGCAGCGGCGTCGCAAGCGCACCGGCGAGGAACCGCCGACGATCGAGTCTCACAGGCGGAAGACCGTCGACCTCGCGAGCGCGAGAAGGGTCAGCGCCAGCGACCTGGTGTCGACCAGGAACGGCCGCTCGCGATAGCGCCGTTCGAGACGCCGTTGCAAGCTTTCGGTGTCCTCTCCGTACAGCGACAGGCAGAGCGTCGCCCAC
>JAHFDK010000121.1 GCA_023249095.1 Candidatus Rokuibacteriota bacterium | reverse complement strand
CGTGGAGACGGCGAAGGCGCAGACGGACGCCGACGTGCGGCGGGCGCGCGAGGAGCTCCGGCGCGAGGTCGCCGACCTGGCGACCGCGGTCGCCGAGAAGCTCGTGCGCCGGAGCCTGCGTGACGAGGATCATCGACGCATCGTCGCCGACGCGATCGCCAAGGTCGGCAACTAGGTGAAGGCCTCGCCGGCCGTCGGCCGTTCCTACGCAAAGGCGCTCTTCGAGCTCGCCCGAGAGCACAACCAGGTAGACGTTATCGCGCACGAGCTCGATGCCGTTGCGGAGCAGTTCGCGCGCGAGCCCGAGCTGCGCGCGTTCTTCGCGCGCCCCTGGGTGGCGTCCTCGGTCAAGCGCACAGCCGCGACCGAGATCGCGACTCGGCTCCGGGTCTCGACGCTCGCCCGGGACTTTCTCGCACTGGTCGCGGCGCAGGGACGCACCGATCATCTGGCGACGATCGTCGCCGCCTACCGCGAGCTCCACGACGAGGCCGAGGGCCGCGTCCGGGGCCGCGTGCGGAGCGCGGTGCCGCTCAGCGAGGCCGAGCGCTCGGCGCTGGCGGGCCGCCTGAGTCGCGCCCTGGGCGGCAAGCACGTGGTGCTGGAGGCAGTCGCCGATCGGGAGCTGCTCGGCGGCTTCGTGGCTGAGGTCGGCAGCTTGCTCGTCGACGGGAGCCTGGACGGTCAGCTGGCGCGGCTGCACCAACGCCTCGCGCAGGGGTAGGGGGACAGGAGAAAGCGATGCTCAAGGCCGGAGAGATCAGCGAAATCATCAAGCGCCAGCTGGCGGGCTACGAGTCTGAGGTCGACCTCCAGGAGGTCGGGCGCGTCATCGAAGTCGGCGACGGCATCGCGCGCGTCCACGGACTCGAGAACGCGATGGCGGGCGAGCTGCTGGCGTTCCCCGGCGACGTCGTGGGCATGGTCCTGAACCTCGAACAGGACCAGGTCGGTGCGGTGCTCCTCGGCGACGACAAGCTCATCAAGGAGGGCGACATCGTCAAGCGGACCAATCGCATCGCCCAGGTGCCCGTCGGCGAAGCGCTCGTCGGGCGTGTGGTGAACGCCCTGGGTCAGCCGGTGGACGGCAAGGGCCCCATCAACGCCAAAGAGTCCAGGCCCATCGAGCGCTACGCCCCGGGCGTGGTCGATCGCCGCTCGGTGAAGGAGCCGCTGCAGACGGGAATCAAGGCGATCGACGCGATGATCCCGATCGGACGCGGCCAGCGCGAGCTCATCATCGGCGATCGCGGGACGGGCAAGACCGCGATCGGCGTCGACACGATCATCAACCAGAAAGGCCAGGACGTCTTCTGCTTCTACGTGGCGATCGGCCAGAAGCTCTCGACGATCGCCCAGGTGGTGAAGATCCTGGAGGACGCCGGCGCGATGAAGTACTCGACGGTCGTCGTGGCCTCGGCCTCCGAGCCGGCGCCGCTCCAGTACATCGCGCCGTACACCGGCGTCACGATGGGGGAGTATTTCCGCGACGCGAAGGGCCACGCGCTCTGCATCTACGACGATCTTTCGAAGCACGCGACCGCGTACCGGCAGCTGTCGCTCCTGCTCCGGCGGCCGCCGGGACGTGAGGCGTATCCCGGCGACGTCTTCTATCTCCACTCACGGCTGCTGGAGCGCGCCGCGAAGCTCAACGACGAGCTCGGCGGTGGATCGCTCACGGCGCTGCCGATCATCGAGACCCAGCTCGGCGACGTGTCCGCGTACATCCCGACCAACGTCATCTCGATCACGGACGGCCAGATCTATCTCGAGGCCGACCTCTTTTACGGCGGCATCCGGCCGGCGGTGAACGTCGGCCTGTCGGTATCGCGGGTGGGCGGCTCCGCTCAGGTGCGGGCGATGCGCCAGGTCGCGGGCAAGCTGCGGCTCGATCTCGCCCAGTTTCGCGAGCTGGCGGCGTTCGCCCAGTTCGGCTCCGACCTCGACCGCGCCACCCAGGCCCAGCTGGCCCGCGGCCAGCGGATGGTGGAGCTGCTCAAGCAGGGGCAGTACCAGCCGTTGCCCGTGGAGAAGCAGGTCGTCATCGTCTACGCCGGCACGCAAGGCCTGCTCGACGACGTGCCGGTCGACGCGGTCCGCGAGTTCGAGACCTTCTTCCACGCCTGGCTCGAGCGGCGCGCCCCGCAGATCCTCACCGAGATCCGCGACCGGAAGGAGATCTCGGACACGCTGCGCGACGCGCTGACGAAGGCGGTCACCGACGCCAAGACGGAGTTCGCCGCCGCCAAGGGCATCAAGGCGGCGTAGAGTCCCGGCGCATGCCGACCCTTCGCGACATCCAGCGGCGGATCCGCTCCGTCCAGTCCACGCAGAAGATCACGCGGGCGATGAAGCTCGTCGCGGCGGCGAAGCTGCGCCGGGCCCAGGAGCGCATCCTCGCGGCGCGTCCCTACGCGGGCAAGATGAGCGAGTTGCTCGGCAATCTGGTGAGCGCCGCGTCAGGGAGCGACGAGACCCAGCATCCGCTCCTCGAGCAGCGGGAGGGGCCGCGCCGCCAGATCGTGATCATCACGGCGGACAAGGGGCTGGCCGGCGCGTTCAACGCCAATGTCATCCGCCGCGCGCTCGAGTTCGTGCGCCAGTCCAACACCGCCGAGGTCACGCTGGTCGTGGTCGGGCGCAAGGCGCGCGACTTTTACCGGCGGCGGCCGTGGACGATCAAGCGCGACATGATCGGCTTCTGGGACCGACTGGCCTACACCCACGCCGCCGAGCTCGCCGACTATTTCATGCAGCAGTACCTCGACGGCGAGGTCGACGAGGTCCATCTCGTCTACAACGAGTTCCGGTCCGTCGCCGTCCAGCGCCCGGTCCGCGAGCAGCTCCTGCCGATTCCGCGCAAGGCCGAGGGCGAGGTGGACACGGGGGCGGTCGACTACCTCTACGAGCCGAATCCGAAGGCGATCCTTGACGAGCTGCTGCCGCGGCACGTGCGGACGCAGGTCTTCCGCGCGCTCATGGAATCGCTCGCGGGGGAGTACGGCGCGCGCATGACGGCGATGGAGGCCGCGACGAAGAACGCGAAGGAGATGATCGACGTCCTGACGATCCAGTACAACAAGGCGCGCCAGGAGAAGATCACCAAGGAGCTGCTCGACATCGTCGGCGGCGCCGAGGCCCTCAAGCAAGGAGCGGAGGCATGAGCACGGGGAAGATCGTGCAGGTCATCGGGCCGGTCGTCGACGTGGAGTTCGAGCCGGGCCAGCTGCCGGGCATCTACAACGCGCTCCTCGTCGAGGGCGTCGAGAACAAGGACATCTTTTCGTATTCGCAGAAGCTTACCCTCGAGGTGGCGCAGCATCTGGGCGAGAGCCAGGTGCGGACGATCGCCATGGCCGCGACCGACGGTCTCAGGCGCGGGATGAGGGTGAACGATACCGGCGCGCCCATCTCGATCCCGGTCGGGCCGGAGACGCTCGGCCGGATCCTCAACGTGGTCGGCGAGCCGGTGGACAAGGGTCCCGCGATCCGGACGAAGAAGACGTATCCGATCCATCGCCCGGCGCCCCCATTCGAGGACCAGTCGACGAAGGTCGAGATGTTCGAGACGGGGATCAAGGTCGTCGACCTCCTCGACCCGTACACGAAGGGCGGCAAGACGGGCCTCTTCGGAGGCGCGGGCGTCGGGAAGACGATCCTCATCCAGGAGCTCATCAACAACATCGCCAAGCAGCACGGCGGCATTTCTGTCTTCGCGGGCGTCGGCGAGCGAACCCGGGAGGGCAACGACCTCTATCACGAGATGAAGGAGTCGGGCGTCCTCGCGAAGACCGCGCTCATCTTTGGCCAGATGACCGAGCCGCCCGGCTCGCGACTGCGCGTCGGCCTCACCGGCCTCACCGCCGCCGAGTACTTCCGCGACGAGGAAGGCAAGGACGTGCTGCTGTTCATCGACAACATCTTCCGGTTCACACAGGCCGGGTCCGAAGTGTCGGCGCTGCTCGGCCGGATGCCGTCGGCGGTCGGCTACCAGCCGACGCTGGGCACCGAGATGGGCGCCCTGCAGGAGCGCATCACCTCCACGAAGAAGGGCTCGGTCACGTCGGTGCAGGCGATTTACGTGCCCGCCGACGACATCACCGACCCGGCGCCCGCCACGGCCTTCGCGCACCTCGACGCCACCACCGTGCTCTCGCGCCCGCTCACGGAGCTCGGGATCTACCCGGCCGTGGACCCGCTCGCGTCCACGTCGCGCATCCTCGATCCGAACATCCTCGGCGCCGAGCACTACCGCACGGCCCGCGACGTGCAGCTCATCCTCCAGCGCTACAAGGACCTCCAGGACATCATCGCGATCCTCGGAATGGAGGAGCTCTCCGACGAGGACAAGCTCATCGTCGCCCGCGCCCGAAAGATCCAGCGGTTCCTCTCCCAGCCCATGTTCGTCGCCGAGGCGTTCACCGGCACGCAGGGGCGGTACGTGAAGCTCGCGGACACCATCAAGAGCTTCCGAGAAGTCGTCGACGGCAAGCACGACGAGCTGCCCGAGCAGGCCTTCTACATGGTCGGCGACGTCGGCGAGGTGATGGACAAATCGAAGAAGCTCGCGGCGAGCGCCTAGCGTGGCCGATCGCCTCACGCTCGAGATCGCCACGCCGATCCGGCTGGTCGTGGCCGAGGCGGCCGACGAAATCGTCATCCCGGGTAGCCAGGGGTACTTCGGCGTTCTCCCGGGGCACGCGCCTTTTCTGACGACCCTAGGGGTCGGCGAGTTCATGTATCGGGTCGGGCACGACGAGCACTACCTGGCAGTGTCGGGCGGCTTCGCGGAGGTGCGGAACGACAAGGTGATCGTGCTCGCCGACACCGCGGAGCATCCCGAGGAGATCGACCGCGCCCGAGCCGAGCGCGCCCGCGAGCGCGCCGAGCGCCGGCTGTCGGGCAGGGGCGACGAGGAGATCGACTACGCCCGGGCGCTTGCGGCCCTGGCGCGCGCCCTGACGAGGATCATGACGGCCGGCCGTAGCCGCTAGGCTCAGCCAGCCGAGGAGGTGCTATGAGGAGAGATCGCGCGTTCATCGTCTTGATGCTGATCACGCTCTCCGTCGTCCTGACCGCGCTGCCCGGCAGCGCCGGGCCCGAGAAGATCGCGTTTCCGGCGAGCTACAAGGGCCACGTCCTCTACGCGACGGTCGATCGCTATGACAACAAGCAGTACCGCGAGTTGTACGGCACCCCCGAAGCCGTCGAGGCGGTGCGGGAGGGCAAGCCGATTCCGAGCGGCGCTGTCCTGACGCTCGTCCAGTACAAGGCACAGGTGGACGCGGCCGGCACCCCGGTCAAGGACGCCAACGGCCGTTTCGTCAAGGGCGACATGGTCGGCGTCACGGTCATGGAGAAGCGGACGGGCTGGGGGACCGAATACCCGGCGGACCTTCGCAACGGCGAATGGGAGTATGCGGCCTTCTCCGCCGACGGCAAGCTCAACGACAAGGCCAACTACCAAGGGTGTTTCCAGTGCCACAAGCCGCACGAGAAGCAGGACTTCGTGATCTCGCTGGCCCGGCTTGCCGGTAAAGCGCCGGGCGGCCCGGTCGCGATGAAGACGAGCCCCAACGACGTCGGCATCGCTGGATTTGTCTTCGGCCCCGGCAAGCTGACGATCGGGCCCGGGCAGTCCGTGACGTGGACGAACGGCGACGACTCCCCGCACCAGGTCACCCTCACGAAGAGCCAGGAACGCTCCGCCGTGCTTCTCAAGGGCCAGAGTCATACCCAGGCATTCGCGGCGCCGGGGGTCTACGAGTACAGCTGTGGGCTCCATCCGAACATGAAGGGCACCGTCGAGGTGAAGTAGCCGCGAGCCGCTGCCCGGCGGGGTGGGCACGCCGCCCACCCCGCTGAGCGCCCGCGCCCGTCCTGCCCCCTAAGTCTGCGTCGGCCCATACGGCCGGTCTGGCACGGCGCTTGCGCTAGAGAGACGCCATGATGACGATCCTGATCGCTGACGACGAGCCGCACGTAGTCGAGCTGGTGCGCTTGACGCTCGAGGACGGGCGCATCAACGTGATCGAGGCGCTCGACGGCGAGACGGCGCTCGTGCAGGCCGAGGCGCTGCTCCCGGATCTGATCTTCCTCGACGTCCAGCTACCCGACATCAGCGGATTCGAGGTATGCGCGCGGCTGCGGAAGGATCCCCGCTTCGCCGCAACCAAGATCGTCATGCTGACGGCCGCCGCGCAGGAGGCGGACGTGGCGCGTGGCCTCACCGCCGGCGCGAATCACTATCTGACCAAGCCATTTTCGCCCGTGCGGCTGCTCTCGCTCGTCGAGAGCATCGCTCCGCATGCTCCCGTATGGCAGCGCGAGTAAACGCCGACTCGGGCGACGAGCTGACGGTCGCCTATCGTCGGCTCAGCGCCGCGTACCAGCAAACGTTGCGCTACGCCGAGGACGTTCGGCGCCTCTACCAGCAGGTGCAGCGCGCCATCTACCAGTCGCTGCTCGGGTTGGCCAATGCGCTGGAAGCAAAGGATGCGTACACGAAAGGGCACTCCGAGCGGGTCGGCGCCTGGAGCCGCGGGGTTGCGACGGCGCTCGGACTGCCGCCCGCGGACGTCGACCTGATCGGCCAGGCGGGCCTCCTGCACGACATCGGCAAGATCGGTATCCCCGAGGCGGTGTTGCGCAAACCAGGCGCGCTCGAGGCGGAGGAATGGGTGGTCATGCGGAACCATCCGTTGATCGGGGCTCAGATCGTCGCGCCGTTCGACTTCTTCGCGGCGGGCGCGCTGATGATCCGCCACCATCACGAGCGCTGTGACGGCTCGGGCTACCCGGACGGGTTCACCGGGGACGAGATTCCCGTCGGCGCCCGGGTCATCGCCGTCGCCGACGTTTACGACGCGCTGACGTCGAACCGGCCGTACCGCGCCGCGCTGCCCCATGCGACGGTGATCGCACACCTCGGAGAGGCCGCCGGACGCACACTCGACGAAGACGCCGTGGCCGCCTTCATCGACCTGATGCAGATGCTCTCGACGGCGAAGGCCGATGTGGGCGCTCGACCAGCCCTGCGCGCCGCGAGCCGGGCGCCTCTTCGCTGACACGCCGCTGGCGCTGCTCGCCGTCCTGGCGCTCGGCGCCGCGACGACGTGGGCGCTGGTCGAGCTTGGTGTGCTCGCTCCGCACGCGATGCACGTCGCCGGCGTGACCGCCGGCCACGGTGCGCTGCTCGCCACCGCGTTCGCGTGGGCGCGCGTGCGCTCGGGATCGGGCGTGGTGGTGGTCGCGCTCCTCGGGCTGGCCGCGTCGGTGGCCGCGCTCGGCGTGTTCGGAGCGCTCGCGTATCTCGGTCCACCTCTGTGGGTCGCCTGGCTGGCGAGGCGCGGCCGGCTCGCCGGCCTCGGTCTCGGCGCTCCCGTGTCGCTGCGTAGCGTGCTCACCGGCGCCGGCGCCGGTGCATTCCTCTCGTCGCATCTTCTGGTCTCGGCGTCGCGGACGCTCGGCGTTCACGTGCGCTTGGATCACATACCGGAGGTGCTCGCCGCGGTAGGCTACGACGTCGGAGCCAACGTGCTCGCGGCCGAGTGCTTCTTCCGCGGCGCGCTCTTCAACCGTGCCCAGCGCCGCTGGTCCTTCACCGTGGCCGCGACACTCGCGACGACCAGTTACGTCGTGCGGTACCTGGTCGATCCGCTGCTGCCGAAGAGCATCGAGCTCGTCGTGGGCGCCGTCTTCTATCTGGCGCTGCTCGGCGCGATCAACTGCTGGCTCCTGTGGTGGTCGGAGAGCCTGGTGCCGGGGCTCCTGAGCGCGCTGGTCTTCTTCGCGGCCTACCGTACCCTCGGCTCCGGATGAGCCTGATGGCGGCGGGGCTCGCGGCCGTCACGGCGCTGATCGCGCTCGACGGCGCCGGCCCGGCCTCGCTCTTCCGTCACGCGTATCTCGTGCCGGTCGTCGTGGCGGCGCTGCGCTTCGGCGCGCCCGGCGGGGCGCTCGCCGCCGGCGCTGCCGTCCTGCTGAGCGCGCCGTTCGTCCTGCCCGAGATCGAGCGGTCGGGCCTCACCCCCGACGCGGCGGAAGGGCTGGTAACATTCGCGGTTCTGGGGATCGTGGGAACCCTGAGCGGCGCGCTGCGGACGCGCGTCGGCCGCCACCGGCGCCGGTACGAGACGCTTGTGGCCCTCCAGCGAGCCCTGGCGGATGAGGCGACGCTCGACGTCGCGCTCACGCGGCTGCGCGCCGCGCTCGCGGGCCGCCTGGGCTTCGACGACCTGGTCCTCGTCGCGCGTGACGGCGCGCGGCTCGTGGTCGCGGGAGGGGACCGAGTGGTGCCCGGTTCGCTCGTCGCCCGAGTCCTCGACAGCGGTATTCCCGAGCTGGTCTGGGATGCGGGGCGCGACGTGCGATCGCGGCGAGCGTTCGCGGCGCCGCTCGTCGCAGGCGGGCAAGCGATCGGCGTGCTGGCGGTCGAGCGGAAGGGCGAGATTCCCGCAGAGGAGCGCGCGGCGCTGGAAGCCCTCGGCGCTCACGTGGGTCTCGCGCTGGAGAACGCACGGCTCGCGTCTCGGCAGCGACTCTTCGCCGCGGAGCTGGCCGAGAAGGTGAGGGCCGCGCGGCAGGAGCTCGAGGAACTCGATCGAGCAAAGTCGACGTTCGTGGCGATCGCGTCGCATGAGCTCCGCACTCCGCTGACGGCGCTCCAGGGCTTCAGCGAGCTTTTGGCGCTGCGGCGACTGCCGCCGGAGGAAGTGAGTCGGCTCGCCGGGATCATGCGCCGCGAGGCCAAGCGCCTCGGCCGGATCGTCAGCGACCTGCTCGACCTCTCGCGGATCGAGCGCGGCCTCGATCCGGCGCTGTGTCGCATTCCCCTCGCGGTGGAGCCAGCCATCGTGGCGACGGTCGATCTCTTCCGTCAGGGGACGGTCACGCACCCGATCGCGATCACGTGCGAGCCGTCGCTGCCGCACGTCGACGCCGACCCCGACGCGCTCGAGCGGATCCTGACGAACCTTCTCTCGAATGCGATCAAGTACTCGCCCCTCGGCAGCGTGGTGCGGGTGGGAGGGCGTGCGCTCGGCGGCGCCGTCGCGATCGAGGTCGCCGACGCGGGACGCGGCATTCCGGCGGAGGCACTGGGCCGGATCTTCGAGCCCTACTATCGCGCGCCGGACGCGGCCGGCACGACGCACGGCACCGGCATCGGGCTCGCCGTCGTGAAAGCGCTCGTCGAAGCCCACGGCGGCGCGGTCCGCGTCGAGAGCGCGCCGGTCATCGGCACGCGCGTGACCGTGATTCTGCCCGCGTTCCACGGGCCCGTTCCTTGACACTCTGCGTCGGCCGCGTGTAGGGTAAGCGCGTATGTCTCGCCACGCAGCGGTTGCCGATCGCATGGCGGACGCGGTGGTGAAGCGCCTGACGGTGCGGAAGATCGCCGAAATCAAAGACGAGAACGCCGCGCGCGCGGCGATCCGCCACGTCGTGCTCGACAACCTGGCCGCCGAGGAGCAGCTCGAGGCCGACGCGCGCAAGCTCCTCATGGATCACGCCAAGCAGATCAAGGACTCGGCGGCCGACTACCGGCAGCTCCTCGGTAAGGTCAAGGAGAAGCTCGCCCGCGAGCGGGGGTTCGTCCTCTGATGATGCGCATGAGCCGCGAGCGCATCTTCCACCTCGCCGACCTCATCCTGAAGGCGCTCGGCACGACGGCGGGCGTGAGCATCAGGGCGCCCGACGACCTGCGGCCGGAGGTGATCCGGGCGCTGACCGAGGAGTCGAAGCTCGCCGAGTCGATCGACGGCGAAGTCCGTAAGATCCTCGGATCCTACTCGCGCCCGATGCCCGAGGGGAGCCACGAGTGGGAGGTGCTCTACCAGAAGACCCGCGAGGAAGTATTCCGCAAGAGGTTCCGGCTCTGAAGCGACTCGTCGTGGGCATCACGGGCGCCACCGGGTCCATCTACGGCATCCGCCTGCTCGAGGTCCTGCGCGGGCACGCGGAGGTGCAGACGCACCTCGTCATCTCGGTGCCGGGAAAGCGGACGATCGTCGAGGAGACCGCGTACACGGTGAGGGACGTCGAAGCGCTGGCCGCGCACCACTACGACATTCGAGATATCGGGGCCTCGATCGCGTCTGGCTCGTTCCGGACCGCCGGTATGGTCATCGCGCCGTGCTCGATCAAGACGGCCGGCGCCATCGCCTCGTGTCACACGGATTCGCTGATCGCGCGCGCGGCGGACGTCACGCTGAAGGAGGGGCGGCCGCTCATCATGCTCGTGCGCGAGACGCCGCTGCACACCGGGCACCTCAGGTGCATGCTCGCGCTCGCGGAGATGGGCGCGGTAATACTGCCGCCGATGCCCGCCTTCTACAACCGGCCAAAAGATTTGGACGACATCGTGAACCACACGGTCGCCCGCGTGCTGGATCGACTCAATCTCCCGCAGACGCTCGTCGCCGAGTGGCAGGGCACGACTCGGCGCGTCTCGACGGGAGAACCGGGTGACTGACCTCTCGGTCGTCATCCCCGTCTACAACGAGGAAGAAAGCCTCCCGCTGCTCTGGGCGGAGCTGCGCGAGGTCCTCGATCGCCTCGGGCTCGCGTTCGAGGTGGTGTTCGTGGACGACGGCAGCCGCGACCGGAGCGCCGAGATCGTCCGTTCCTTCCGAGAGGCCGACCCGCGGGTGCGTCTGGTGCGGCTCAAGGCGAACGCTGGCGAGACGGCCGCGACCGACGCGGGGTTCAAAGCGGCGCGTGGCCGGCGGGTCGTCGTGATGGACGCCGACCTGCAGAACGACCCGCGGGATATCCCGACGCTGCTCTCCCACCTCGACCACTGGGACGCGGCGACCGGCTGGCGCGTCCAGCGGGAGAACGGCGACAATTTCGTGCGGCGCGCCTCGTCGCGGATCGCAAACCGTATCCGCAACTGGGTGTCCGACGAAGCCATCCAGGACAGCGGCTGCACCTTCCGCGCCTTTCGTCGGGAATGCCTGCGCGGGCTGGTGCTCTATCGCGGCTTCCACCGGTTCATCCCGACGCTTCTGCAGATGCGGGGCTACCGCGTGGTCGAGGTGCCGGTCAGCCACCGTCCGCGCCGCTTCGGTCGGACGAAGTACAGCGTGCTGAATCGCGCGTTCGTGGCCTTCGTCGACCTCCTGGTCGTCCGCTGGATGACCGCTCGTCTCCTCCGCTACGAAGTCGTCGAGGACGTGGGCGGCGACTTCGTCCGCGACTGAGCCGCCGCAGTGAACATCCTATTGGTGGGCCTCGGCCGCTGGGGCGAAAAGCACCTGCGTGTGCTCGGCAATCTGGGAGTAGGGCTCTGGGTGGCGGACGTGTCCACGGCGCGTCTGGCGTGGGCAGTCCGCCAGGGTGTGGAGCCGGGCCGCGCGGTCGCGGACTACCGAGCGGCGCTCGCGCACGTCGACGCAGTGGACATCGTCACGTCGGCGGACACGCACTACGGAATCGCCCGCGAGGGCCTGGCCGCCGGGCGGCATTGCTTCATCGAAAAGCCGCTCGCCCTAACGGCCGAGGAGGGGCGCGCGCTCGAAGCCGCGGCCAGCGCCGCCGGACGGCTCGTGCAGGTCGGTCACATCTTTCGCTTCCATCCCGTCACCGCGACGCTGCGTGAGGCTTTGGCGGCCGGACGCATCGGCCGCGTCCGCTACGCCACCGGGCGCTTCTCCGGGTTCAAGCGGCCACGCGCCGACGTCGGCGTCACGCAGACGGACGCGATCCATTATTTCGATCTGTTCGCGCATCTCCTCGGCTGCGCGGCCACACGGGTCAGCGCGATTCAGCGCGACTATCTGGGCCGCGGCCTCGACGATCTGTCCTGGTCGGTCGTGCACTACGGCGACATCCCCGCGGTGGTCGAGGCGAGCTACTTCGTCCCCGGGACCTGGCGCGACTGCGTGATCGTCGGCGAGCGGGGCGCCCTCGTGGCCGACTACGCAGCCTCCGTCGTCACGCTTCACCTGGGCGAGCATCGCGAGCGGGGCGGCATCTGGGAGGCGGTGGAGGTGGGGAAGGAGGAGCTTCCGACGCGGCGCGTGGAGCCGCTCCAGCTCGAGCTGCAATCGTTTCTGGACGCGTGCTCCGGTCGGGCGCCGAACCCGGTGCCCGTCGCCGACGGCGTGCGTGCGCTCGTCGTGGTCGAGGCGGCCGCCCTGGCGGCGCGACTCGGCCGCGCCGTCGCGCTCTGAGATCGTTCCCGGCGCACATACTTCCGCTTGACCTTCCAGCCGCTGGAAGGTCTATCTTCCGCAGCAGACGAGAGCCGGGGAGGTCAGCCGATGCCCCAGGTACTGAAGATTGGCCAGCTCGCGCAGGCTGCCGGTGTGTCGGCCAAGACGATTCGTTACTACGAGCAAGTCGGCGTACTGCCCCTCGCGAATCGCACGGTGGCTGGGTATCGACAGTACGCCGAGCAAAGTCTGCACCGACTGCTGTTTATCCGGCGAGCTCGTACGCTCGGGTTGTCCCTGCAGCAGCTCAAATCGTTGACGGCGGCTCTCGATGACGGACCGCGCGCGACGGTGCGGCCCCGCCTTCTCGGACTGGTCCGGGAACAGCTGTCTGCCGTGCAGCAACAGATCAGCGACCTGCATTGCTTCCGGCAGCAGCTCGAACAAGTCGTGCAGAGACTCCTGGCGCCGCCACCTGCGGATCATTCAGCAGGCTGCCGGTGTCTTGAGATGGACGATGCTGCGACGCACGGAGACAACGGTCGCGGTCCCGCACGTGAAAAGCGTGAGCACAGCTCACGGCGAGCGCGGACGGCTTCTCGCGAGCGTTCGCGATTCGCAACCTGAGCTCTTCACGTCAGGAGGATCCTGTGGCGGACGCGGTCGAGCGCGTGCTGGTGGTCGTGGCCCATCCCGACGATGCAGAGGCCGGCGCCGGGGGCACCCTCGCCAAGCTCGTGCGACAGGGCGCGAACGCCATTTACGTCATCGTCACAAATGGCAGCATGGGGTCCAGCGACCGGGCGATGACACGCGATCGTCTCGTTCAAATCCGCGAAGCGGAGCAGCGGGATGCCGCGCGGATGCTCGGGGTGAGGCACGTCGAGTTCCTCGGCTACAGCGATGGTGACGTCGAGGACACGCGCGAGCTCCGGCGGGACGTCACCCGACAGATCCGCAAGTGGCGGCCGGATCTCGTCATCGCCCAGAGCCCGCACCGCACGTACAACCTCTACGCTTCCCACCGTGACCACCGCGTGACCGGAGGGGTCGTGCTCGACTGCGTCTATCCGCTGGCTCGGGACCACCTGGCCTTCCCGGAACTGCTGCCCGATTACGAGCCGCACCAAGTACGTGAGGTTCACATCATGCAGTGGCAGGCGGAGACCCATCAGGTCGCGGTCGACGTCTCAGAGACGATGGACCTCAAGCTCGAGGCGTTCGCGTGCCACCGGAGCCAGTTCCCCGACTTCGCGGCGGTGGCGGCGCACGTGCGCCAGCGTTGCGCGGCGCTCGGCAAGCCCTACGGCTATGCCTATGCCGAGACGTTCGACCGGCTCCTGATTCCCCGCTGAAGTCGTGAGCAAGGCGGAGAAGGCGGCACGCCCCCTCCTCGAGGGATCGCCCGTGGCAGTTCTCGCCGGCGCCTTCCTGTTCAACCTCGGCCAGGGCGTTCTTCGCCCGACAATGCCGCTGTATCTTCAGCACATCTTCGCCGCCAACTACCAGATGGTGACGTTGATTCCGGTGGCCTTTGGCATAGGAAAGTGGATGGCCAGTCTGCCGACCGGATATCTGCTCGACCGTCTGGGGCGTCGGCGACTTATGGCGGGAGGGTTGATCCTGATCGCTCTGGCGGATCTCGGTAGTGCCATGACTACGGCCTACGGGGTCTTCCTGAGCTTGCGCGCGCTGGGCGGCGTGGGCTGGGCCGCATTCAGCACGGCTGCGACCACCACGATGGTGGACCAGGCCGCCCGTCGCGGCCGCGCGGTCAGCCTGCTATTGATGAGTGAAACCTCGGGGCTGCTCCTCGGCAGTACGGCGGGCGGCTGGCTGTACCAGGGTGTCAGTGTTGTGAGCCCATTCGTGTTCGAGGCCACGTGCATGTTGGTCGCCGTCGCCGCGTTCGCCATCGAGCCGACGAGTGCCTCAACGGCTTCGCCTCGGTCTGCCGCTACGGCCGCGCGGCTTGATTGGCGGTTGCTCCGAGCCGTTCTGCGTATCCCCGGGGTGCTGCTCATGAGTCTGTGCAACGCGGTGTTGATCGGCATTCAGACCGGGGTGTTGGTCTTCCTCTTTCCCCTCTATCTGGTTGAGCAAGGAGGCCTGCGGCCGGCGATGCTTGGGTTGTTCGTCAGCCTGAGCGTGCTTGGCCGACTGTTGGGGCTCTGGCTCGCGGGCAATGCCTCGGACCGGTGGAGCCGAGAGCGCGTGCTCGTTCCCGGCCTACTCGTTTATGCGACGTTGCTCGGGAGTCTGCCGCTCGTGACACACCTCGTCGCGTTGGGGCTTTGGAGCTTGGCGATCGGCGTGGCCGCTGGCAGCGTGGCGGGACTCCCGACGGTCCTCATCGGGGATCGGGTCGTTCCACCACTGCAGGGAGTCGCGATCGGATGGCTACGCACGATGACGGATACGGGCCACGTCCTCGGCCCCATTATCATGGGCATGCTGGCGGACGCGATGCAGCTCACGACCCCTTTCCTCTTCGCGGCAGTACTTCTCGTGGGGGTCGCATGGCAGTGCCGTCGGCGAGCTGACGGTGACAGTCCTCGCGTCGATCGATGAGCTTCACGTGCTCGAGCCGAAGCGCGCGAGGTCTAAATGGACATCATCGAGGCGAGGCGCTCACGAGCCCGCGCTAGGGTACGCGTCGCCAACGCTCTGTAGGGCGCGCAACCCGGCGTCCACGATGGTTGATGCGTTGGCCGGCGGCGCCACGCCTCCGCTGCCGTAGGCGTAATAGTGGGGGACTGCGCCGTCGTCGAGCCGCGCGAGCAGCTGCGACCCGCCTTCACCGATCAGCAGCAGCACACGGCGGGTCCGGCAGGCGTTTGCCACGCACCCGGTGACCGCGACGTAGTCTTTCCCCGCGATACTGACCATCCGCAGCGACCCGCCCTTTTCCAAGAACGCGGCCGCACCCAAAGCGACCTGCCCGCGCCCCTGTGAGGCGGCCATCCAATCCGCTCCGAAGAGACCGGGGATCTTGTCCCGTAGCTCCGGATTCTGGATCACCTCGCTGACCGTGCGACCGTAGACGAGCGCACGCGCGTCAGCGGGCAGCACCTGAGCAGGCAGCGCAGCCGACGAGCCCGGCGCAGGCGGGATCGTGCATGCAGTGGCGGAGAGGACAGCCAGCGCACAGAGGGATCCGTTGAGCAGCAAGCGGCGCATACGACCCTCCTCCATCCCAATGTTCACTCATGAAGCCTGCTGCCCAGGTGGCCTCTTCGGAAGACGCTCGCTAACCTGCTGTTGTAGTTGGTGCCGAAGCGGGGACTCGAACCCCGACACCCTTGCGGGCACTAGACCCTGAATCTAGCGCGTCTGCCAATTCCGCCACTTCGGCCCGAAAAGCGTGAGTCATAATACCTTTCAGCCATGGCAAGTCAAGCCAGAGAGGCCTCCGGCGACCGCCCCGTCGCGACCAACCGTCGCGCGCGGCACGAGTACGAGATCCTCGAGACGGTCGAGGCCGGCCTCGTGCTCAGGGGCACCGAGGTCAAGTCGCTCAGGGCGGGTCTGGTCAACTTCAAGGACAGCTATGCCTCCGTCCGCAACGGCGAGGGGTGGCTCCTGGGCTGCCACATCAGCCCCTACAGCCACGGCACCGACGCCAACCACGAGCCCGAGCGGGATCGAAAGCTGCTCCTTCACAAGCGCGAGCTCTCCCGTCTCTCCGGCAAGATCAGCGAGCGTGGGTTGACGCTCGTCCCCCTGCGCCTCTACTTCAAGGCCGGCCGGGCCAAGGTCGAGCTCGGTCTGGCGCGCGGCAAGAAGCTCCACGACAAACGGTCCGCCCTGCGCGAGCGGGAGGTGCGCCGCGAGATGGACCAATCCGCACGCGCTGCTCGACGCGGCGCGTGGTAGTGCGTGCTATACTTGTGAAAAATCTGGTGGTTAAGGGGGCGACAGGCTTCGACGGGGATCAGTGAGGTCCAGGCTGCGTCTCGAGG
>JAHFDK010000397.1 GCA_023249095.1 Candidatus Rokuibacteriota bacterium | reverse complement strand
TGCGAAGGCTATGCATCGGCGCCGCCCCCGCTCGCGGCTCGTCGGGCGAGCGGCTTGACGTCCGGCGGCGCCTGACCGGCCCGAAACACCGCGTACGAGCCGAATCCCTCCCCCATCAGGTCATCGAGCTGCTTGGCGAGATTCTTCCGTTTCAGGGTCAACGAGACGACCCGATCTCGGCTCCGCAGACGCCCCGCGGCCGAGGCGACCTCGCTCAGCAGGTCGTCTCGGCCGAACAGGAACGCGACCCGGTCACGCTCCGGGCCCGCGACGCCGCTTCGCTCCTCGAGGATCGAGACGACGCGTTCGAATCCGATCGAGAAGCCACACGCCGGGACGTCCTGGCCGATCAGCCGACCGACCATCCGGTCATACCGGCCGCCGCCTGCGATGGACGAGCCGTAGTCGCCGTACGCCGCCTCGAAGATCGGGCCGGTGTAGTAGCCCATGCCTCGAACCAGCGTGGGGTCGAAGCCGACCGAGAAGCGACCCCCGGCTTCCCGCTCGACGGTGGTCAGAATCGTGCGGAGGCCTTCGACCGCCTCGGCAGTCGCCGGGATGATCAGGGCCAGCCGCTCGAGGGCGGCCTGTGACGGATCGCCCGGCCCCGGGAACAGGGCGAACAGCTTCGCGACCGCGGCCTCGTCGTGACCGCCCTCGCGGAGCTCGCGCGCGACCTCCTCGCGCCCAATCTTGTCCAGCTTGTCGAGCGTGATGAAGAACTCGCCGTGGCGGGCGGCGTCGAAGCCACACTGCGTCGCCATCGCCGTCAGGATCCGTCGATCGTTCACGCGGATCCTCGGGCGCTCGAGCTCGAGGCCGATGAGCGCCTCGGAGGTCGCCAGGATCAGCTCGATCTCCGCGATCTCGGAGGCGACGCCCAGGATGTCGATGTCGCATTGGGTGAACTGTCGAAAGCGTCCCTTCTGAGGCCGCTCCGCCCGCCAGACCGGCCCGATCTGGATCGCCTTGAACGGGTCGGGCAGCGCGGCCCGGTTGTGGGCGTAGTACCGCGTGAGCGGCACCGTCAGATCGAAGCGCAGCCCCAGATCGGCGAGGTCGTCCTCGAGCTGAGTCGTCGCCGCGTCGAGCTTCGCGCCGCGCTTCAAGATCTTGTAGATCAGCTTCTCGTTCTCCCCTCCCCCACTGCCGAGGAGCAATTTCAGATTTTCGAGCGCCGGCGTCTCGATGCGCCGAAAGCCGTAGCGCTTGTAGGTGGTCAGGATCGTGGCCGTCGCGCGGTCCCGAAGATCCACCTCGGCGGGAAGCAGGTCCTTCATGCCGCGAGGCGGCGCCGTGTCGAGCTTCACGGCCGCACCTGTTCCCGGCCCAACGCGGCCGGGCAGACCCTCGGGCCTGCGGTCCGATAGCGACGGATCATCCGGGACGGTGCGACGGAGTCAGGACGACGAGCGGACGCGTGCCGGGGTCACTCCGCGGTCGTCATGATGATCTGGGTTTCACCTTGAGTATTGAGCATGTTGGTGTAGCGCACCAGCGCGACGACGAGCGCCGGGGTCCCGTCCCCGGTGATAGCGCCGAGCGCCACCACGGTGCCCTCGAAGCCCGAGTTGACCGTCTGGAATCGGAAGCCGGCGGGCCCCTTGAAGACGACGGCCAGGCGCCCCGGAAACTGGTTCTGGGGCACGACGATCTCCTCGATCCCGTCGCCGTCCAGATCTACCGACAGCGGCATCGGCTCGGGGGTGTAGAGATAGGTCCGGCCGCCTCGCTCGATTTGCCTCTCGACCCCGAGCTTGGCCTGGCCACCACCGACCAGCGTCGAGGAGCGAAACGCGTCCTCGGTGTCGATCGCGATCCGCAGGCGGCTGTGTTCATCGATGAAGGCCAGCGCCCGCGTCCCCTTGCCCGTGATGTTGGTGTAGGTCGCGCCGGTCGCGCGGAAGGTGCTGGGAACCCGCACCCTCCCGTCGGACACCAGCCGGTCGTTGCGGAGACTCACCCGCAGGGCGTCGCCCTGCTTGAAGAAGCCGTTCTCGACGAACGACTGAGCCCAGAGCACTTTCTTGACGCCCTCGCCGCTCGCGTCCACGGCCAGCAAGATCTCGCTCACGTTCTCGACGGCCACGGCCGCCTTCTTGTCCTTGGTCGCCAGGACCAGGGAGCTGACCAGGATCGCGGGAATCTGGCTGTAGCGGTTCACCACGACGTACTGGGCGCCGTCGTCGGACAGCTCGGCGAGCTGGACGCTGAAGACGCGCGCACGTGTGTCGCCGCGATACGTCCATTCGGGCTCGAGAACGCGTTCCGGCGTTATCCGATAGAGATAGACGCGGTCGCCGTCCGTGATGACCATCCGCGCAATCCTGTCCTTAGACCCGACGGCAATGTCCATGGAGGCGACGACGAACGGGAATTTCGCGATTTCCTTCAGGGTAATGGAAGACTCGCCGCTCGAGTACGTGCCGGCATCGAGATCCCCGAAGAGCAGACGGGCCAGGAACGACCGCTGCGGAGCCGACGTTTGGCTCTCACGCTGCCGGCTCCCAGCCGAGAAGTCGCCCTTGGAGGCCGGCTTGATTGTCGCCGGCACGAAGAGCGCCGTGGTCAGCCGCGGGCTCACGCCGGGCAAGCTGAACAGCCGGACGTCCATGTACGGCTTGGCCTGGACGCGCGTGAACGCGATGACCAGCAGGTGCTCGACCTTGAAGCGCTCGGCGACCGAATCGAGGCCTTTGCCGGCCAGCACGTCATCGCGCTTCATTCCCTGCTGGGCGATCCAAACGCTGATAGCATCACCCGGGCCGATCTGAAAGCGGCCGGTGCGGTTGAGAGCTTCGATCACCTCGTGGACGGCAGCGTCCACGAGCCCTTCCTTCACGCCGCCCTCGACGATCGGCACGAGGCTCAGCTTGATCTTCCCCGCCGAGACCCGGGCCCTGTCGCCGGGCTGCACTTCGCTGCCCTGACCCGCCGTCCCGGTCGAATAAGACTCGAACACCTGCTGGATCACCACACGGCCGACCGCCTGCTCCGTCCGGCCCAGGATCTCTGCGGTCCTTGGATGGCGGAGCTCGCGACCCTGGCGGTAGAGGGCGAGCTCGACGCCCGAGATGAGACCGTCGCGGCTGCCGAGCGCGAGCGTGATCGTGCCGTCCTGGACCTCGATCACCTCGCCGTCGACCTTCGGGAAAAGCGCCAGGACTTGATCGACGAGCACCCCCAGGGAAGGCGGCATCGTCTGGGCTCCCGACGTCCCCGTGCCTGCGACGGCGACGAGGACGGCGAGAGCGACGATGCGAGCCACGTGACGGCTCATGGGAATACTCGCGCCAACATCAGCCCGAGGCTAGCCCAGGGGGTAGGGAGAGTCAAGGAATGGGGAAAATGAAACGGGGCATGGGCGAGCCAGCCACCCATGCCCCGCGTCTTCTACTGTCAGACTGCAGTTTGACCCTGCTAGAACGCCAACCTTATACGCGCGGCCAGCGTGTAGGCGTCCTTCGCGTCCATCTTCACGACCGTGCCGCCGAGGCAGGTGGTGGCCGCACCCCCGCGGCACTCAGCCGCGTTTAATGCATCACCGGCGAAGAGCCAGGCCCCCACGAGGTCGAAGGCCGTGTTCGGCGCGAACCGCCACGTGAGCCCGAGATTCGCCTCGGTCCCGAGATAGTTGGAATCGCCCTTCACCCAGCTGGCAGCGCTGACGGTCGTCCGCGCTTGGGTTCCGGTACCCGCGGCGCTCGCGAGCTGGCTGCCAGTATCGGTGTCGACTGACTCCGCGGTGAACAGCGCGTGGACGACCCCGTACAGGCTCAACGCGGGCGTGATGCTGTACGTGACCCGGCCAGCGACCCCACCGCGGCCGTAGCGGTCGTAGCCGACGTAGTTACCCGTCGTCGCCCAACCCTGGTTGAAGTAGTCAACCCCGGAAGCCCAGAACTGGGTCCAGCCGCCGGCCCAGTAGTTGCCGTCCGTATCGAGCGGCTGGTAGTACCGAATCCCCTTGGCCAGGTTGTCGCGAGCCTTGTTGCCCGTGCTGTACATACCGCGCGCCTCGAGAAGCAGCGGACCGAGCTGGAAGCTGCCGATGACGTCGAACAGGAATGCGCTCATGTCAGCCGTGACTTTTTTCGTGCCTGTCGTGGATGAGCCGCTCGCCCCAGGACCCATATCGATCGCCTGGCTGTCGATCCGACCAAACTGATAGTAGAACGTGGGATCCAGGCCGAAGGGGCCCATACGCAAGCGCGCATCGATGCCGACCGTGTGGCGATCCTCGTGGTAGTTGGGGCTGCCTGCGGCTGGAGCCTGTTGGGGTGCGCCCCTCGACGCCGCCGCGTTGAGCGTGCCGCCGGCGCTGCCCCTGTTGGTCAGGTTACGCCGGGCACCACCGGCCGTCTGGCCATCGGCGTGGAACCAGGAGTACAGGGGCTTCAGATCCAACCCCTTGAATGGCGTGATGTCGGTGCTGAAGATCAGCGCGGTATCCTCGCCGCGAGTAATCTTGAGCGAGGGGTTGCCCCGGTTGGAGCCCGCGAGCTGATCCTCGAGCATGACCCAGGCGAGGTTGGTCTTGATGTTCGGCGCGAACGTCGTGATCGCCGAGACGCCGGCGAAGTCGCCGTTCGCATATTGGGCGAGTTTGTACTGGGCAAGGGTATCGAAGGGCTGGCCGCCCGCCCGAGCCATGGTCTCGACCGGGATGAACGGCAGGAGGCTGTCCTTGCCCGTCAGCGGAAACTCCGTGTAGATCCACTTGATCTCGATCATGCCGCCGACGTCGCCGTTGAGGTCATAACAGCCG
>JAHFDK010000396.1 GCA_023249095.1 Candidatus Rokuibacteriota bacterium | reverse complement strand
ACAATGTGGAGTGTCATGATCGCAGTGTCCCTTACTCCCATCTCGTCGGCGCCTCCCGATCACAACGAATGGCGTACGCCCGAGCGACGTTGTCCTCTTCCTCGTACTCGACGACCACCTCGAGGTAAGAACCCAAGTCAGGCTCGGAGGATTGTTCGCTTGCTCTCCACAGGGCGCGTATACCCTCCGTCTTCATGCCCGGCCGGCCAGCGCGCAGCCCGACAGAAACCGTCGTCCCGTACCAGGTACTCGCTTCCACGATATCTTGCTTGACAGTAGTATACTATAACTTATATAACAAGCTATAAATTATTAAGCAAGAACGCCGCAGCCCGGGCCGGCAGGAGCACGGAGGTGGTGATGCTCGGAAACAAGACCACAGTCCTTCTCATTCTCTCCCAAGACGTCCTGGACCAGGCCCGGGTCGTCGCGGGGAGGGCGACGATCACCCTCAAGCTCCCGGTGAGCCTTCAGATCGTTCTCCGGGCCCTCATCGAGGAGGGGCTGAAGCGCGATGGCCACGCGACCTTCCTCGCCAACGTCGAGAGCCAGGCCAGAGCGGTTCGCCACCAGCGAAGCATGACGCGGAAAAGGGTTGAGGAGGACCGAACGAATCTACGGTCTGGAAGTCCGCGGGACCAGAGCGGTCGAGAGCCCCGAAAGCGCCCGAAGTGATCGCGACGGATCACGGGCCCCAATGAGCTTCGAAAGCAGGGGAGTGAAAGCTAGCGCGTGGGAGGGAAAGCCTTGTTGACTCACGTCTGGATGATCCCGTTGGTCGTCATTGCGCTGACGCAAACGGCCGTCTTCGCAACGTCGGTGTACCTGCACCGCACACTCGCACATCGAGCGCTGACCGTGCGCCCGTTCGCGGATGTGCTGTTCCGGACAGTGCTTTGGCTTACCACGGGACAGCGCCGCCAGGAGTGGGTCGCAGTCCATCGCAAGCATCACGCCTTCACTGACCGGGAAGGTGACCCCCACAGCCCGCGGCTGCTCGGCTTGTGGCGCGTCCAGCTCCTGAACGCCTATTACTACCAACGGGAAGCGCGGAACCCCGACACGATCAAGAAGTTCGCTCCGGACCTCCCCGAAGACCGACTGGATCGCGCCGTTTTCTCGAAGGGGATGCTCGGTCCGGGGCTGGGCATCGCGCTGTTGTGTCTTTTGTTTGGCATCGGCCCGGGTTTGATCGTGGCGCTGGCGCATGCCGTCCTCTACGTCGGCGTCGTGGCGCCGCTCATCAACGGCGTCGGGCATTGGCGAGGAGCTCAAAACTTCACGAACACCGCGTATAACTCGGTGGTGCTCGCCTGGATGACGGCCGGCGAAAGTCTTCACAACAATCACCACGCAGAACCGCGAGCGCCGAAGTTCAGTGTGCGGCGAGTCGAGTTCGACCCGTCGTGGCTGGTGATTCGCGCGCTGGCGGCGGTCAGGCTCGTGGCCATCGTCGGCCCGCCGCTTCGTCTTTCCACCGACAGCCGAGCCGTCCGGTGAGTGTACAGCGGCGGCGCGCTGCCGCGGCGCTCCTCGTCCTCTCGTGGGTCCTGTGGTTGCATCCTTGGGTCCCGGCGCTCCTTATTGGCGTGTTTGTGTCCTGGGTCCTCCTTCACACACGGCTCGAAGGTGATCTCGGCGAAACCCTCGTTCGCGTCTGGCGGCGCGCGTGGCCGCCCGGGAGCCTGGTGCTGATTCCGCTCCTTGTCGGCAGTGCCCTCGTATTCTGGATTTCGGACGTGCCGATCACGGCCAAGGTCTTGCCAGTCGCGCTCGCCCTGCTCGGGCTCTCGACAATCCTTCTGGGTAGTATGTGGACTCTCTTCGCCCATGCGCAGCGGTTCTGGAGACCCCGAAATGATTCGGCGCTCGCCACGGCCCATCTAAGTCCCGGCGCCACGGGCACCGGGGAACGAGCATGAGTGGGAGCGATGGCCGACGACGATGGCGCCGGGCGGCGGCGGGCTCGCGGGCGAGGTCTTGGTAAGGTCGCGTGATGGAGGAAGGTCATGGTCAGATGCGCAACCTGCCGGCGAGAACTCAAGGATGAATCGCAAAGATTCTGCAACGAGTGCAACCGTGGTTTCGGCAAGAAGCCAGGCCAGGGCACACCGGCATCACCAGGAAGAACTGCGGCACGAAGGCGCCGCCGGCGCGGCCGCTAACGCGTGCCGCCTTTCGTCACGCGTGAACGAGTCGACTGACGGGACGGTCGCTCGGTGGACGCTGCCATAGAGGCGGAATCGCTCCATATCGGGGATCCCGGTTCAGGAGGTCTTGGCAATGAAGCTGGAGACGGCAGCGAAGATCAAGTACGGAATCTGGGGCATTATTTGTGGGGGAGTCATCGCAATGATCGTCGGGTTTTCGTGGGGTGGCTGGACAACTTCCGGCACGACCCAAACGATGACCAAAGAGGCGGTCTTGGCGAGTCAGGCGGCGATCTGCGTCGCGCAATTCATGAAGGAACCGAACCCTGAAAAGAAACTGAAAGAACTCGGGGACGTCAGTAGCTGGCAGAGAGCGGAAGTCATCGAAAAAGGTGGCTGGGATAAGATGCCCGGTCAAGAAAAGGCTGGCTATGCCGTAGCGCGCGCATGCGCCGATGGGCTCGAGCTGCTGATCAAAAAATGAGATCGGCACGTGCTCTCGAGCTTTGCCGAGGCACGTCCTGACGGACGCGGCCAAAGGAGGGTCGTCTCGTGGCCAGAGAACTCAGATGCGCCGATCTGATGCCCGGATGCGACTTTGTGGCTCAAGGCAAGGATGACAGCGAGGTGATGAGGAAGACCGCCGAGCACGCCAAGAGCGCTCACAGGATGGTGGCGATTTCAATGGAGGTCGAGCGAAAAGCGCGAGCGGCGATTCGGGATGCTGGATCCTAACTGAAGGCACATTCGGGTTGCCAACACGGCCCAAAAATCTCGGGCACGATTCTAGGACGTGCGGCGCTCGGGCGCGCGAGAGAGGAGGGCGAGGTGTGTCGTCATGAGGCCGGTCATCGGTTGCCTCTGTTCTCCCAATGCGGCGACGAAACTTGACCCCAGTTCCAACAGCCTTAGCATTGCAGCCTCCGGAAGCATCACTGAGCAGCACATGCCCAAAGGACGACCCTCAAGGCTCCGAGCCTGGGTTGAAGGTGACTCGAAGGGAGAGCGACCGGTCACCGCGGGCGCGATTGTCATCCCTATCCATGTCGACATCGTCGTCTCCTTGCCAAGACGCTGATCCTCAGCCTTCGTCGTTACGTCTATCTGGCATCGAGCCCCGTCGCCCGACTCGCCTCGCCGCTGGAGAGCCCCTACGCCGTCTTCACTTCTGGCGCCTCGATGGCCGACGACCGTTCGGCCGCAGCCAGCTTCCAGACTGTCGATCCACGGGCTCCCCCTCAGCGCGTCCGCCCTGACGTGCCATGCTCCTGGTGCGGCGGACCGCCTTGGCCTGGCCCTCGACGTTGGCGAGAAGGGCCGGGTGGTCATCTCGCTTCAGCCCCTCCTCGATGAGGGCCCGGAGGACGATCTGAAGGCTCACCGGAAGCTTGAACGTGATCGTCGCCTTCCCGGCAACGACCCGAGCCTGGTCCAGGACGTCCTGCGAGAGAATGAGCAGGACCTTCGTTCTATTCTCGAGCATCACCACCTCCTGCTGGCCCAGCGGAACTCCTGACCGGACGCCCCGCGCTGCGGTAATAATAATTATATAATTTCTATTTGCTATATAATTTATATTGTGATATCGGTATAAAGTCAAGCGGGATCGTGAGGGGCGAGGCGGAGGCTCCCGCACCCGGCTACGGGCTGATCGGGGATCTGGTCCTCGGTCTGGTCGGGAGCGTCGTGGGGGGCTGGATCTTCCGGGCCCTGGGCGTCTCCGCGGGCGGGGGCTATTGCCGACCGTGTTCGTCGCCTTCGTCGGAGCGGTCATCGTGATCGGCGCCCAGCGCAAGTTATGGCACACCACACGCCTGGCAATGCGTCACGCTGCACGGCCCGGGCGACGTCCACCTCAGGAGGAGGAGTGCATTCTTGTCACACGCGTCGCGGAGCAGGAAGTCGGCCGGGGGGGGCA
Organism: Candidatus Rokuibacteriota bacterium; assembly: GCA_023249095.1. GTDB lineage: Bacteria > Methylomirabilota > Methylomirabilia > Rokubacteriales > CSP1-6 > AR31. The sequence continues at coordinate 724 of JAHFDK010000396.1, read as the reverse complement.
TCATCATCCCGGACACGGCGAAGGAGAAGCCCCAGGAGGGGCAGGTCGTCGCTGTGGGGAACGGCAAGGACGGCAAGAGAATCGCCCTGGACGTGCAGGCCGGTGACCGGATTCTGTTCGGCAAATTTTCCGGCAGTGAAGTGAAGATCGAGGACGGCGAGTACGTGATCATGCGGGAGGACGACGTGTTCGCCATCCTCGACTGAGTAGGAGTGAGAAAACCCAACAACTTACCGGCCCGACGGGGCAAGGACATGCAGAGATGCCGAAGCAACTGAAGTTCAACGAGGAAGCTCGGGGCGCGCTGCTCCGAGGCATCAACATCATGGCGACAGCGGTGAAGGCCACACTCGGGCCCAAGGGCCGCAACGTCGTCATCGACAAGAAGTACGGCAGCCCCACGATCACCAAGGACGGCGTCACCGTCGCCAAGGAGATCGAGCTGAAGGACGGCTTCGAGAATATGGGAGCCCAGATGTTGAAAGAGGTCGCCGCGAAGACGTCCGACGTCGCGGGCGACGGGACCACGACCGCGACCGTGCTGGCCCAGGCGATCTTCAAGGCAGGCTTGAAGAACGTGACCGCCGGCGCCAACCCGATGGGCCTCAAGCGCGGCATCGAGGCGGCCGTGGAGGCCGTGACCGACGAGCTGAAGAAGCTCTCGAAGTCCACCAAGGACAAGAAGGAGATCACCCAGGTCGCGACGATCGCCTCGAACAACGAC
>JAHFDK010000120.1 GCA_023249095.1 Candidatus Rokuibacteriota bacterium | reverse complement strand
GACGCCGAGATCGACGCCGCGCAGCGCACTGTCGGGCCCGACGACGTCGCGTACATCCTCTACACGTCAGGCACGACGTCGACGCCGAAGGGCGTTCAGCTCAGGCACGGCGGCCTCGTTGAGAACATGTGGAACATCGGCGAGCGCCAGCACCTCACACCGGCTGACCGGATGTGGATGGGCATCTCTCTCTTCTGGAGCTTCGGCGGCGCCAACGCGCTCCTGGCCGTGATGACTCACGGCGGATCGATCGTGCTGCAGGAGTCCTTCGACGCCGCGGCCGCCTTGGAGTTGATCGAGCGCGAGCGCTGCACGGTCTACTACGGCACACCGAACATCGCGCTGGCCCTCACCGAGCATCCCGACCGCCCGCGGCGCGACCTCTCTTCGCTGCGCACCGGCGCCGCCATCGGGCCGCCGTCCGCCATGCAGATGGTGATGGACCTCGGGGCCCGAGAGATCTGCAACGTCTATGGCCTGACCGAGTGCTACGGCAATTGCGCCGTCACCGACGCTCACGATCCCGCCGACAAACGCCTCGCGACCGTCGGCACGCCGCTCCCGGGCATGGAGATCCGCATCGTCGATCGCCAGACGCGCCACCCGTCGCCGCCGGGCGAGGTCGGCGAGATCCTCGTCCGTGGCCATCTGACGCCCGGCTACTATAAGGACACCGAGCGAAACGCAACCGCCTTTGACGACGACGGCTTCCTCGTGACCGGCGACCTCGGCCTCATCGGCGACGACGGCTACCTTCGATTCCGCGGTCGCATCAAGGAAATGGTCAAGAGCGGCGGGATCAACGTGGCGCCGCTCGAGGTCGAGGAGGTCCTGCTCGGCCATCCCGCCGTCGAGCAGGCGTACGTGGTCGGCCTGCCCGATCCGCGCCGAGAGGAGATCCTCGCCGCCGTGGTCGTCCTCCGCGAGGGCCACGACGCCGAGCCCGAGGCGCTGCGGATCTTCTGTAAAGAGGCGCTCGCGGCGTACAAGGTGCCACAGCGGTTCTGCCTGCTGCGGCGGGACGAGCTTCCAGTGACCGACACCGGCAAGGTGCAGAAGCTCCGGCTGGCCGAGCTGCTCGCCGCAAAGCGCGGCGGCTAGGTGCCCTTGCCCAGGTCGAGCCCCACGAGCTTCCCGATCGCCGCCAGGTCGCATGCGATGCCGACCACGTCGGCCAGGCGGTCGTAGCGCGCGGCGGCGCTCGACGGCGCTCCCCAGCGCGGGTCCGCCGGCACGCCCCTGCGCGCGGCCAGGTACAGGAGGAGCGCGCGCCGGAGGGCGTCATTGGCGAAGAGACCGTGCAGGTACGTGCCCACGACGTTCCCCGCGTCGTTCAGCGCGCCATCGCGCTCGTCGACCGGGCGATCGCGATGCGCCACGACAAGGAACGGCCGACGCGCCGCCCTGACCTCCGTCCGTCCGACGTGGATCTCGTACGCCTCGATGTCCGCGCCAGCCGCCAGCGCGAACGGCCCCGCGTCGGCGCCCACGCGTCCGCGCACGCGCACTGTCGTCTTGTCGCGCTCCAGCGAGGTGACCACCGGCAAGAGCCCGAGCCCCGCCGTCGTGGCCGCGGAGGACTCGACGCCGTCAGGGTCGTGGACGGCCAGGCCGAGCATCTGGTAGCCACCACAGATCCCGATTACCGGCCGGCCGGCCGACGCGGCCGCGGTGACTGCATCGGCCAGCCCGGCGTCGCGAAGCCAGGCGAGGTCCTCAGCGGTGTTCTTGCTCCCGGGCAGAACGATCAGGTCGGCGTTCTCAACCTCCGCCGGGCGGCGCACGAACCTCACGCGAACGCCGGGCTCGCGCGCCAGCGGCTCGAGGTCATCGAAGTTGGCGATCCGTGGCAACCGCGCCACCGCCACCTCCAGCGCGGCGGGGCCGTTCGCGCGCTCGAGGTCCTCGAGGTTCAGCGAGTCCTCGGCCGGCACGAGCGACTCGGCGATGAAGGGGACGACGCCGAGCACCGGCACGCCGGTCCGGACGGTCAGCTCGTCGAGTCCGGGCTCCAGGAGCGCCGCGTCCCCGCGGAACTTGTTGACGACGAAGCCGGCGATCCGCGCGCGATCCTCCGCCGGCAGGAGCGCCAGCGTGCCGACGAAGGCCGCGAAGACGCCGCCGCGATCGATATCACCGACGAGCAGCACGGGCGCGTCGGCCAACCGCGCGATCCGCATGTTGACGATCTCGCCTTCGCGCAGGTTGATTTCGGCTGGACTTCCGGCTCCCTCGATGACCACGACGTCGTGCGTGCGGCGCAGTCGCTCGAGGCTCTCCCGCACGAGGTCGAGCAGCCCGGGCTTCATCCGCGCGTACTCGCCGAACGTCGTGCTGGCCACGGGCCGTCCCCGCACCACGACCTGCGACCGGTTGTCCGCCTCGGACTTCAACAAGATAGGGTTCATGTCGACGGTCGCCTCGACGCCCGCCGCCTCCGCCTGCGCCGCCTGCGCCCGGCCGATCTCGCCGCCGTCGACCGTGACCGACGAGTTCAACGACATGTTCTGCGACTTGAATGGCGCCACGCGATGGCCCGCGCGGGCGAAGAGCCGGCAGAAGGCCGTGGCGAGGACTGACTTGCCGACGGCCGAGCCGGTGCCCTGGATCATTAGACACGGCGCCAGCCCGTTCAATAGCGCACCTCGAAGCCCGTCAGGGCCGTGATCCGCGGGGATGAGAACCCGAACACCTCTTCGTATTTCTCGTTCAGCACGTTCTGCAAGCGGGTCTTCCAGGTGATCTCCCGGAGTCCGATCACGTTCTTGAAAAGGATGACGGCCAAGGAGAGATCGAGCTTGTCGTAGCCGGGGACCGTCACCCGCGGGCTACCCGGGCTGCTGAAGTTGCGATCGATGGATTCTCCCTTGACGAATAGTGTCCCCGCCACGCTGACCCGGTCGCGGGCATACCCGACCGAGACGCTTCCCGAATGTCTGGGCCGGCGGAGCAGCGGCTCGCCGTTGGGGAACTCGTTCTGCCCGCCGATACCGCCGTCGTCCGTCACCTCGGTCCGGAGGAAGGTGTAAGTCCCGGTCGCGGTCCAGCCCTTCACGGGTCTCAGGACCATGACCGCCTCGACGCCGCTCGACTTCGCCGCCTGGATGTTCTTCGAGCCTTCCGTGAAGCCCACGAAGGCGATCAGATCCTTGAACCGGTTCTCGAAGTACGTAGCCCCAATCTCGAACTTTTGACCGAAGAGCGGCTGATTGACACCCGCCTCCCAGCTCTCCGATCTCACGGACTTGATGTCGCGGTTGCCGGGAACCCCGAAGCCCCCGAACTCCTCGAAGAAGCTCGGCTCCTTGATCCCGGTGCCCCAGGCGCCGTGCAGGCGCGTCTTCGTCACCGGAACTACGGCGGCGAGCGACACGCGTGGCGTGAGCTCGGTGCCGAAGACGGTGCTGTCGTCGTATCGCCCGCCGGCCGTGAGGAAGAGGCTGTCCATCCAGCCGAGCTGGACCTGGCCGTAGGCTGACTTGGTCTCCCGGCTCACGTTCGTCCGGTTGGGTTCGCCCACCGGATGGAGGCGCTGGGTGAAGTTCTGGTACTCGTACGTCCCGCCCAGGACGATCACGGGCGTGATCTCCCAGAACTTCGGCGGGGAGAGCGCGATGTTGTAGTCGACGAGCAGTCGGCTCTCCGAGCTCGTGGTCTTCATCCCTTCCGGCGGCGAAAACGCGTCGGTCGGGACGTCGTCTCTCGGGTCCACGAAGCTGCTGCCAGTGAGATTGGCGCCAAACTTTACACGATGCTCGAGCCACGACGTCTGGCGATACCGCGCACCGAGAGTTCCGACGAAGCGCTCGTCCTCCAGGAACTGGTGGGGATCGAGGATCTCGAAACGGTCGCCGGTCCCTTCCGTCGGAATCCCGACCCGGCTCGCGATGTAGCGCGCCGTGAGCGTGAAGTCGAGGTCGGACGTCGGACTCAGATCGAGCCGAAGGGCGGCGGTTTCATTCCGGTAGTCGTTGTTGACGTCGAGAATCCCCGACGTCCCGACGTGACCGTACTCGAAGAAGACGCCGGCCTGTCGGTTCCCCCACGACGCGCCGACCCGCTCCTCGTGGGTGCCGTAGTTGCCGCCACCGGCGAATGCCCAGGCGGAGAAGGGCCCCTCTCCGCGCGGCGTGAGGAACTGGATGACGGACGTCATTGCGTCTGCCCCGTACAGCGCGCTCTGAGGCCCCCGGACGATCTCGACGCGGCCGACGCCCGCTGTCGTGATATTCGAGAAATCGAACCCCCCGCCGCCCTGGTTCACCTTCATCCCGTCGATGAGCACGAGATTCATGTCGCTGTTGCCGCCGCGAGTGAAGATGCTGGTGGTGCCGCCGCGGCCTCCGCTCTGGATCAGCGAGAAGCCGGGCTGCTCTCTGAGCATTTGCAGCACGTCCGTCGCCTGTCGCTGCTCGATCTGCTCACGCGTGAGCACGCTGACGGACGAGCCGGTCTGCCCGACCGGCGTCTCGGTTTTCGTCGCCGTCACCACCACGGGATCCATCGGAGTCGCTGGATCCTGGGCGGCTGCCTGTCCCGAACTGCAGAGCACGAATGCGAATGTCAGAACTCCGATGACCCGCGTCATCTCGTCCTCTCCCGGACAGGGCTCGCGGAGCGCCTCGATTCTCCACGGGCCTGTCCCATCTCGCCCGGACCAGGTCTCCTGGCTCCCGGATCGTCCTACTCCCCGCCCTTCCCGGCCTCGCGCGGCCAGTGGTTTCGCGGGTTTCGTCCCCGGTGACAGTTGCGGGGCAGCGCCGGCCTCGCACCGGCTTCCCTTCCGCCCGGGCAGTGTCACTGCACGCATCTATGTCGTCGCTTGCTTCGCTATCGCCTCCGGGGTGATGGATTTTGGGGATCTCGAGAAAACCGCGCTCATCCCAGGCCCTCCCGCGAAGACCGGTTGTGGTGGTGCGCGCCCGGGCAGGTCTCCTGGCTTCCGGATCGTCCTACTCCCCGCGCCTTCCCGGCTTACGCCAGTGGCCTTTGCGGGTTTCGTCCCCGGTTACAGTGACGGGGTCGCGGCGGTTTCGCACCGCCTTCCCTGGGCCCTCGTGGGGCACCCTGGGCGCAAAAACGGGCCGAGGCTAGCAGAGTTCAACGCCGGTTGCAACCGCCTGGCCTATGATCGAATCGAGGCATGAGAGGCCTTCTTCCGGATGATTGGCGCCGCAACGTCTGGGCCCTCACGCTGACCGTCTTCATCTCCTTCGTCGGCTTCCAATTCTTCTCGCCCTTCCTGCCGCTCTACATCCGCGAGCTCGGCGTGACGGATCCCGCGAAGATCGCGCTGTGGGCGGGCGCCCAGGCGGCGGTCACGCCCGCGATGTCGGGGATCCTGTCGCCGGTCTTCGGCCGCCTCGCCGATCGCTTCGGCCGCAAGATGATGCTGATCCGCTCGCTGGTCGGCTTCGTCGTCATCGTGGCGGCGATGGGGCTCGTCACCTCGGTGGAGCAGCTCTTCCTCGCGCGCGTGGTCATGGGCCTCTTCGCCGGCTTCACGCCGATGGTGATGGCGCTGGCCACCACCTCGGCGCCGCGGGACAAGGTGCCCGCGGCGATCGGCATGGTGCAATCGGCCCAGCTCCTGAGCGTCGCGGTCGGGCCCGCCATCGGCGGCTACGTCGCTTCGCACTTCGGGATCCGCTACGCGTTCTTCGCGACGGCGGGACTCTGCGCGCTGGCGCTCCTCGGGCTGATCGTGCTGTTCCAGGAAGTCGCGCCGGGCGCGCCGGGGACTCCACGGCAGCCGACGCCGAAGGTGCCGCTCCGGCAAGTGTTTCAGTACCCTCACTTCTCCGTGGTGATGGCGCTGCTCTTCATCTCGCAGTTCCTGGACCGAGGTCTGGCGCTCTTGATCCCGCTGCAGGTCGCGCACATGCCGGGCGTCGAGAAGATCGCGGCCATCTCCGGCACGATCATCTCGGTCGGCGCCATCGCCGCGACGGCCTCGGCCAACGTCGCCGCGCGGCTCTCGCGCGAGGTGCCCACGGCGCGGCTGCTCCTGATCGGGCTGCTCGTGGGCGGCCCGCTCTGCGCGGCCATGGCCCTGCCGGGCGGTTGGCCCGTGCTGCTCGTGCTGCGGATGCTGACAGGGCTCTGTCTGGGCGCCGCGATCACGCTGACGTACTCGCTGGGCGCCGCCATCGTGCCCGCGGAGCATCGCGGCGCGGCGTTCGGCTGGCTGGGTCTCGGGCTGCAGATCGGCACCGCGGCCAGCCCCCTCGCGAGCGGAGCCCTGGCCGCCGTCAGCATTCCCGGCGCGTTCCTGTTCGACGGCGCGCTCGCCTGGGTCGCGGCCGCCCTGCTCCTCTTCGGCGCGCGCGGCCTACGCTCGCGGCGCGCTCACTCGTAGCGCGGGCGGCGCTTCTCGCGAAACGCGGCCACCCCCTCCTTGAAGTCGGTGCTCGCCCGTACGCGATCGCCGAGCTCCTGCTCCAGCGCCTCGCGCGACAGCGTGTGCTCGGCGGCGGTCGCGCTGATCTGCCGCTTCACCGCCTGCACCGCGGTGGGGCTGTTGGCGGCGATCGTCTCGGCGGTCTCGAGCGCCCAGGCCATGAGACCCTCCGCGGGCACGACGCGGTTGACGAGCCCGAGGCGCGCGGCCTCCGCCGCGTCGACGAGCTTGCCGGTCAGCAGGAGATCCATGGCGTGGACGTAGCCGATCTGCTGGACGAGCTTGACGGTCGCGCCGCCGAACGGGTAGATCGACCACCGGACCTCCGGGAGCCCGAAGCGGGCGTGCGGGGCCGCCGCGCGGATGTCGGTGGACAGGAGCAGCTCGAGGCCGCCGCCGACGCAATCGCCGTTGACGGCGGCGACGATCGGTTTCGAGAACACATGATGCTTCAGCAACGCGTGACTGACGACGCCCGCTGTCTCCGGCGCCGCGGAGAGGTCGCCGCTGATGTCCGCGCCGGCGCTGAAGGCGCGCTCGCCGGCACCGGTGAGGACGACGCAGCGGCAAGTCCCGCGCTCGAGCTCGTCCCACAACCGCGCCAGGTCCGTCATCATCTGCCGCGACATCGCGTTGAGTCTGACCTGGTTGTCGATGGTGACGATCACGACGTGCGGCCCGTGCGCGCGAGCCCGTATCTCCATGTCAGTCGGCCTGTAGTCCCGGGACGACGACGACCTTGCCGTACGCCCGGCGCTCGGTCAAGAGCCGGATCGCCTCGACGCTTTTCTCGAGGGGAAGACGGTGCGAGATGCACGGCCGGAGCTTGCCGGCCTCGTACCATTGGAGAAGCTCGTCGACCGACCTGCGCAGCTTGTCGGGCGCGTGCCAGCGGAAGTAGCGCAGCGAGCTGCCCAGCGCGGCGCGGTGCTTGACCAGGAGCCGGTTCGCCGGGATCTGCTGAACGCCGCCGACAAAGCCCACCACCAGAATCCGGCCGCCCCAGCCGAGCGCCGACAGCGCCGCGTCGAAGAGGTCGCCGCCCACCGGATCGAAACACACGTCGGCGCCCTTGCCATCCGTCAGTGCCATCACCCGCTCGGTGAGCTTCTCAGTCGTGTAGTTGACGAGGTCGTCGGCCCCGCGATCACGGGCCACGGCGAGCTTCTCCGGGGTGCTGGCCGCGGCGATGACGCGCGCGCCCATCGCCTTGCCGATCTCGACCGCCGTGAGCCCGACGCCGCCGGCGGCACCGAGGACGAGCAGGGTCTCACCGGCCTCGAGGCGGCCTTGCCAGCGGATCGCCACGTGACTCGAGATGTACGCGACCGGAAAAGCACCCGCCTCCTCGAAGCTCATGCCGGCCGGGATGGGGAACGTCTCGGACTGGGAAGCGACCGCCATCTCGGCGAGGCCGCCGTAGGCGAGAATGGCCATTACGCGGTCGGCGGGCTTGAGCCGCGTGACGCCCTCGCCGCAGGCGGACACGACGCCCGCCGTCTCGAGTCCTGGGCTGAAGGGCAGCGCTGGCCGCGTCTGGTAGCGCCCGGCGGTCATCAGGGCATCGGCATAGTTCACCGCCGTCGCCCTCACGGCGATCAGCACCTCACCCGGCCCCGGGTTGGGCGCCGCGACCTCCTCGATCCGGAGATCGTCGACCTCTCCCCACGCTCGGCAGACCACGGCCCGCATTACGGGCTCGTGGCGAGATACTGGGGCGGGCGGCGCGCCTTGGTCGCCTGCTCGAACGCGTAGGCGAGCTTGACGAGCGTCGGCTCGCTCCAGGCGCGCCCCATGAACGTGATCCCGACCGGGAGGCCCATCGTGGAGCCCGCCGGCACGCTGATGAGCGGATAGCCGACCAGTGCCGCGCTCTTGGCGCTGCTGCCGCGGAACTGATCGCCGTTGACGAGGTCGACCGGCCACGCCGGCGTAGTCGTCGGCGCGACCAGAGCGTCGAGCCGGTGCTCACCCATGACGACGTCGAAGCCTTCCCGCCCGGCCAGGCGGCGGCACTTCTCGAGGGCCTCCAGGTATTCGGCCTCGCCGAGCCCCCCCTTGGCCTGCGCACGGACCAGCAGCTCCTGCCCGAAGAACGGCAGGTTGTCGCCGGCGCTGCGTTTGTTGAACTCGATGATATCGTCGAGCGTCCGCACCGGCCCCCCCGGGGCCAGGCCGGCCAGGTACGCGTTCACGCCCGCCTTGAACTCGTAGAGCAGCACGATGATCTCGGCGGCCGTGAGGGCGACGCGATCGAAGTTGGGGATCTTGACGGGATCGATGACGACCGCGCCACGATCGCGCAGGACGTCGATGGCCTGGTTGGCGACGGCGTCGGCCTTGGGGCTGTAGCCGAAGTATTCGTCCCGGGGCACTCCGATGCGAGCGCCACGCAGCCCGTTGGGATCGAGGAATTGCGTGTAGTCCGGCCGTGACTGACCCGCGCTCGCCTGCGTGGCGGCGTCCCGTGGGTCCACGCCGACGAGCGCCCCCAGGACCGCGGCGGCATCGGCGACCGTGCGTCCGAAGGATCCGACGGTGTCCTGGGTCGCGGAGATGGGAATGACGCCGGCGCGGCTCGTGAGCCCGACCGTCGGCTTGATGCCCACCACTCCGTTGACGCCCGATGGGCAGATGATCGACCCGTCTGTCTCGGTGCCGAGCGCCACCGCCACGAGATTCGCCGCCACGGCGATCGCCGAGCCGGAGCTGGAACCGCACGGCGTCCGATTGAGCGCGTAAGGGTTCCGCGCCTGACCGCTCCGCGCGCTCCAGCCGCTGGAGCCCGGCGTCGACTTGAAATACGCCCACTCGCTCATCGACGCCTTGCCGAGGATGACGGCGCCCGCCTGTCTGAGTTTCTGGGCGATGGTGGAGTCCTCGCGCGGCCGGGCCCCCAGCAGCGCGAGCGCCCCGGCGGTCGTCTCCATCTTGTCCGCCGTGGCGATGTTGTCCTTGAGCAGGACGGGAATGCCGTGGAGCAGGCCCCTCGGGCCCCGGGCGCGCCGCTCCCCGTCGAGCGCCCGGGCGATGGGGATCGCGTCGGGATTGATCTCCTGGACCGAGCGGAGCATGGGGCCACTCCGGTCGATCACCTGGATTCTCCGCAGATAGATCCGCACCAGCGACTCGCTGTCGAGGCGTCCGGCGTGCATCGCCACCTGAAAATCGACGATGGTGGCCTCTTCGACGTTGAAATCGATCCGAGACCCGCGGAGGGAGGCGCAGGCCCCGAGCAACGGTGTCACGCTCAGCCCGGCCGCGAGCATTCCTCCGGCCCGCACGAAGTCCCTGCGGGTCGAGCCCGCGCCTCCAGCAATATCACGCATGACGTTCCCCCAAGCCCACGACGTGTGGGACGCGGTCACGATAATATCCATTAGTCGACGCGCCGTCATCAGCACGCGCAGCTTTGAGAGCGAGGGACGACGCTCCCGAGGAGCTGCCGTGGCTCAAGGGCCGGGACCTCGAGTGGGTGATTCCCTGACCCCCTGGCAGTAAATCTGTCAGAAGCCCTGGAACAGTTGAGCCACCCTGTCCAGTCTCTGGCCAGCTCCTCGCCCCCGAGCTTCCGGCAAGTCCCCGAGAAATCGCAAGGAACTCTTCCAGGGAGACCCTGGCATTCGCCGTGCAGCACATATGCGCCGGGGGACAACGAACCGTGCGTTCAGGTATCGATCAGACGGAGCGCCCAATGACACGATGGATCGTGACCGGTCTCGCCGCCCTCGTACTCGTCGGGACGACTGTGGCTTCCGCAGAGCCCCCGTTGACACCATCGGGTCCACCTGCGACCCCGGCAACGTCTTCGCCGAGCGCGTACGACTCGTTGTCGCCGGGGAACAAGCGGATCGCGACGGCGCTCTTCGACGCCCAGAAGACGTCGACCACCGGCACGCCGACGCTGACGCTGGATCAGATCGCTCGAGAGCGCCGAAGCGGAAAGCGCTGGGGCGATGTCTTCCAGGCCATGAAGTCGCAAGGCCTGATCCAGGCCGAGACCCTCGGTCAAGTCCTCGGCCGCTACGACCGCGCCCGTCACTCGCGCAGCTGAGACTCTGGTCCACCTGGCGACGACTCCTCAGCGAGCCCGCGAGCCTTGCGCCGACAGCTCTCGTGCACATGCACGAGAGTTTTCGCTCGATTCCTGCTCAAGAAGTGGGACGAACCGGCGGGCGAGCGTCTCGCCCACCACTCGGTGGCCGGCGGAATTCAGATGCCCATCCCTCTGGAAGAATGGGTTCTCGCCTCGTTGTCGGGCGCCGCGAAGCGGCGTCAGAGCCTCTACGTGCAGAATCTCCTCACGCTCGAACCAGGAGACAAACTGTTGCTCGATGGCGTCGAGGCCTGAATGAGCCGACTCCTCGGGACGCATCACCTGGCTCCGCTCGGGGATCACCAGCACAACCAACTGCGCGCCCAGGTTGCGCGCGTCCCTTCGCGCGATCAGCAGCAACTGCTCAGTGATCCGGAGTGGGCGCGACACCCCCTCCACGGCGGGGGACGAGGGCTCGAGCAGACCTACCTGACTCAGCAGAGGTCGCGAGAGCAGCGCTTTGACCCGCCATACAGACAGTGTGTAGAGGTGGCTGATGCTGGCCAGCCAGACCTTGGTGCCCAGCCAGAGACGCCGGCCGAACGAGAAACGATGTTCGGCCAACCTGACTCCATTGGCGTCTTCCGTGAAGAGCGGCAATCGAACGTTGTCCGAGAGGTCGTTACCCGGATATAGCCCGAGTACTATCCAGCAGGGCCGCACGCGCGCACCGTAACGCCGAAGCGTGAGCACCTCTTGGTGCGTTCCGTACGCCGAGACCGCCAGGTTGATGACCTCGAAACGTCGGTCGGGCAGAAGGCGCTCCAGATCCCGCCGGAGCACCGCTCCGTACGTCTCTTCGTAGCGGACCTGGAGTCCTTCCGTTTGACTGTCTCCAATGAGCAGGATCCGCGTGACACCCGGTGCGGGACTAGGATCGGGAATCGGACCGCGAAAGCCCCAGGCGTTGTAGGCCACGTCGACGGAGTACTCGTCCTCCTTCGCGTAGAGGAATCGGGCGAATGGGCGATTGACGAAGTAGAGCTGGTCGTCTAGCTGGATGTGCTGGAGCGGCTGCGGAGCCACGAATCGGATGCCGACCTCGGCGATCAGCACCCCCACGACGACACCGAGGGCGATGGCGACGAGACGGCCTGCGACGGTCCTCACGCGCACTCCCCCTCCGGCCAGGCGCTCAGTACGCGTTGCGGTTGATGCGGAACCCGTACCAGAGCGTCTGGATGAGAATCTTCAGATCGAAGCCCAGGCTCCAGCGCTCGATGTAATAGAGGTCGCACTCGATCCGTTTCTCGATCGACGTATTCCCCCGCCACCCGTTGATCTGGGCCCACCCCGTGATGCCGGCCTTCACCTTGTGGCGGAGCATGTAGCCGGGCACCCGGCGCCTGAACTCCTCGACGAAGCTCGGGCGCTCCGGGCGCGGACCCACGAGGCTCATCTCGCCCCGCAGCACGTTGAAGAGCTGCGGCAGCTCGTCGAGGCTCGTGCGCCTCAGGAACGCGCCCAGGCCGGTGCGGCGCGGGTCGTCCGGGCGTGCCCATACGGGTCCGGTCTCCGCCTCGGCGTCCACCCGCATCGTCCGGAACTTCAGCATGCGGAAGCGCCGGCCATCGACGCCCATCCGCTCTTGCCGGTAGAGGACGGGCCCCGGCGAGGTGAGCTTGAGCGCCACCGTGACGGCCAGCATCGCGGGTGCGGCCAGCGCCAGCGCGAGCGCGCCGAAGACCAGATCGAACGCCCGCTTGAGGACGCGGTTCCACCCGCTGAGCGGCGACTCCCGCAGATGGATGAAGGGGACCGTCTCGAACTCCTCCACCCCCCCGCGCACGGGAACGAGGCCGAAGACGTCCGGCACCAGGTGAATCGCTACCGAGTCGTCGCCGATGCCGGTCAGCACGGTGGTGAGTCGCGAATAGTCGGCGTGCGGCAACGCGATGAACACGATGTCCACCGGCTGCCGGTCGAGCACCGCGCGAACGTCCTCGATGCCGCCGAGCCAGCGTACGTTGTCGAGGACCTCGCGCTTGTCGCTCAGCAGGCCGAGCACGCGGATGCCGACGTCCGGTCTCCGCCGGAGCACCCGCAGCACCTCGGCAGCGGGCTCGCCGCCGCCCACGACGATCGCGTACCTCTGATTGTAGCCCTGGCGGCGCGCGAATCGGAGCGCCTCCCGGAAGGCCGCGCGCGCGAGGCTCACCGCCACGATGGACTGTGCCAGGAAGAGCACGATGACGAGCCGCGAGTACTCGTACCCGCGGAAGGCGAAGGTCATGATCGCGATGAGCACCAGGGCGCCGAGGGTCGAGGCCTTGGCGACGTCGAGCCACTCCGACACGCGGGAGCCGAGGCGGTTGGGCCGGTAGAGATCGAATGCGCGGAACGCGACGCCCCAGACGAGCAGGATCGGCACGAGCTGCCGCGCATAGTCCCGGAACGGTGGCACGTCGGCGACGGGCACCACGTGGAACCGGATCACGTAGGCGGACACCCAGCAGATCGCGATCAGGCAGAGGTCACCGGCGAGTGCCAGATGCTCGAAGAGTCGCGGCCGGGCCTTCAGCACGCCGGACTCGCGTGGAACTCGTGCCAGCGCGCGCCGATGTAGTCGCGCAGACGCTGCTTGAAGACCGGCCGGTCGAAGGCTTCGGCGCGCGCGCGCAGCGCCTTGCCGTCGAACTGATCCGCCGCGCTCTCGAATCGCGCCATGGCTTCGACGAGGGCGTCGACCGACTGCTCTGAGAAGAACACGGCCGTCGGTGCCCGGTCGGGGGTGCCGAGCCCGACCATCGTCTCGAGCGCGCCGCCGCGCGCGAGCGCGATCGTGGGCCGTCCGGCCGCGGCCGCCTCCAAAGGCGCGATCCCGAAGTCCTCGACGGCCGGGAACAGGAGCGCCCGGCAGCGGGCGTAGAGCCCGGCGACCTCGGCGTCGGGACGCCACCCGAGGAAGGTCACCGTCGGTCCGGCGAGGGCGCGCAGGCGGGCCTCCTCCGGGCCGGTTCCGACGACGACGAGACGCCGGCGCAGGCGGGTGGCCGCGCCGACCGCGAGGTCGATGCGCTTGTACGGCACGAGCGCTCCCACGACGAGATAGTAGTCGTCGGCGGTGTCCGCGATCTCGAAGCGCTGGACGTCGACCGGCGGAGGGATCACGTCCGCTGGACGGTCGTAGGCCCGACGGATCCGATCGGCGATATGCCGGGAGATCGCGACGAACCGGTGCACGCCGGCCGTGCGCCGGTCCCACCGCCTGAGGGCCGCCGCCAGCGGGGGCACGAACACGCGCGCGGCCGGGCCGCGGCCCGGCCCGAAGTAATCGTCGTAGAGGTCCCAGACGTAGCGCATCGGGGAAAAGCAGTAGCACACATGGAGCGCGCGGGGGGCCACGCGCACGCCCTTGGCGACGCAGTGGCTCATCGACACGACGAGGTCGTAGCCGGAGAGGTCGAATCGGCTGATCGCGAGCGGGAACGCGGGCAGGTAGTACCGGTAGCGGGCGGCGGCCCGGGGCAGACGCTGGACGAACGACGTCACGATGCGCCGGTTTTCGATCACCGGCGTCACGCTGCCGGGGACGTGCAGGAGCGTGAAGACCGGCGCCTCCGGGAAGAGCTCACAGAGCACCTCGAGACAGCGCTCACCGCCTCGCATCCCCGTCAACCAGTCGTGGACGAGGGCGACCCGCGCGGCCCCGGCGGGTTCAGCTCCAGCTACTGCGGGCGAGACTTGATTCGCCGTCGCCAATACTCGAGGAGGTCGGTGAGCGTCTGCTCGAGCGGGATCACACCGCGCCATCCGAGCGCTCGCTCGATCTTCTCACGACAGCCGCGCAGGACCGGTACGTCGGAGGGCCGGAGCCGCGCCGGGTCCTGGTGGATCTCGATGTGCGACACCGTCGACTGCCCGATCAGGAAATTCAGCATCCGCTCGATCGACCAGTCGGCACCGGAGCAGAGGTTGTACACCTCGCCCGGCGTGCCCCGCTCGAGCAAGAGCCAGTAGCCGCGCACGATGTCGCGCACGTCCGAGAAATCGCGCGTGGGCTTGAGATCGCCGACCTGCACGATGGGTTCGCGCAGCCCGGCCTCCATCTCGGCGATCTGCTTCGCGAAGTTGGAGGTGGCGAAGGTTTCGCCTCGACGGGGCCCCGTGTGGTTGAAAGCCCGCGCCCGCACGATGTGCATGCCATAGCTCTTGAAGTACTGCCAGCCCATCAGATCCTGCGTCACCTTGCTCACCGCGTACGGCGAGAGCGGACGCAACGGGTTCGTCTCCCGGATCGGCAGCTCGTCGGGATAGACGAGCCCGTACTCCTCGCTCGAGCCGATCACGAGGAAGCGCGCGGACGATCCGAGCTGCCGCATCGCCTCGAAGAGGTTCATCTGGCAGATGGCGTTGGTCCACAGCGTCTCCGACGGCGTCTGCCACGACGCCGCCACGAAGCTCTGGGCCGCCAGGTGAATGATGCAGTCGGGCCGCGCCTGCTCGAGGATCGCGCGCACGGAGAGCAGATCACGCAGGTCGGACTCGACCAGGCTGATCCGCTCGCGCAAGTGCTCGATGTGCTCGCTCTTGCTCCGCCAACGAAGCGCTCCGATCACGTCGGCACCGCGCTCGAGAGCGAACTCGGTGAGGTGGCTGCCCACGAAGCCTGTGATGCCGGTGATCAAGAGACGCATCGCACGTATCCTACTACAGCCCCGACACTCGCGATCAATCGAGCCATGGGTCAGGACCGAGGCGCGATCGCACCGGGCGGGTCTCCGCGGAGGATCGCCCGCCGGAGCGACCGGCGGAGCGGAAGGGGAAGCGCCAGCGCGCAGAGCGGCTTGACCAGGAAGATCGCGCACCAGGGCGCGTAGGTCCCGCTCCGCAACGCCTTGAGCTTCGCCGCCACCTCGTCCCGGATCCGGGTGCTCTCGCGCGCGCTCGAGAGCCGTCCGGGAGCGAGCCGCCGCAGCACGAGGGGCTCGGACAGGTTCGCGAGGCTGGTGAGGCGGCTCATCCGGAGCCAGAGGTCGTAGTCTTGGGCGACGACAAACCGCTCGTCGTACCAGCCGCTCGCGTCCAGGACCGCCCGCCTGAACATCACCGACGAGTGCGTGAAGGGGTTCTTCCGGATCAGGAGTCGACGGACGGCGTGATCGTCGGCGGGTGGGGTGATCGTCCGGAGGACCGCGCCGGACGCGGAGATCTCGCGGCACGCGGTCCCGAGAAGCCCGACATCGGGATGGGCATCCAGGAAAGCCACCTGGCGGGCGAGCCGATCGGGGAGGGCGACGTCGTCGCCGTCCATCCGCGCGATCAGCGCTCCCTGCGACAGACGGAGCGCATGATTCAGCGCCGGCGTCTGGCCCGACTGGGGCTGGCGGGTCGCGCGGAGTCGCGGGTCGTGGAATCGTCGGAGGATGTCGGGTGTGGCGTCGATCGAGCCATCGTCGATCACGACGAACTCGAAGTCGTCGAACGTCTGCCCGAGGACGCTCTCGACGGCCTCGCCGAGCCACGACTCGGCGTTGTACACGGCCATGACGACGGAGACGCCGGGCATCACCGCTCCCGGCGCCTGCGCCCGCCGTTCATCGCTTCACGGCGACGAACAGGATCATGTGGCCGAAGGCCGCGAGCCCCGGTCGCGTGTAGAGAACCCATCTGAGGACGCGGCCGACGACCGAGCGCGCGTCGGGCGTGCCGGGAGCGCTACCGGCTGGCGCCATGGCGGGTGCGTGGCGGCGGCGGACCGCGCGGACCAGCCCGCGCAGCCAGGCCGCCGGCAGTCGAGCGGGATCGTAGGGCGTCGCGCGCAGCACGCGGAAGCCGTTTTCTTCG
>JAHFDK010000395.1 GCA_023249095.1 Candidatus Rokuibacteriota bacterium | reverse complement strand
CCGCGCGCGGCCGGACGGCGCCGGTGCTGGAGCAGCCCTCCCTGTTCGACCTCCGGTAAGCCGGAGCGTTCCTCTCCGAGGTCTCGTCGACCCCGCCCGACACCCAGACCCACGGCCCCCAACGGTTGACAGCGCATCAGGGCAGGACGATACTACCCCCAGGGGGTATTGGATGATCAACGCGGAGACGAAGGCCAAGGCCCTCGGGCGGCTGCGCCGGATCGAGGGGCAGGTGCAGGGTCTCCAGCGGATGATCGACGGCGAGGCGTACTGCGTCGACATCCTGCTCCAGATCTCGGCGGTGCAGGGCGCGCTCGAGCAGGTCGAGAAGCTCCTGCTGGGCCGGCACATCGAGTCGTGCGTCGCCGACGCGGTTCGCTCAGGCTCGAAAGGCGAGCGCCAGCAGAAGATCGACGAGCTCCTCGACGTGTTCGCGCGGTTCCGGGGCAAGTGATGACGAAGAGGCGCGAGCCGCCGGGGGAGTCGAGAGGGGGGCGTAGCCCCCTTCTCCAGACAATCCTACCCGTCCGCGGGATGCACTGTGCGGCGTGCGTCGGGAAGGTCGAGCGTGCCTTGACCGGGGTCGCCGGCGTCGACCAGGCGTCGGTCAATCTCGCGACCGAGCAGGCGACCGTCTCGTTCGATCCGGAGCGGACGAGCCTCGACGCGCTCCAGGAGGCGGTCGCCGCGGCGGGCTACGAGCTCGTCCAGCCGCGTCCCGATGCGGGGTCTGGCGACGCGGTCGACGCCGAGCGAGCCGCCCGCGAGGCCGATCAGCGGCGCCAGAAGGTCAAGGTCGTCGTCGGCGCCGTGCTGTCGGCGCCCGTCCTGCTGGGCGGGATGTCCCATGTCCTACCGTGGGTGCCGGCGGTGCTCCAGAGCCCCTGGTTCCTCCTGGTCCTCACGACGCCTGTCCAGTTCTGGGTCGGCTGGCAGTTCCACCGGGGGTTCCTCCACGACCTTCGCTACCGCACCGCGTCCATGTCGACGCTCGTCTCCGTCGGCACGAACGCCGCGTACTTCTTCAGCGTCGCGGTCACCCTCTGGCCCCACGTTTTCCCGGCGCACGGCGCGGTGATGTACTACGACGTGAGCGCGGTCGTCATCACCCTGGTCGTGCTGGGGCGCTGGCTCGAGGCGCGCGCGCGCGGACGGACCTCCGAAGCGATCCGGCGGCTCGTGAGCCTTGCCCCGCGCACCGCGCGCGTCGTCCGTGACGGGGCCGAGGTCGACGTGCCGACGGCCGAGGTGCGGGTCGGTGACTTCGTCCGCATTCGCCCGGGCGAGCGAGTCCCGGTGGACGGCGTGGTCACGGAAGGCGCCTCGACGATCGACGAGTCGATGCTGACGGGCGAGAGCCTGCCGGTCGAGAAGGCGCCGGAATCGAAGGTCTTCGCCGGCACCGTCAACCGCACCGGAAGCTTCGTTTTCCGTGCCGCGCGCGTGGGCAGCGAAACGGCGCTGGCGCGGATCGTCCAGCTCGTCGCCGAGGCGCAGGGCTCGCGCGCTCCGATCCAGCGGCTGGCCGATCGCGTCGCCGCGGTCTTCGTGCCGATCGTGCTGGGGATCGCCGCGCTGACCTTTCTCGCGTGGTGGGCTTTCGGCCCCGAGCCGGCGGCGCTCTACGCCCTCACCAGCGCCGTCGCCGTGCTCGTCATCGCGTGCCCCTGCGCGATGGGCCTTGCGACACCGACCGCGATCATGGTCGCTACGGGCCGCGGGGCCGAGAACGGGATCCTCGTCAGGAGCGCCGCGGCGCTCGAGCTGCTCTACCGTGTGGACACGGGCGTGTTCGACAAGACCGGCACCCTGACTGTCGGGCGGCCCGTGGTCACCGACGTGATCACCATCCCGCCGGGGGCCGAGGACGAAGTTTTGGCGCTCGCGGCCGCCGCGGAGCAGGGCTCGGAGCACCCGCTGGGCGAGGCGATCGTCGGGCGCGCCAAGGAGCGCGGTCTGGCGCTGCCGCTGATCAGCGAGTTCACGACGGTCCCGGGGCAGGGGATCGACGCGATGGCGACGGACGGCCGTGTCCTCCTCGGCAACCGGACGCTGATGGACGCGCGCGGCATCGACATCGGCGCGCTCGCCGGACGGGCGCAGGCGCTCGCCGCCGAGGGCAAGACCGCGATCTATGTGGCCCTCGGCGGCCGCGCCCTCGGCGTCCTCGCCGCCGCCGACGTGCTGAAGCCCGAGGCCCCCGCGGCCGTCGCCGGGTTGAAGCGGCGTGGTCTCGAGGTCCTGATGCTCACCGGTGACACACGGGTGACGGCCGAAGCCATCGCCGGCCAGGCCGGAGTGGACCGCGTGCTCGCCGAGGTTTTGCCGGAGGACAAGGCCCGAGAGATTGCCACGCTCCAGGCGGCGGGACGCCGCGTCGCGATGGTCGGCGACGGCATCAACGATGCGCCGGCGCTCGCCCAGGCCGATGTCGGTATCGCGATGGGCTCCGGCACCGACGTGGCGATCGAGGCTGCCGACGTCACGCTCGTGCGCGGTGACTTGCGCGGAGTGGTGGCCGCCGTCGACCTCTCGCGGCGGACGATCAGTATCATCAAGCAGAACCTCGTCTGGGCGTTCGGTTACAACGTGGTGCTGATCCCGGTGGCGGCGGGCGTCCTCTACCCGCTCTGGGGCGTGCTGCTCTCGCCCATCCTGGCCGGTGCGGCGATGGCGTTCTCGTCTGTGTCCGTGGTCACGAACAGTCTCAGGCTGAAGCGATGGCAAGGCGAGGTGAGCGCCGTCACGGCGCGCGCCGAGCTCTTCAGTGATCGAAGGAGGCCCGGTCATGGCGGTTGATCCTGTGTGCAAGATGACCGTGGAGCCCGCGAGAGCGGCGGCGCAATCGACGTACCGGGGTCAGACGTATTACTTCTGCGCCGTCGGCTGCAAGCAGACGTTCGACAAGGAACCGGGAAAATACCTGGCGACGTGATCGCGTGATCACGCCGGCGTTGCTCCGGGGCCGCGACCGCTACGAGCGCGTCATGGACGGCTGGGTCGACAACACCCACGACGACGCGTTCACCCACACGGTGGTGCTGCGCGACGACGACCGGGCGGTGGAGCTTTCGGTCGTGGCGCTCCCCTCCCCGACCTACCTGATCCGCGAGGCGCGCTGCCGGCCGGTCGCCGGCGCGCTGGACGTTGGCGTCGTCGCGGGTGTGGCGAAGCTCGCCGGCACGTCGATGGTCGGCGGACTGAGCCGCCGGGTCGTCGAGCTGACGGGCTCCGGTCCGGGCGCCGCCTTTGTTCTCGGTGCGATCATCGAGGTGGCCCGGCTCGCCCGTCAGGTGGCCAAGCTCCCCCGCGAGCGCGCCGAGCGTGCGGCCGGCGGTGACGCCTGGGAGTGCTGGCAGCTCGACACGACCGGGTGGATCGATCTGCCGAACTCGTGCTTCACCTACAGTGACGCGGGACGAAGCCTCTTCGGCGCGCGGACCGTCGCGACGCCGATGCAGCCGGACCTCTACAGCCCACGCCCGGCCCAGCGGCGCGTCTTCGAGCGCACGAAGGTCGCGCGGCTGGAGCGGCGGGACGGCCGGCTCCGGCTCTTCCATTCGATGCACGACAACGTCCACGGCTTCGAGCTCACCTACGAGATCGACCTCGCGAGCGGGCAGATCATCCGCGCCGAGCACATCACGCCGCGGCTGCCGTACATGGGGATCTGCTCCGAGCCGCAGCGGAAGATCGCCGCGCTTCTGGGCGAGACGGCCGATGCCGGCCTGCGCCAGCGCATCCAGGGCCACCTGGGCGGCGAGACCGGGTGCGCCCAGCTCTACGACCTGACCGCCGACCTCCTCAAGCTCTTGACCTGAGCGGCGCCGCGCCGGGGTCGAGGTAGGTGTCGAGGTAAAGGTCGGGCGTGAAGCCGGCCAGACCCACCGATTCCGGCGTCCGCCCCGCGAACGCCGCGCGCGGGGCCACCCCGACCAGCTCGCTGCGGCTCACGGCGACGCCGCGCGCCCGGGCCTCGTCGCGCACGCGGTCGCAGGCGGCGGCGATCGACGTGGTCCGAGAGTCGAGCAGATTCATGGAGACCTGCGCGATCCCACGACTCGCGAGCCGCACGCCCATCGCCTGAAGAGCGGGGAGGCCTCCCGACGACTCGCGGACCGCCCGCGCGATCTCGCGCGCGACCGCGACCTCGCCGCTGGCGAGCCAGACGTTGAACGCGACGAGGATGTCGCGGGCGCCGACGAGCACGGCCCCGGTGCGCGCGTCGAAGCGCGCCGGGCCGGCGTCGGGCGCCCCGTCCCCGGAGGCGAGCCGCGCGGCGAGCCCCTCGTACTCGCCCCGGCGCAGTGCGCGCGGCGTGCCCCGGCCCGGCCGCGTAGCCGCCGCGCCGTAGTAGTACACGGGGAGGGCGTGGCGGCTCGCGAGCGATTCGCCGACGCGGCGCGCGAGCGCGATCGTCTCCGCCATCGAGATTCCGGCGAGCGGGACGAACGGCAGGACGTCCAGCGCGCCGACGCGAGGATGGACGCCGCGGTGGCGTCGCAGATCGATGAGCTCGACCACGCGCGCGGCGAGCGCCAGCGCGGCCGCCTCGACGCACGCCGGAGCGCCGAGGAAGGAGAACACGGTGCGATGGTGATCGGCGTCGGCGTGGACGTTCATGAGGGTGACCCCGCCGACCGAGCGGATCGCGTCTGCCAGGCGCTCGATGACTCCGTGGTCGCGTCCCTCGCTCACGTTCGGGACGCACTCGACCGCGGGCGCCTCGATCGAAGGGCGCGACATGCAGTGTATACTACCCGTCGGCATGCAGTCTCTGCCAATCGGCAAGCTTCGTG
>JAHFDK010000119.1 GCA_023249095.1 Candidatus Rokuibacteriota bacterium | reverse complement strand
GCAGCGCGCAGGGCAAGATCGGGCGTGTCGGAGCCACTCGCGCCTGTCTCAGGCCACCCTCGGTCCAAGCCGGCCTCACGGACCCCGCTACAATGACCAACTACGAGGTCGTCATCGGGCTCGAGGTCCACGCCCAGCTCCTCACTCGCTCCAAGATGTTCTGCGGCTGCCCGACGAGATTCGGCGCGCCGCCCAACTCCCAGACCTGCCCGGTCTGCCAGGGTATGCCCGGCGTCCTGCCGGTCGTCAACCGGCGGGCGGTCGAGTTCGGGATCCGTACCGCGCTCGCGTTTCGCTGCCGGGTCAACGCGGTGTGCCGCTTCGCGCGAAAGCACTACTACTACCCGGACATGCCGAAAAACTACCAGATCAGCCAATACGAAGAACCGCTCGCCGAAGACGGGTTCCTCGAGATCGACGTCGATGGCGCACCACGTGCTATCGGGATCCAGCGGCTCCACCTCGAGGAGGACGTCGGCAAGCTCCTCCACGAGGGCACGATGGAAACGGCCAAGGCGAGTTTGGTGGACTTCAACCGGTCCGGCGTGCCGCTCATGGAGACCGTGTCGAGGCCGGAGCTCCACTCGCCGGAGGAGGCGGCCGCCTATCTGAGAGCCTTCCGCGCGGTCGTGGTGTACCTCGGCGTCTGCGACGGCAACATGGAGGAGGGCTCGCTCAGGTGCGACGCGAACGTCTCGCTGCGTCCTCGCGGGGCCGCGGAGCTCGGGACGAAGGTCGAGATCAAGAACCTGAACTCGTTCAGGAACGTCGAGCGGGCGCTGAAGTTCGAGGTCGTTCGCCAGACGCTCGTGCTCGAAGCGAACGAGCGCGTCGTGCAGGAGACACGGCTCTGGGACGCGGACCGGGAAGTGACCCGCTCGATGCGGTCCAAGGAGTACGCGCACGACTACCGGTATTTCCCGGAGCCCGATCTCGTCCCGCTCCAGATCGACCGGCGATGGGTGGAGGAGATCCGGGCGGAGCTTCCTGAGCTTCCGCGCGCCCGGCGCGAGCGCTTTGTCAGCCAGTATGGCCTCTCCCTCACGACTGCAGACATCCTCACGCACCACGGGCCCCTAGCGGACTACTTTGAGGCGACGGTTGCGGATTTCTCTGACGCCAAGGCAGTCTCTAACTGGATTCTCTCTGAACTCTTACGGGTGGTGGCCGTCGGCGACGAACGCGCCATCCTTCAAGCGGTGCCTTCGCACAATCTGGCCGGGCTCCTGAGGCTCATCGCCGACGGCACGATCACCGGTAAGATCGCTAAGGATGTGTTCCAGAAGATGGTCGACACGGGCGAGGACGCGCCGGCGATCGTCGCGCGCGGGGGCCTCACTCAGGTGGCCGACGAGGCGGTCCTCGGCGGGGTCGTCGACTCGGTGATGGCCGCCAACCCGAAGGCGATCGAGGACTTCAAGCGCGGCAAAACGGCCGCGAAAAAGGCGCTCGTCGGACAGGTGATGAAGGCCACGGGCGGCAAGGCCAACCCGGCGCTGGTAGACCGCCTCCTGGAGGACAAGCTCTCGAAAATCCAAACGTGACGGCTATAATCGGAAGCGCCCGCCATGATTGAGCTTCACCGTGTGTCGAAGGTGTACTCGGTCGGGCCCGTGAAGGTCCCTGCGCTGCGCGAGGTTTCATTCCGGATCGGCAAGGGTGAGTTCGTCGTCCTGACCGGTGCCAGCGGCGCCGGCAAGACGACGTTGCTCCGGCTCCTCTACCGCGACGACCTTCCGTCCGAGGGTGATGTCGAGGTCCTCGGCTACGGTCTCGTGCAGATGCGCCGGTCGCAGGTGGCGGCGTTCCGACGCTCGATCGGGGTCGTCTTCCAGGACGCCAAGCTCCTCCCCGTCCGAACCGTCTATGAGAACGTCGCCTTCGTCTTGCGTGTCCTCGGCACGCCCCGGCGCGACATCACCGCCCGCGCCTTCGACGCGCTCCGCGCGGTCGGGCTGTCGGCGCGCGCCCAGGCATACCCCGCCCAGCTGTCGCAGGGAGAGGCCCAGCGAGCGGCGCTGGCCCGGGCCATCGTGCGGCGACCACCGCTCCTCCTCGCCGACGAGCCGACCGGGAATCTCGACGAGGCGATGGCGGGGGAGAT
The DNA here is from genome assembly GCA_023249095.1 of Candidatus Rokuibacteriota bacterium. Classification (GTDB taxonomy): domain Bacteria; phylum Methylomirabilota; class Methylomirabilia; order Rokubacteriales; family CSP1-6; genus AR31. Next base: position 14,365 of record JAHFDK010000119.1, on the reverse strand, counting down.
CGTCGACGTGCTCAAGGACATCGGAGCGGGCGGGACGACGATCGTGCTGGCCACCCACCAGGCGCGGCTGGCCGTGGCGCTGCGGCGGCGTACCCTCACGCTCGAGGGCGGCCGCATCGTGAAGGACGAGGGCTGACGCCGCGTGCTCGGTTTCCTGGTCGGCGAGGCGTTGCGCGATCTCCGGAGGGCCGGGCGGGTCGCCGTCAGCGCCGTCGTGCTGATCACGCTGTCGCTGGCCGCGCTCGGCGGCTTCTGGCTCGTCTCCTCCAATCTCGGCCACGCCGTCGCCAAATGGCGTGACCGGGTGCGCATCGTCGTCTATCTCAAGCGCGAGCCGCCCGGCGGCGACGTCGCCGCGTTGCTCGAGCGCGTTCGGGTGATGCCGGGCGTCGCCGGCGTGGTCTTCATCGGCAAGGCGGACGCGCTACGCGCGCTGAAGCAGGTCCTCGGTAAGGACGCGGGCGTCGTCGACCAGCTTCCGGTGAACCCGCTGCCCGCGTCGCTGGAGGTGACGCCGTCGGCGGCCGCCGTCACGCCCGAAGGCGCGCGCGAGCTCCTCGCGCGTTTGGCCGTGCTGCCCGAGGCAGACGATGTCGCCGGGAGCGCGGACTGGGTCGAGCGATTCTCGCACTGGCAGCGGCTCCTGACGACGATCGGCCTCGGGGTGGGCTTCGTGCTCGCGGCCGCCTCCATTCTGACCGTCACGACGGCGACGACGCTGATCCTCCACGCGCGGCGACACGAGACCGAGATCATGCGGCTCGTCGGCGCCTCCGAGTGGACGATCCGGCTGCCCGTGCTTCTCCAGGGCATGATGCAAGGGCTGGCCGGCGCGATCCTGGCCCTGGGGGCGCTCGTCGTCACGCACTCGGTGGTGGCGCCGCGCCTCGAGCCGCTCGTGAGCCTCACGCTCGGCCTCTCCCAGCTCGTGTTCTTCACGCCCGTCGGCGTCGTGGCGTTACTCGGTGCGGGGACGCTCCTCGGAGGGCTCGGCGGCTGGCTCGCCCGAGCGGCTCGCGAGCCATGAAGCGCTTGATGCTCGGGGTGATGCTGCTCGCAATGCTCGCCGCCGTCCCGGCCGCCGCCCAGCCGAAGCGCGAGGATCCACTGCAGGCGGAGCAGCGGAAGCTCCAGCAGACGCAGAAGCAGTTGAGGGAAGAAAAAGAACGAGTCGCGGCGGCGCGGGCCCGCGAGACATCGCTGCTCGCCGAGCTCGAGGAGATCGAGCGCCGGCTCGCGGTCAAGCAGCATGAGGTCACGCGGCTGGAGACGCGCATCAAGCGGGCTCTGGCCGAGGTCCAGCTCTTCCGCGGCGAGATCTCGAAGCTCGAGCGCCAGCGCGCCGGCCAGGTGAACGCGCTCGCCGGCCGGCTCCGGGCGATGTATCGCGTGCACGCTCAGGGCGGCGCGTTGCCGGTCATCTTGAGCGGCGACGACCCCGTGACGCGCGCCGCCGCCGTGCGCCATCTCGCGAGTCTGGCCGTTCTGGACGCCCGGCTGATTCAAGAGTATCGTAGTACTTCTGAGAGGTTAGCGGACCGCAAGGGCCGAGAGGAGGCGCAGCAGCGGGAGCTGGCGAGCCTCCACGACGAGGCGAAGCGGGAGCAGGCGGACGTCGATCGCGAGGGCGCAAAGCGGCGGACGATCCTCGTGAAAGTACGCGACGAGCGCACGTATCACGAGCGCATCGTGGGCGAATTAACAGAAGCCGCTCGTCGCCTCGAGGCGTTCATCCGCGAGCTCCAGGCCAAGCAACGGAAGCTGGCCAAGGTACCGCCACCCAAGGGTGGGATCGAGGCGCCCACGGTCGGGTTCGGGAGCCTCAAGGGGCGCCTGCCCTGGCCGACCGAGGGGCGGATCGTCACGGGGTTCGGCGCGCAGGTGCACCCGCGATTCGGGACCCGGACTTTCCGGAATGGCGTGGACATCGAGGCGGCGGTGGGTCGGGAGGTCGCCGCGGTGCACGCGGGCCACGTCATCTATACGGGGTGGTTCAAAGGGTATGGGAACCTGATCATCGTGGACCACGGGAACGAGTACTATACACTTTACGCCCACATCGCCGAGATCGAGGCGAAGGAGGGCGAGGACGTCCGACAGGGACAGCGGATCGGCACGGTGGGCGAAACGGGTTCTCTCGCCGGGCCGCGGCTCTACTTCGAGGTGCGCTATCAGAGCAGACCCCTGGATCCGGGACAGTGGCTCCGACAGGGTGGCTAAGCGCGGGGTGAGGGGAAATTTATGAAGAAGGCCTTCGTGATCGGCTCGCTTCTGGTGGTGCTCACGCTGTCCCTCGGGGGATCCGTGGCCAGCAAGGGCGCGGACGGCAGCGCCACCTACGAGCAACTCAAGCTCTTCACCGAGGTCCTCTCCATCGTGCAAAACCAGTACGTGGACGAGGTGCCGCCGAAGGATCTCATCTACAGCGCGATCAAGGGGACGCTGCGCGGCCTCGACGCGCACAGTTCGTTCCTCGATCCGGACAGCTACAAGGAGATGCAGGTCGAGACGAGTGGAAGCTTCGGCGGCCTCGGAATCGAGATTACGCTGCGCGACGACGTCCTCACCGTCGTGTCACCGATCGAGGGAACGCCCGCCTACCGCGCGGGACTGCAGACCGGCGACCGTATCGTGAAGATCGACGGCCTGGTGACGAAGGACATGCAGCTCCCCGACGCCGTCAAGCGCATGCGCGGCAAGCCCGGCACCAAGGTGACGATCACCGTGGTGCGCGAGGGCTGGACCGAGCCGAAGGACTTCGAGATCACGCGTGAGCAGATTCGGGTGCAATCGGTGCGCTCGCACGACCTCGGTGGCGGCGTCGCCTACGTCAAGCTCCGGCAGTTCCAGGAGCAATCGCCCGGGGATCTGGGCGCGGCGCTCGAGAAGGCCTCGAAGGCGGGCATGAAGGCGCTCCTCCTCGACCTGCGCAACAATCCGGGTGGGCTCCTGACGGCCGCCGTGGAGGTCACCGAGGAATTCATCGACGACGGCAAGCTCGTCGTGTACACGGAGGGGCGCGTCCGCAACCAGAACATGCGCTTCTCGGCCCACGCCAAGAAGTCCTACCCCACGCTCCCGATGGTCGTGCTGGTCAATCAGGGGAGCGCGTCCGCGTCCGAGATCGTGGCGGGCGCGCTGCAGGACTGGGGTCGCGCGATCGTCGTCGGAACCCAGACGTTCGGAAAGGGATCGGTGCAAACGATCATCCCGCTCTCGGACGGCTCGGGCCTACGACTCACGACGGCGAAGTACTTCACCCCCAAGGGGCGGTCGATCCACGGCAAGGGCATCACGCCGGACATCGTCGTGGAGATCCCGAAAGAGACGGCGCCCTCGGCGGCGAAAGAGCGGCCGGCGACGCTCGATCCGATGGAGGAGCTCAAGAAGGACATCCAGGTGCAGCGGGCGCTCGACGTGATCAAGACGATGCGCATCATCGAGCAGCAGCGTCCGGGGCAGAACCCGCAGGCCCGGGTCCGGCCGCAGTAGTCGCGCCGCGCGCGTCAAGGGCGATGCGAGGCCGAGTACCCGGGACTCGGCTGCATCGCCCTTGCTATCTGTGCGGCCCTCGAAACTGGCGCGAAAGGACGACGGATGGTCGTACTCGGGATCGAGAGCTCATGTGACGAGACGGCGGCGGCGGTCCTTGCCGATGGCCGTCGTGTGCTCTCGAACGTCGTCGCCTCGCAGGACGCGATCCACGCGCCGTACGGCGGTATCGTTCCCGAGCTCGCCTCGCGCCGTCACCTCGAAGTCATCATACCGGTCGTCGAGAAGGCGCTCGCCGACGCGAACATGAGACTGTCGGACCTGGATGGGGTCGCCGTCACACAGGGGCCCGGGCTCGTCGGCTCTCTGCTCGTGGGCTGCGCCGTGGCGAAATCCATTGCCTATGTCCACCGGTTGCCGCTGGTCGCCGTGAATCACCTGGAGGGCCACATCTACGCGACGTTCCTGACCGAGGACCCGCCGGAGCACCCGTTCCTCGCGCTCGTTGTCTCGGGCGGCCACACGGCGCTTTACCACGCGCGGGCACCGCTGGAGTACACGCTCGTGGGCCAGACGCGCGATGACGCCGCCGGCGAGGCGTTCGACAAGGTCGCGAAGCTCCTCGGCCTCGGCTTTCCGGGAGGGCCCGTGATCGAACGCGTGGCGGCCAGCGGCGATCCGAAGGCGATCACCTTCCCGCTGGCGCAGATGAGCGACGGCGCGCCCGACTTCTCGTTCAGCGGCGTCAAGACGTCGGTCTCGCTCTACGTCAAGCAGCACGCGCCCCTCGGACGCCCGGAAATCGCGGACGTCGCCGCGTCGTTCCAGGCGACGGTCGTGAAGATGCTCGTGCGCAAGACCGTCAAGGCGGCCTTGCATCACGGGATCAAGCGCATCGTTCTGACCGGCGGGGTCGCCGCCAACGGCCGCCTGCGCGAGGCGCTCGAGGCGGCGGCGATCGACCACGGATTGCATCTGCACATCCCGCCACGCCACCTCTGCACTGACAACGCGGCAATGATCGCCGCGGCGGGCACGGCACGCCTCGCGGCCGGGGAACGCGCGCCGCTGACTCTGAACGCCGCCCCAGATCTGGCCCTCGCGGGATGAACCGAGCGGCGCAACGGATGAAACGGGCCACGCGGAGCCGGGTCGCATCTTTCTCAGGCCACCCCCGGAGCGAGCCGGCCTCACGGACCCCGCTACAGATGAAGCGGGCGATGCGGAGCCGGGTCGCTCCTTTCTCAGGCCACCCTCGGAACGAGCCGGCCTCACGGACCCCGCTACAACGGAGCCGGGTCGCATCTTTCTCAGGCCACCCTCGGTCCAAACCGGGCTCACGGACATCGCTACAACGGAGCCGGGTCGCGCCTGACTCAGGCCACCCTCGGAACGAGTTGGCCTCACGGACCCCGCTACCATGAACTACGAAGCGGTTCTGGCGGGTCTCCCCGACGCGGTGATCGCGGTCGATACCGACCTCCGGGTCGTCTTCTGGAACTCCGCGGCCGAGGTGCTCACCGAGCGCTCGGCGCGGCGCGCGGAGGGGCGTTACGTCAAGGAGGTCTTTTCGCCCGACGCCTCCGTCGTCCGCCGGCTCGGCGAGACACTCGCCACGGGGGAGAGCCGCTCGGAGGCCGAGAGCTTCGTGGAGCGCGGCGACGGTCGTCGGGTGCCCGTGTCGATCGTCACGGCGCCGCTCTGCGGGCGCGACGGACAGGTCGAGGCCGCCGTCGTCGTGCTCCGCGACCTTTCGAGGATTCGCCAGCTCGAGGCCGAGGTCCGCCGGGGCGAGACGCTGGCGGCGGCGGGACGAATGGCGGTCGGGCTCGCCCACGAGGTGCGGAACCCCCTCGGCGCCATCCGCGGGGCCGTGCAATTGCTCAAGCGCGAGCTCGGGACGGACTCACCCCTGGGCGAATACACCGACGTGCTCCTGACCGAGGTCGACCGCGTGAACCGCATCATCGAGATGCTCCTCGACCTGGCGCGCCCGGTTCAGCTTCGCCCGGTGCCGCTCAACCTGCACCAGCTGCTCGAGCGGGTCACCATGCTGAACGAGGAGGGCGCGCGCGAGCGCGGCGTCGCGCTGATCCGGCGCTACGACCCGAGCCTTCCGCCGATCCTCGGCGACGAGGATCGGCTCCTGCAAGTCTTCCACAACCTCGTGCGAAACGCCCTGGACGCGATGGGGAGCGGCGGACGCCTGACCGTGACGACACGGGTGAGCCGCAACCCGCTCTTCGGCAAGATGGACCTGGGGGCCGGTCAGCGCAGCATGGTCGAGGCGCAGGTGGCTGACGAGGGCGCCGGGATCCCCGCCAACGTACGCGCGAGGATCTTCGATCCCTTCTTCACGACCAAGGACAGGGGCCTCGGGCTCGGCCTCGCGATCTGCCACCGCATCCTCGAGGAGCACCGTGGCGCGATTCAGGTGGAGAGCGCGGAGGGGCGCGGCACGATCGTGACCTGCTTCCTTCCCATCGCCAAGTGACGGCGCGCGTCCTGATCGCCGACGACGAAGACAGCCTCCGCTGGGTGCTGGAGAAGGGCCTGCGCCAGGCGGGTTACGACGTCGTTGCCGTCAAGGACGGCGGCAGCGCGCTCCGGGCCTTCGAGGCCGAGCCCTTCGATCTGGTCTTCCTCGACGTGCGGATGCCGGGGGTCGACGGCCTCACCGCGCTCGCACGACTCCGCGAGATCCACGGCGACGCGTGCGTCATCGTGATGACCGCCCACGGCACCATGGACACCGCGATCCAGGCGATGCAACGCGGCGCCTACGACTACCTCGCGAAGCCCTTCGATCTCGACGAGGTGCTGCTACTCGCCGAGCGGGCCATGGCGGCACGCCGCCTGACCCAGGAGGTGACGCGCCTTCGGAGCGGCCTGCGGGAGGTGTGGGAGTTCGGCGCCATCATCGGCCGGCACCCCCGCATGCAGGACGTCTACAAGACCATCGGCCGTGTGGCGGGGAGCGACGTGACGGTGCTGTTACGCGGCGAGTCGGGCACCGGCAAAGAGCTGGTCGCCAGCGCGATTCACCACTACAGTCGCCGCGCCGGGCGGCCGTTCGTCGCCGTCTCGTGCGCGGCCATTCCCACCACCCTGCTCGAGTCGGAGATGTTCGGGCACGAGCGCGGCGCGTTCACCGACGCGAAGGAGCGGCGGCTCGGGAGGCTCGAGCTCGCGCACGGCGGCACGCTCTACCTCGACGAGATCGGTGACATGCCGGTCGAGCTGCAGACCAAGCTGCTCCGTGCGCTGCAGGAGCGGACGATCGAGCGCCTGGGCGGTCAGGACCCGATCCGCATCGACGTGCGTGTGCTGGCCGCCACCAACCGCGACCTCGAGGCGCTGATGAAGGACGGGCGCTTCCGGGAGGATCTCTACTACCGGCTCAACGTCGTGACCGTGAATCTGCCGTCGCTCCGGGAGCGTCGGCGCGACATCCCACTCCTGGTCGAGCACTTCCTCGCGAAGTATGCCGGAGACCTCGGCGAGCGCGTCGTCGCCCCCGAGGCGCTCGATCGGCTGGTCGGCTACGATTGGCCCGGCAACGTGCGCGAGCTGGAGAACGTGATCCAGCGCGCGATGGTGATGGCCGCGGCCGGCGTCCTCCTGCCCGAGCACCTGCCCATCGGTCCGGTGTCGGCCGCCGCCGCGGTCGCCGTGGACGCGCCGCTCGAGGAGGTCATCGAGCGGAAGCTCATCGAATGCGTCCGCGGTCTCCGCGAGCACGCCAGCGCCAACCTCTACGACCTGATGATCGGCCTCGTCGAGAAGCCCCTGCTGCGCGCGGTGCTCCGGGAGACGGGCGGAAACCAGGTGCGGGCCGCGCAGATCCTCGGGATCAACCGGAACACCCTGCGCAAGAAGCTGGTCGAGCACGGGATCGACGCCGGCGGGATCGAGGGCTGACGCGGTCTTGTTCGGGCGGGGACCTCAGGGTAAGCTTCCGTCATGAAATGCCCCGGGTGCGGGCAGGAAAATCCCGGCGGCGCGCGCTTCTGCAACGAGTGCGGGAACCGGCTCGACGGCGCGGCGGCCGCGGCCTCGCCGCAGAAGTACACGCCCCAGCACCTCGCCGAGAAGATCCTGACCTCCGGGGCTGCCCTGGTGGGCGAGCGCAAGCAGGTGACGGTGCTCTTCGCCGACCTCAAGGGCTCGATGGAGCTCCTCGCCGGCCGCGACCCCGAGGAGGCGCGGCGGCTGCTCGACGCCGTCCTCGAGCGCATGCTGGAGGCGGTCCATCGCTACGAAGGCCTGGTGAACCAGGTCATGGGCGACGGGATCATGGCGCTCTTCGGCGCGCCGGTCGCCCACGAAGACCACGCCGCGCGCGCCTGCTATGCCGCGCTCCGCATGCAGGCCGCGGTGAGCCGCTACGCGGAAGAGCTCGAGCGCACCGAAGGGGTCGTCGTCCGGATCCGCGTGGGCATCAACTCGGGCGAGGTGGTCGTGCGCTCGATCGGGAACGACCTCCACATGGACTACACCGCCGTTGGTCAGACGACCCACCTGGCGGCACGGATGGAACAGATGGCCACGCCGGGATCGATCCTGATCAGCCAGCGGACGCTCCGGCTCGCGGAGGCCGTCGTCAGCGTCCAGCCGCTCGGCGCGCGGCCGGTCAAAGGACTCGACGCGCCGCTCGAGGTGTACGAGCTCGTCGGCGCCGCGCCCACGCGGTCGATCCTCCGAGCCGCCGGCGCCCAGCGGCTCTCCCTGTTCGTCGGGCGGCAGGCAGAGCTCGAGCGGCTCGAGCGGCTCCTCGGCGAGGCGGGGAAGGGGCGCGGCCAGCTCGCGGCGGTCACGGCCGAGCCCGGCGTGGGCAAGTCCCGCCTGGTTTACGAGTTCGTCACCTCGCAGCTCATGCAGGAGTGGCGCGTCCTGGAGTCGAGCTCGCTCTCGTACGAGAAGAGCTCCGGCTGGGCACCGGTCATCGGGCTCCTCAAAACGTACTTCGAGCTGGACGACCGCGATACGGCGCCCGAGGTGGCGGCGAAGGTGTCGGACAAGATTCTGGCGCTCGACCGGGAGCTCGGCCCCGCGACCCCTGCTATCCTCTCCCTGCTGGACGCGCTCCCCGTCGATCACCCGTGGCACGCGCTCGACCCACGCGAGCGCCGGCGCCGTGTCCTGGACGCGCTGACGCGCCTCGTCGTGAAGGAGTCGGACCAGCGGCCGCTCGTCCTCGTGCTCGAGAACCTCCAGTGGGTGGACACCGAGACGCAGGCGTTTCTGGACGCCCTGCTCGAGCGCGTCGAGACCGCCCGCTTGCTGCTCCTCGTAGACTACCGGCCCGAGTTCGCTCACGCCTGGGGGAGCCAGCCGGGCTTCAACGAGGTCCCCGTGCCGTTGCTCTCGCCTGAGGCCGCCGAGGAGCTCCTCCGTGCGCTGCTCGGCCCCGACCAGGCGCTCGCGTCGCTCCGAAAGCTCCTGATCCAGCGGAGCGGGGGCAACCCGTACTTCCTCGAGGAGATCGTCCGCACGCTCACCGAGACCAAGGTGCTCGTCGGCGAGCAGGGCGCCTACCGCCTGGCGGGGCGGCTCGAGGACCTCCAGGTGCCGGCGACCGTCCAGGCCGTCCTCGCTGCCCGGATCGACCGGCTCCCGTACGACGAGAAGCTCCTGCTCCAGTCCGCCGCCGTCATCGGGCTCGACGTGCCGTTCGCCCTCCTCGAGGCGGTCACGGACCTGTCCGGCGAGCGGCTACGGAGCGCCTTGGCCCACCTGCAGGCCGCCGGGTTCCTCGAGGAGACACGGCTCTTTCCCGACCTCGAGTACCGGTTCCGCACCGCCCTCACGCGCGACGTCGGCTACGAGAGCCTGCTCCGGGAGCAGCGACGCGGCCTCCACGCGCGGATCGTCGAGGCCATCGAGACGCTCTACAGCGACCGGCTCCCGAGCTGGATCGACCAGCTCGCCCACCACGCGTTGCGCGGCGAAGTGTGGCCCAAGGCCGAGATCTACAACCAGCAGGTCGGCCGGCGGGCGGTCGCGCGCGCGGCGAACGCGGAGGCGGTCCGCGCGTTCGAGGCCGCGCTGCATGCCGTCGGCCGGCTCGCACAGACCCGTGAGACGCTCGCGCGAGCGATCGACCTGCGGCTAGAACTGCGCCCACCGCTGCTCCAGCTCGGACGGCTGGACGACGTGCTCACCGTCTCCCGCGAGGCCGAGCGGGCCGCGCGCGAGCTCGGCGACGAGCAGCGTCTCGCGCGCGTGTACACCTACCTCGTCAACTATCACTACCTCAAGGGAGAGACGAGCGCCGCGCTCGACTACGGGGCGCGGTGCCTGGCGGTGGGGGAGGCCACGGGCGACGTCGAGCTTCAGACGCTCGCGCGCCAGTACCTGGGCCAGAGCTATCACGCCCAGGGCGACTATCCACGCGCCGAGGGCGTCCTCCACGAGAACCTGACAGCGTTCGATGCGTCGCCCGCGGGTACGTCGTATGTCGCCTCCTGCGCCTGGCTCGCCTTCAGCCTGGCCGAGCGCGGCGATCTGCGGACGGCCTACGCTTGCCTCGACCGGGCCCTCCGCGCCGCGGAGGCGAGCCAGCACGGCTACATCCAGGCGATCGCGTGGACCTTCGCCGGCCTCGTCTCGATCAGGGAAGGCCACCTCGCGCAGGCCGTGCTGCCGCTCGAGCGCAGCCTGGAGCTGTCCCGTCGCAAGGGGCTCAAGATGTGGGAGCCGATCCCGTCCTCGCTGCTCGGTTTGGCCTTTGTCCGCATGGGCCACGTGAGCGAGGGGCTCCGGCTCCTCGAGGAGAGCGTCGCGCTCAGCCGGGAGCTCGGCATCCGAGCCTATTTTCCCCTGTGGATGCTGAACCTCGCCGAAGGCTACCTCGCCGCAGGCAAGGCCACGCGGGCCGCGGAGACGGCGCGCGAAGCCCTCGAGCTCGCGGTGGCCAGCGGCGAGCGCGGTCACGAGGCGTACGCGCATCACCTGCTGGGCGAGATCGCCGTCCGCGGCGATTCGCCTGCGCTCGACGAGGCGCTGGAGCGCTACCAGACGGCGCTCGGGCTCGCCGAGAAGCTAGGCATGCGCCCCCTCGTCGGCTGGGCCCACCTCGGCCTGCGTGCCGCGCACGCCGGGGCGGGCCGCCGGGCGGAGGCGGAAACCCATGGCGCCACCGGGGAGACGCTCCTCCACGAGCTCGGGATTTGCGTCTGGCAGGACCGCGCCGCGACCGAGCTGACGGAGTTCGGGCACCTCTTCATCGTGCCGCCCTCGAACCCCGAGCTGTACGAGTTCCTCACGCAGGAGCTCGCCGGCGACCCACGGATGCGGGTCATTCTCGACCGGCGCCAGAGCGAGCTTCGCCACGAGGGTGGCGCGACGGGCGAGGAGCCGAAGCACGGCGAGCGCCGCCAGAACCAGATCGATGAGGACCTCCGCAACTGGGGCCTCGCCGTCGCCGCCCGGCGCCAGGGATGACGGACGAGGTCTCCGATAGTGTGTTAGCATCAGGCGCCGTGGGGATTTCGTGATGCAGGCGTCGCGACCGAACGATGGGCTCCTGTTTGTGATGGCGGTGGTGCTCGGGGCCGTTCTCTTCCTGGCTTTGTCCGACCCCGTCTCGGCCCAGCCGGCTGCACCCAACGCTGAGCTCAAGCGCGTCATCGGGCGCGTCGAGGTCCTCCGCAAGGGGCAGACCCAGTGGGTTCCGGCAGTGATCGGAGACCGGCTGGTGGAGGGCGATGACATCCGGGCCTTCGCGGGCGCCCAGGTGGAGCTGGGGTTGCCCGACACGAGCACCGTGGTGCTCGCCGAGAACAGCCGGCTCCTGGTGACCAAGCTGGAGTTCGACCCGCAGAGCCAGAGCCGGGTCTTCCTCTTCCACCTCGCGGTCGGCAAGGTGCGCGCCACAGTCGCCCAGGCGGCCCTCACGCTGGCGCGGATCCGGCAGTCCAACTTCGCCATCTCCACCCCGACCGCTGTCGCGGCAGCCAGGGGTACGATCATGTGGGTTTTCACGGACGGCGCGTCTACCACGATGGCGGTGGAGCCCGAGTCTGGCTTCAACGAAGGGATCTCGGCCGGCGCCTGGAGGATCTAACCGGTGTGGCCGCGACTGGCGGCGCTCGTTCTCCTCGTCCCGCTCCTTCTCTCCGGCTGTGCGACAGCCCCGTCGGATACCGCCGTCCCTGCTCGGGAGAGAACTGTCACCGACCAGGTCCTGGCGTTTGATTCGTCCAAGGAGGTGGGAGGCGACCCGGGGTGCGGGAGCCGCAAAGTGGTCAACACGGAGGTGACGCGTCCCTTCGAGCCGGGAAGTCAGGGAGCGGCTGGACACTGGAGCGAACGCTGGACGGTGGATCGCTGTGGGCGGCCAATCCCCTACCTGGTAAATTTCATACGGGCCTCGGACGGGCATCTGGGCGTCACGATCCTGCGCGAGGAAGGTAGCGAACGAGCGGTCATCCCTGGGAAGACGATTGCGGATCGTCTTCTTCAGCGCGACACATTCCTACTCCTCGTGCAGAAGGATCTTTCCGAATTAGAAGGGGGCCCCTGTCGTATCCGAAAGGTTACGGACACGGAGGTTCTGATCCCGGTGGACGGGGCTCAGGTCGAGGGTGGACGGCCGGTCGCCGGGCAGTGGGCGGAGCGATGGACCCTCGACCGGTGTGGGGCGCCCGTTCGCTACATCGTTCGCTTCATCACCACGCGGACCGGCACGACGTTCACCGCGGAGCGTGAGAAGTGAGCGGAGTACTCCCTGATCCGCGCTGGTACGCGGTGCGCACCCGGTCGCGGCACGAGAAGCGCGTGCGTGACGAGCTCGGCGGCCGTCCCAGCGTGGAAGTCTTCCTCCCGCTCTACCACCGCTGGAGCTGGTGGGGGGACCGTATGAAGCAGGTTGACGCGCCGCTCTTCCCGGGATACTGCTTCGCCCAGTTTCGCTATGCGGATCGTCTCGTCGTCCTCAAGGCCTTTGGCGTGATCGATCTGGTCGGTCCGGGAGGCCGGCCGGAGTGGATCCCAGAGGCCGAGATCGATGGGGTCCGCGCCCTCGTGGAGAGCAAGTTCCGCTACGATCCGCATCCGTTTCTGACCGAAGGGGCCGAAGTCGAAGTGGTCCGGGGACCGCTGAGCGGGACGAGGGGGCGTCTCGTGAGAAAGGATCGGTCCATTCGCGTCGTGCTGTCGGTGAACCTCATCCGCCAGTCGGTCTCGGTGGAGGTTCCGGCGGCGGACGTGGCTCCGGTGTAAGAGGTGTGCTCCGGGAGGCGCTAGTTCCGCGAGCCGCGGACGGGCGTTCCGTTCTGGTCGAACATCGTGGTCCCGATCTCTCGTCCGTATCGATCGTATTGCCAGCGGATGGTTGCCACGCCCAGACGTCGGTCCGTCTTCGACCGCTGATCGGCGCCGAGATATCGCTCCTCGACGGTGTTCCAGTCAGCGTCGTACTGCCAGCGCACGATGGCCACGCCCCGATTCTTGTCGTCCGTGCGCTGGCCATCGGTGCCGAAGTAGCTCTCCTCGACGGTCTTGCCGTGCGTGCCGTATCCCCATCGGACGGAGGCAACGCCGCGAAGCCGGTCGCCCGTCGGACGGCTATCGACCCCGAAGTAGCTCTCCTCGAGAGTGTTGCCCTGTCGGTCATAGCGCCAGCGCACGATGGCCACGCCGCGCCGTCCATCGGCCTTCAGCTGCTCGTTCGCCCCCAGGTGGCTCTCTTCGACCATCCGCCCCTGGGCGTCGTACTGCCAGCGGATGATGGACAGACCGGAGGTCTTGTCCTCTATCAACTCTCCGCGGGCGCCGAGATTCCTCCACTCGACCGGGTTGCCGGCCGCGTCGTGTCTGAGCTGAATCCCGTGGAGGCCGCCGGCGTTGGGCGCGGGCTGCCCATCGGGCCCGAGAAAGCTCCGCTTCTCGGTGCTACCGGAATACTCGACGCGGACGGACGCCACGCCGAAGGAGGGATCCGGAGTCAGCGTGCCACCGCGTCGGTAGTCGACGCGGGCGATCCGACCGTCCTGGTAGACGAAGCGGTAACAGTCGCCGTCGTCCGTCGCCGGTCCCGACCCGGCGTAGGTCCCGTGGATCGCGTAGCGATTGTCGAGATAGATGTGGGGGTAGCAGCGCGCCTCGGTCCGGACAGCCTCCGTCCGGGCGGTGGCGCAGCCCGCCAGGGCGGTCAGGGCGACACCCAGAGTGGCCAGGAGGAAGCGGTGCTGATTCACGCCTCGCCTCATGCCTCCGGTGAGATGCTACACCGCGGCGAGCCTTGCGGAAACTTTTTGCTGGGGCTACTGGTGGAAAGCTCCTTCGGATCTGTGCCGTTCTTCATGGGCAATGCACGCGACATTGTCGTCCGTGCACACGATGACATGGCGCACAGTATGGCAGCCGCCGACCCGACCCAACTGCATCGTGCGTCCCTCATTGGCGGCCCAGCGTGCTTCGGCCCGCGTCACGTCGCCGCCGAGGCTCGAACAGAGGCCTCGACTCACGCCGTCACTACGGGCGAACAAGTAGAGGGTGTCGCCTTTGGTCTGCAATCGCACGTCCTGGATGGAAAACGCCGTGGAGCCGCAGCCCGTCACGCCCGCGGCGAGGAGGATCACGGCCATGGATCTGAGCCGCATACAGGGGTCTCCTTTCGCGGCAGACCCCTCGATTCCGAGATCGCACGACACCCTTCCTTCGGTAGCCCGGCCATCAGGTCTCTAGCCTGATCCGTGGCTTTGCGTCCCCACCTCACGGTGGGTTTGCCCTTGTCGAGAAGGGGTCTTTCCGCTCTGACTTCCTGAAACTGCAGCCCCTATGCCAACCGGTAGCGCCCAGCGGCTAGAGGGCCAAGAGCTCCAAGGAAATTGATCTGTTACGGCGGGGCTGGGCATTAGCTACCATC
>JAHFDK010000394.1 GCA_023249095.1 Candidatus Rokuibacteriota bacterium | reverse complement strand
CCGGATCTGTCGTTTTCGTCGCGGCGTTACACCTTCCACTGCCTATCTGTCGGTATGAATGAAAAGGGCCTCCAATCGAAAGGGACGACGTGCCCACGTCCATCCCTCTCGAACGGAGGCCCTTCTGCTGCGTTGCTAGCTTTCCCGCTTCTGCCTGAAGAATAGCCTCCGCGTCCAGACTCCCACACTGATGAGGGCCGCGCCCAACACCACCAGGGTCGTTGGATTAGTGACCACGAACCCGGCAGAAGCGGCCGCGACCTGGGCGGACAGGGCTACCACACAAACCAGGATCGACAACGAGATCCCTACTGTCTTTCTGATACGCGTGACTCCTTTCGGCTACAGATGCTCGCCAAACTTGGCCTGTATCCGAAAGTAGCACGGCGCGTGCCAACGATCTCTGTCGCCGAGATTCTTCATTATTCTTCCGTACATCGCCCGATCACACTCCATTCCGGAAATGCAGTTCTTTGCGCAATTTCGCACTTGTCGTGTAAGGCCCATGCGAATTCGACTTCAGTACTTTGTGCAAATTCCGGAAGTGTAATAGATTTCATCATGGGTCCCGAACTACCCACTTCGACATGAATCACTATGAATCCTGGTACATGAGCAGCCGCCAAGGTTTCTGTGAAAAATCAGTAATATCGCCCCTCCGCCGGCCTCGCGGGGGTGCTGGTACGGCATTTGCCGTTACTCCTCTCGCGCGATGCATACCCGGTGACTGGCCGAAAGAAAGCAAAGCGATGACCGAGCGTAGAGCACTCGTGGTCGAAGTCGACACAGCAACCCAACTCGGACTCCTCGGCTTTCTCCGAGCCCGAGGATTCCAATGCGTCGCTGCTTCGTCATCGGACGAAGCCCAGGACGCGCTTACGGACAACACCTTCAGCTTCACCCTTGTCGATCTGAGCAGCAACGGAGGGGACGTTACCGAGCTGATGGAGTGTTTGAAGCTGCGCGGCCGGAATTCCGGGCCCATCATCGCTGTCTCCAACCGCCACGACGACGGTTTCGCCGGGGTGCCGATCGAGGCGGAGGCGATGCTTCACAAGCCGCTCAGCCTCGACGAGCTCCAGCAAGCGATCGACAAGGTCGTTCGGCCGCAGGCCGAGGCGCTCGGGCCGGCTCCCGAGCAGCTTGGCGGCCGAATTCTACGCGAGATGGAGCTCTGGTGCAGTCCGAAGATGCTGGAGGCGCGCCAGATCATCCGCGAGGCTGCGCGCGTCGATGTCACCGTCCTGGTCACCGGGGAGACGGGCACGGGCAAGGAGCTGGTCGCGCGCGCGATCCACCATTTTTCCTCGCGCCGGGCCGGGCCATTCGTGAAGGTCAATTGCGCCGCCATGCCCCGCGAGCTCCTGGAGAGCGAGCTGTTCGGCTACGAGCGAGGTGCTTTCACGGGCGCCCACAAGCTCAAGATCGGCAAGTTCGAGGCGGCGCATCGCGGAACCATCTTCCTCGACGAGATCGGCGACCTCCATCCGGCACTTCAGGCCAAGCTGCTCCACGTCCTCCAGGACGGCGAGTTCTCACGCATCGGCGCGAAGTCGACGCTGAGCGTCGATGTCCGGGTCCTCGCGGCCACCAACCAAGATCTAGAGAAGGCGGTCGCCGAAGGCCGATTCCGAGAAGATCTCTACTACCGCCTCAACGTCATTCACGTGCTGGTTCCGCCGCTCCGCGAGCGCGCCACCGAGATTCCGCTCCTGGCCAACTACTTCGTGGAGCGATACGCGAAACTGTACCGCCGCGACGGGTTCACGGTTCCGCTATCGGTGCTGGAACGACTCACACGCCACCGCTACCCGGGAAACGTTCGGGAGCTGGAGAATCTCGTCAAGCGAATGATCGTCCTCGACGATCCCTTCCTGGCCAGGATCCCGCTCCCCCACGTTGGCTCGAACGGTGGGCAATCGCTCTCGTCCGCTTCGTCGCCGGAGGCTTCTCTCGCGACTCTCGAGCCTTCCCTCAAGGAGATCGGCCGGCGAGCGTCCCAGGTCGCCGAGCGCGAGGCGATCGCCAAGACGCTGGAGCAAACGGCCTGGAACCGGGTGCGGGCGGCGCGGATGCTCCGGATCAGCTACCGGGCACTGCTCTACAAGATCAAAGAGGCCGGCCTCGACGCGGAGCGATCGTCGGCCCGCTCGGCCTCATGAGGCACAAGGGTATGAAGCACCCTATTGCTTGCTCGCTTCTCGCCGGCATGATTTTCGCGTCAGCCGCGATGGCTGCGAAACCCGCCTGGGCTCAGGCGCCCGGGGCCGGGTCTTCGGAGCGCGACGGGGGCCGCGGCGCCGCACCCGACGTGTATCGGATCGGCCCGGAGGACATTCTGGTGATCTCCGTGTGGAAAAACGACGCGCTGAGCCGGTCGGTGCCCGTCAGGCCTGACGGCAAGATCTCGCTTCCGCTTCTCAACGACGTGCAGGCCTCCGGCCTCACTGCGCTCGAGCTTCGCGAGGTTTTGACCCGGAAGCTCGCAGAGTACATGCCGAGCCCGGAGGTCGCCGTGATCGTGTCGGACATCCGAAGCTTCAAGGTGTCGGTTCTCGGCGAAATCAACCGCCCGGGCCGCTACGAGCTGAAGACCTGGTCGACCGTGCTCGACGTCCTCGCCCTGGTGGGTGGGTTCACGCAGTTCGCATCGCGCTCGAGGATCATCATCCTCCAGCCAGACGGGAAGACGATGAAGCGGATTCCCTTCAACTACAACAAGGCGCTCGCCGGCGAGCAGGAGAACTTCTACCTCCGCAACGGCGACATCATCCTGGTGCCGTAAAGGCCTGGCGGGCTGAGGAGCGAGCGAACGATATGGTGGAGGAGACGCGGAGCGAGACGCGGAGCCGGTCCCCGGTGGATACGGTACTGGCCGTCTGGAGCCGGCGCAAGTGGTTCGCGATCCTGGCGTTCGTGGCGCCCCTGGCGGCCGGCGTCAGCCTCATCGCCTTCCTGCCGAACATCTATCGGTCGTCGGCGACTGTGCTGGCGGAGCGCCAGCAAGTCCCCGATTTCTTCGTGCGGTCGACCGTGACGAGCGCCATCGAGACTCGGATTCAGACGATCAGCCAGGAAGTCCTGAGCCGCTCCCGGCTGGGAGCTCTGATCAATCGCTTCGGCCTCTACGCCGATCTGCGGGAGCGAGTCCCGCTCGAGGGCGTCATCGAGCGCATGCGCGGGGACATCAAGCTGGAGCTCAAGAGCCTGGAGCTGAAAGGCCTGCGCGAGGCCTCGGTGGCCTTCACGATCAGTTATCAGGGCAGCGACCCGGGCACTGTCTCACTCGTCACGAACACCCTCGCGTCCTTCTACAACGAGGAGAACGTGAAGGCGCGGGGACGCCAGGCGACCGGCACCACGGAGTTTCTCAAGGTCCAGCTCGGTGAAACCAAGACGCGGCTCGACGGACTGGAGCAGCGGGTGAGCGGCTTCAAGCGCCGCCATCTGGGCGAGTTGCCTCAGCAGATGGAGGCAAACCTCACCACCCTGGAACATATGCATGCGCAGCTCCGGCTGAACGCCGATAGTCAGACACGAGCCACCGAGCGGCGGCAGACGCTCTCGAGTCAGTTGGCGGAAGCCGAGTCGTCGCTCCTGACCCCGACGTACATCGCGGGGGCAGGGCCAGGTGTCCAGTTCGCCTCGCCCGAGCTCCGCGAGGCAGCCCGCCTGGCACAGAAAAAAGAGGACCTGGCGAGGCTCCGCACTCAATTTAGTGACAAATATCCCGATGTGGTCATGTTGGCGGCCGAGGTCGACGCTCTCGAGCGTGAGCTGGCCGCCGCCAAGGCTCGCGAGCCGAAACCCAATCCGGAAGCAACTCCGACGGCGACGCCCGTCACGCCGTATGTGCTCCGGCTGAAAGAGGCCCTCAGCGAGGTGCAGACGGAGCTCAAGATCCTCAAGACGGAGGAAGGCCGGCTCCAGGCCGCAATCGCGGGCTATCAGACGAGAGTCGAGAACGTGCCACGGCGCGAGCAAGAGTTCAGGGAACTGTCCCGCGATTACGAAAGCACTCGCGAGCTCTATGGCTCGCTGATGAAGCGCTACGAGGAGGCCCAGCTCGCCGAGAGCATGGAGCAGGGTCAAAAAGGCGAGCAGTTCCGGGTGCTCGATCCGGCCGTGCCGAACGCCCAGCCGGCGGCGCCCAACCGCTTCCGACTCCTCCTCATGACCCTGGCGGGTGCGATCGGCCTGGCCGTAGGGGGCGTCCTACTGGCCGAGCATCTCGACACCTCGTTCCATGAGGTCGACGACCTTCGAACGTTCAGCAACGTGCCGGTACTGGTCAGTATCCCGCGAATCGTGACCCCAACGGACCTCCGCCGTCGGTGGTGGCGCATGCGGCTCGCTGCCGCCGGGGCCTTTGTCGGCCTCGTCATGATCGTCGGCATCGTCTATGTCGCCGCCAAGGGGAACGAGCTCCTCGTCCTGCTCCTGGCGCGTGTCGCCTCGTGAGGGTTCCGACATGTATCTGACTTTTTACGGATTGACAGACAGGCCCTTCAACGCAACCCCGGATCCCAGGTTCCTCTACATGAGCCCCGGGCATCGGGAGGCGCTGGCCCAGCTCCTCTACGGCACCCAGGAAAGGAAAGGCTTCATCGTCCTGACCGGCAAGGTGGGCACCGGAAAGACCACTCTCCTTCACACCCTCTGTCAGCGCCTCAACGGACAGAGCGCCATCGCGTTCGTGGTCAATTCCGCCCTGCCGTTCGACGAGCTTCTCGAGTACGTCCTCGAGGACCTGGGAATCAAACAGAAAGGGGAGTCACGGGCGCAGCGGCTCATCGCCCTGAACAACTTCCTCATCGAGCGCGAGCGGGCCGGCCA
>JAHFDK010000393.1 GCA_023249095.1 Candidatus Rokuibacteriota bacterium | reverse complement strand
TTGGGGCCACCAAGTTAATTTTGTTGTCGTTTTTCGCCCCGTGTTTTAGGAACATTCGAATGTTCCTCGAACACGGAACGCGTACACGTCCTCACTCGCTCAACATCCGCGCCGCTTTTTCTTCGTAGAATTCCACCGCCCGCTTGAGCTGCGGCGGCCTGATGCTCGCGTAGACCTGCGTCGTGTCGATGCGTGAGTGACCGAGCAGCGCACGGACCTGTTCCAGATCATGGTGCTGCTCCAACACCTCCATTGCCACGCCGTGGCGCAGGTCGTGGGGTTTCAACTCCGGGTAGCCGATCATCCGGCCATATACCTTGCAGAGGCGCCAGATGTTCTTCCCAGTCATCGGTGCCCGCGTCTTGCCGACAGCGCGCCGCCCCCAGGTGGACCAGAACAGCGGTGTCTCCGGGCCGATCTTCTCGACCTCCTTGGCGAGCCCCCGCTCGACATACACCTGTAGGAACTTCATGACCGCTGCGGGCAGGGGAATGTCCCGCGTCTTGCCGCCCTTCACGCGGACCCCACGCAGACCCCAGGTGCCATCGAGGTGGTGCATCTGCAGCGTGGCCACGGACTCGCGTCGCATGCCCGTGTAACGCAGGATCAGAAAAATCGCCACGTCACGCGGGCGGTGGCGCGCCTTCGCGGCCTCGACGATGGCGTCCATGATTGACGACCCTGGGACCTGCTTGGGCGGCTCCTGGTAGTGTGGAGGCCGCTCCAGCCTGGCCACAGGGTTTGCCGCTAGCACCTCGCGCTTCACCAGCCACGCGCAGAAGCTCGACAGTGTCGACTGGCGGACCCGCATCGTGCTGAGCGCCAGGTCGACGCCCGCCATGTCATCCATCCACGCCTGGATCGTCGACGACGTCAGATCTGTCACCCGAACCAGGCGGCCGAGTCGGTTGCGGACGAAGATCAAGAACTGCTCCAGGATCCATCGGTAGGTTCGTACGCCTCCTTCCGTCTTGCCGCGCTGCTTGTGCTGGAAGTTGCAGAACTGCTCGACCAGGTCGGTCAGCTGCTGGGCCATGGTCTCGGTCCTCCGCCCCGAGCCACGACCACGGTTTCGCCGGGGAGCAGTATCGGGAGGGACTACCCAGCCGTCAAGCACGTGCATGGCGAGGGGCGCGAGCGCGGAGGATGTGCCCGTCGCTTCGTCCTCTGCCACGCGTGCGCCGTCAGGAGCCGGCCCCTTGGGCGCTTCTGGGTTCATACGGGTTCGTCAGTCATGGCCGCCATTCTGTGGGAGGGCTGCTGATCTACTTCGCCTCCTCGTCGTCGGCCTCGTCGTCCCAGATCTCGTCGAGGCTCCCAGGCGCCAACGGGCCCTTGCACGTGTCGCACTTCAACGATTCCTCGGCGAACAACTCGACCTCAGTGAAGCAGCTTGGGCAGTGGAACGTGCCCGTGTGGGTCTTCGTACGCTTCATGGCCTCCTCCTTCGGAGTTGAACTGTGGAGTCTCGAGCGCTGCGTGAGCTCGGCCTCGGCTTGTTCCTGCTTTTTCTTGCGCTCGCGTTGAGCCACCCACGCCCCGTACATCGCGGGCGAGGGGTACTGCCCCTCCATCCCCATGACCGTTCCCGTGGCGTGACAGGAGGGACACCAGGAGTAGTCCCCCGAACCGAACCGCGGATCGACGGGGGCCCCACACGCTTCGCATTGCCAGAATATTGGCCGTTCAGTGCGACTCCGAGACGCCGATCGGCGTGAGTCCGACGCCGACCGGTCGGTGGACGGCGCCGACGCTGCGCGGCGATCCGATCGTCGAGAACGCGCCTGAGGTTTTCTCGGCATTGATCTTTTCTCCTTTCCGCTAGCGATTGTTCTGGAGGAACGCCAACCGGGCATGTCCGCGTTCGGAGAGTTCGTAGAAATAGACCGCGTCGTCGGCATCGACATAGCGACGGACAAGGCCTTGCCGCGCCAGCCGCATGAGCGCCATGGCTGCGGTCGCGTAGGCGATCCCGAAGGCGTCGGCGACGTCCATCGCGTCTGCGCTGCCAGCCGCGGCGAGATAGTCAAGAAGGTCGTGCTTCGTCATGAACGACTCCAAACCAGGCACCGACGCCGCGCGATCCCTATCGCCCACTCGCGCTGATCGCGATCAGTCGCGGGCCGTTGTTTTTCGCTCCGCAAAAGGAAATCAACCGTGATTCTCGGAATCTTCATCCGTGCCCTCTGACGAAAAAGAAAAGGCCCGCCGAACCCTCCCCTGCGGGGTTGGGTTCAGGCGGGCCTCTTCTCGACCTCGCCGTTCAGTGGCGGCTGGGGAAGCACTTCCCCCTTCACGACCGCCAACGTGAGTCTAGGATATACGCTCGCTGCGGCCACCGTCAAGCGACTCGGCGGAGTAAGCCATAAAGCGGGATCGCCGCCGTCGATGCAGGCGACCACGCCGGGCCGCGCGGACCGGCGGTAGCGGATCCTCGGCTCGGTACGGTCGAGATGGGGTTCAGGCGGCCATAAGAAATCTCAAGGCGATTTTTATCTGCATAACGACTAGATGTTATCGTCGGGTGATTTCCCGATTTTTTGGTGATCTAAGCCCCCCATGTCCCGCGGGCCACGAGGGAAGAAGCGATCGACGGCGCGATCTGTCCCGCGAGGCGCTTTGGGCTTGCAACTCAACGCGCTCTTGGGCCCGTCGGCCAGGCAACGGGACGCCGCACTCGGTGCTCGAGATGCGGAACCCGGCCGAATACCGGGCGGAGCAACTCACGCTAAAGCTCCTCGGGGTGAGCAGCAGAAAGGTGAGCAGACCACCAGGCAGGTTGCTCACACATCCAGCAGGATCGGCGACGACAGGGCGCCTGAGCTTCCTCTAGAATGTTTCAGGTGAGACTGTCGGTGCCTCAGGAGGCACGGCGTGGCGAAGAAGAACGTGTACGGTCGGTGGCGGATCGGTGGGAGCCTGGGCGAGGGCGGACAGGCCTACGTCTACTTTGTAGAAGACACCCGAGGCGAGTTCAGCGGGCGGTACGCGCTCAAGAGGCTAAGGAATATGGAGCGGCTGGACCGCTTCAAGCGCGAGGTTGAGGTGACCATTGGCCTCCGCCATCCCAACATTCTGCGTGTCGTGGACTTCGATATTGCTGGCGCACGGCCCTACTACGTCGCTGAGTTGTGTGAGAAACGTTCGCTGGCCGATGTTGGGGCTCAGCAGTTCAAGGGCAACATCACACTCACGCTCGACGTCCTGTTGCCAATCGTGGATGCGCTCGCAGCCGGAGCAGGAGCCAGGCCCCCAGTCGTCCACAGGGACC
Source organism: Candidatus Rokuibacteriota bacterium (assembly GCA_023249095.1). Classification (GTDB taxonomy): domain Bacteria; phylum Methylomirabilota; class Methylomirabilia; order Rokubacteriales; family CSP1-6; genus AR31. The sequence continues at coordinate 1,566 of JAHFDK010000393.1, read as the reverse complement.
TGAAACCGGAGAACATCCTGTTTCGCGCTGATCTAACGCCTGTGCTCGCCGATTTCGGCATCTGTCACGTGGCGGACGGCAAATGCATCACGCTCTCTGACCGCGGCATGGGCTCCACGAACTACATCGCCCCAGAGATGCAGGCCGGTCAGCATGACCGCGTGACGCACGCTGTGGACGTGTATGCGCTCGGAAAGGTAATGTACTGGATGCTCTCTGGCGGCGACATTTTCGCTCGGGAGGGCCATCGAGCTGCCGGCAACTACCTGGTGGAGCGACTCGAGGAGCAGCGATGGGCGCACGTCCATGGTCTCTTCGACAGCATGATCGTTGAAGAATACGCGAGGCGGCACAATCTCGCACTGCTCCCCACGCTGCTAAAAGAGGTGAAGTACATGGTGAACGGGAATTTCGTGCCGCTTCGGCCGTCGATGGGGTTGAAGTGCAGATGGTGCGGCAAGGGAACGTACCAACGGCACGAGCCAATGAAACAGACGGGCTACATCGAGGTTCGCGTCCTCAGATGTGGCTACTGCGGACGCATGGAGTATTTTGATCCAAAGGGCGTCGAGAACGCTGACTGGTTCGAGCAGTAGGTTGCTGGGTGTGCCTTATTTGTGGAACAGGATGATTCCGCTCCTGTCACAAAGTCCTTCGCCGGGGTGCCCCTGCCCTCGTCACTGGCGACCCCGGCACCGGCAAGAGTGTCGTGCTGCGCCTGCTGGCCGAGCGGCTCGCCCGCGTGCGCGATCTCACGGTGGGCGCACTCACGCATCCGCAGAGCCACGTCGCCGACTTCTACCGCGAGCTCGGTGACCTCTTCGGCGTCGCCCTCAAGCCACACAATCCGATGGAACGGCTTCAAGACCTTGCGGGAACGGTGGCTGGCGCATCTCGAGAGCACGCTCCTACGCCCCGTGCTCCTGATCGACGAAGCCCAGGAGATGCATCCGCTCGTCCTCAGCGAGTTGCGCTTGCTGGCCAGCGCGCAGTTCGACTCCCGCGCTCTGCTCAGCGTCGTGCTGGCGGGCGACGGCCGCCTCACCGACCTCTTGCGACGCGACGAGCTCCGGCCGCTCGGCAGCCGCATCCGCACCCGGTTGAGTTTGGAGTACGCCAGTCGGGAGGAGCTGCGCGCCTGTCTCGATCATCTCCTCGACGCCGCCGGGAACGCGACCCTCCTGACCGCCGAGCTCCAGATCACGCTGTGCGAGCACGCCCTCGGCAATTACCGGGTGCTCACCACCATGGCCGCCGAGCTCCTCGCCGTCGCCGCCCAGCGCGAGCTCGCCCAGCTCGACGAGAAGCTCTATCTCGAGGTCTTCGCGCCGCCCCGATCCGCCGCGCCCGCCAAGACGCGCCGGCTTCCGGCCGAGGCCCCCCCCGGCGCGTGGTCGGGCGCCCGCGGGACCGGCGGGTGACGACGTGGTCGGGATTCACCCCGATCAGGTCCGCGTCGAAGATGTCCGCGAAGCCGGCCCGGTCCACGTTGGCCATCAACTGTGGCAGGCGCTCACGCTGGACGCCATCCTGGCCGCGGCGGGGCTGAATGCGCGGGCGCGACGG
>JAHFDK010000392.1 GCA_023249095.1 Candidatus Rokuibacteriota bacterium | reverse complement strand
TCGCATTGCGAAAACGCGACCGCGTGGCGCGGCCGGAACGTCACGTCCTCGAAGGCGCGGCAGTTCTCGCGAAGCGTAACCTCCCCTTCGGCGCCTCCGTCGAGATAGTCGAACACGGCCTTGGGCACTCGGCGACGCGCTAGCGGCAGGAGATCTTCCACGCAGACAACCCGCGGGGACGCGACTTTGCGTGACGCTCTACTCATTTACCTATCCCGCCACAATTGGCGAACGTCGACATCGCCGGAGCATAGCTGATGTGTCAGGGCTCGGAAGAACTTTCGCGGCGTACTCGAACACGCCAAGGAAGCCGATATCGCCTTCCGGACTGTCGGCTGCAGAGAAATATCCTCTATTCCCCTGGCACTCTCCTCTAGCGGCCGTCAGCTTCACCTGGCAGGACCCCGGCACCAGGCCGGGGATTAGAAGCTCTAGGCGCACTTGACCGGCCGCGCGTTTATTTTCAGGCACTTCGCCCCTCGAGAGCCGCTCGGCGCAGGTGCGGCAAAGTGCGGGGGATCGCGCGCGGGTGCGACTGCTTGGTGACACTCTCAGTGACGAAAGAGGAGGTCCCGCGCAGTGGCGGGCTTCGACGTACGTCCAATCATGAATCGCGGCCGAGCAGAAATTTCGCGCGCACCGATCACGTTAGCGGTTCGTCTGGCCGCTCCGATAGTCGGTCGCTGACTTGAGCCAAAACTTCATTTTCATCTGTTGCAGCATCTGGGCGGCCCGAGCCAGGTGGTCGCCGCCTTGCTTGCCTCCCCTGTCCTCAGCAAGCAGGATTCCGAGGCTCAAATGACACAGGGCTTCGAGCGGTCTCATCTCGAGTTTGCACGCCAGGGCGAGGGCGTCTGTATACAGTGCCTGCGGCGCTTGCGGACTCCCGGCTTCGCGCTCTCGAGCGACCACGTCACCAAGTAGGCGCAAAACGATGGCTTCGTGTCCGGACTCTCGGTGATCCCTTGCGTACTGTAGAGCGTCCTCGGCCCACCGACGCGCCTCGTCGACCTGTCCGTTCAGCAGGTAACCTTCGGCCAGGTAGGCCATGAACCTGGCGCAACTCGCCGAGATGCCCATGAATCGTGCCCGTCGTACCGCGCGATCGAGGAGGGGGAGCCCTTCGGTCGTTTGCCCCGACCGGACGAGGGCCAGTCCGAGGCATGCGCAGGTGGCCGGAAGAAAGATGCCGATGTCATGGACTTCTACGAGCGCCAGCGCCCGCCTGAGCCGCCCAATGGCGTTCGCGAAGTCCCCTTTGCATAGAGACGCGCTGCCCAGGCCAAGGGAGGTAGTGGCCACGTGGAACGGATTCTCGCGCTTCTCGGCCCGCGCGAGGCCGCGCTCACCAAATGCCACGGCTTCGGGAAACTCACCAATTTCGGCGAGGCACCGTGCGAGAAAGGAACAGGCGAGAGCATGGCCGGCATCCCAAAGGGCTGGACTGTCGCCTGCAATCCCGTTCTCGAAAAAGTCGACGAACTGGCGGATGGGCCCTGCCGCCGCCTGGTACCGCCCCAGAGCCATCAACGGCAGGCTCGCATAGTAGGTAGCCTGGCCCTCCAGCCCTCGATCCCGAGAACGACGCGCGAGCGTCACTGCTCGCTCGCCGGCCTCGCACGCGCCCTCGTTGTCTCCGACGCTGTAGAGGTGGTGGGATCGGCCGATCGCCACCACGGCTTCACGGCGTTCGTCCCCAAGCCGCGTCGCCATGCGCGCCGCCTCTTCGAGCACTGTGTCGAGCCGAGCGATTCGTCCCACACGTGAGAGCGGGAGACGCAGCGCTGTCCGGATGTCGATACCTCGACGGAGCGTGTCGTCGGTCTCGGGGAGACGGTTCACGGCGTCGAGAGCGGACTCGAAGCACGCCACTGACTCGGCGCTGGCCGCTCGGCCCAGGGCACGAAACCCGGCCTGGGCGAAATAAGCAGCCGACTTGTCCCACACCTCTCCATCGCGGTAGTTGATGCCGAGGGCGAGAAGATGTGGGTCGAGCTCACGCGAGTAATTCGATTCGATCGCCTCGGCGACCCTCCGATGAAGCAGGCGGCGCCGGGGGCCTAGAAGCTCGGCGTACGCGACGGCACGGACGCGCTCGTGGACGAAGTCGAGGCCACTGGCCACCTCACGCCAGACTTGCCGGCGGACCAGTTCTTCCACGCCGGCGGCCGTCGCCGCCTCATCGCGTTCGACCGCCCGATGCAGCAGGCTGAACTCGAAGCCTCGCCCTATGACCGCCCCGATCGCCGCAAGCTCGCGCGCCATTTCACTCAGCCGGTCGAGTCGTCGGGCGATCACCTGCCGCACGCGATCGGCGAGCGGTAGTTCGCCGGGGCCGAGGAAGGTGACGCCTTGTTGAAGACTCCGAATCGTCTCGACGATCACGAACGGGTTCCCCTCGCTGACACGCCACACTTGGCGGCTCAGCCGCTCCAGCCCGTCGGGGTCGCTCGTCGCCCCCGACAGTGCGCGGACGAGCCGAAAGGCGGCCGGGCGGGAGAGCGGCCCAATTCGTAAGCGCTCGACGTTCGGCTCGTCAGCAAGGTTATCAAGGGTCTGGCGGAGAACCGGCAATTCCCAGAGCTCCTCCTCCCGCAAGGTGGCCACGACGAGCAGAGGCCATCCCGACGCTCGGCGCACCAGATACTGCAGGAAGCGAAGGCTCATCTCGTCTGCCCAATGGAGGTCTTCGAGCACGAGCACGACCGGAGACCGCGTGATGAGGCACGCCACGAGCTGCCTGATCGCCTCGAACAGTCTGCCCGCGGCCGGCGGGTCGGCGGCGACGTCGATCTCCGATCCCCGGGGTTGCGGCAGCATGCGGACCAGTTCGGCGCGCCACAAGGGATCCAGCGCGTCGAAGAGCGTGCGGTCATCGAGTAGCCGGGCCGTCCGGAAGGCGTCGATCCACAAACCGAAAGGCACGATCTGCTCCCCGTCGTGGCAGTGGCCCTGGAGCACGAGGACCGGCCCTGCGATCCGAGCGAGTTCGGCCACGAGGCGGCTCTTGCCGGCTCCCGTTGCCCCGACCAGCAGCCCCACCTGAGGCGATCCGTTTGACGCCTTCGTGAGCCAGGCGCGGAGGCGGTCGGTCTCTGACTCGCGGCCGATCAGGGGGATGTGGTCGTCGAATGGTGGAGCGGCCCCTGAGCCGCGTGTGGGACGTGGGCGCGGCTCTGTGGCGGCACCGATGGGCCGGCGGCGCAGGATGCTGCGATATAGCTGGCGCGTCTCCTCCTCGGGCTCGATGTTGAGCTCGCGGCGGAGCGAGTCCACACATGCCTGGTATTGCCGAAGAGCGGCGCTGCGCCGCCCGAGCAGCACGTACAAACGCATGGCCGTACGATGCGCGACCTCCTGGAGGGGCTCGAGCACTAGAAGCCGCAGGGCGGTGGCCAGCGCGCGGTCCGGCGAACCCGCCGTGCGCTGAACGTCGATGAGCTTGGCGAGCGCCTCGAGTGCCAGCTCCCTGAGGCGTTCGCGTTCGCCCACGAGCCATTCCTCGAAAGGTGATGGATGCGGACCCTGGGCGGGCAGGCCTTGCAAGAAATCGCCTTGATACAGACCCACGGCCCGTTCGAGGGCATCAGTTGATCCCTGTGCCACGAGCTCCTCGAAGCGGATGGCATCTACATCGATTCCAGCAAGGTTCAGGACGACGGTGTCCCCGTCGACCTGCAGGCAGGGCGGGTCAACCCCGGCAAGGGCTCTGCGAATGGTGAACAGGGTCTGGCGAAGCCGACTGCGCGCCTCGCCCTGGGCTAGGTGGCCCCAAAGCAGGACGGCGAGTGCGTCGCGGGCGTGAACCCTGGAGCAGGGCATTGCAAGGTACGCAAGCAGTGCCTGCGCCCGTCGGGTTCGCAAGGGGAGCGCGGGGCCCGAGCCAAGGCGGGCCTGGAAACCGCCGAACAGGGTGAGGGTCAACCGCCCCATGATCCTTCCGCGTGTCCAAGCATCGCATAACTCCCCGTCGCATCGCGGAAAACCAGCTTCATCGGGCCATTACGCGACGAATCTGAAACGCGCTCTGGCGACAAGTGTCCCTGAGGCTTGGCCAGGAAGCCTTCCTGCGTCACCAAGGCCTAGCCAAAGAAGGGGGAGCGCATGCGTGCTCACATTGTCGGCCGTTCAATGTTGCTCTTCGCTGTGTCCGTTGTTGCGTTAGCCACCCTCACCTTCTCCGCCTGGTCGCAAGCGCCGCTTGACCCCCAGTCGTTGGTCGGCGAGTGGAGCGGGCCATGGAGAAACAAGCAGCTGCCGGGCGCCAATGGGCAATATCACCTGACAATCGAGGAGGTGAAAGGCGACAAGGTATACGGACAGGTCACCATATCCGGGCGAGAGACCGTTCAATTCAAGCTCTCTGGCACACTCGATGGCAACCGACTCACGTTCGGCAGCGCGAACCCGACGGTGTTTTTGATCGAGGGGAACCAGATGAAGGGGAGCGCGCAAGGAGCGGTGAGGGCCAACCCTATGGACATCGCCCTGACGAAGACCAAATAGACGCCTGACTAACGGTCCGGTCGCGCGCGCCGCTGCGCCAGCCTTTGTCAGCGACTTGCGCGCTGCGCCGCCCGCCACGGCGTGCGCTCCCTTATGTGGCTTCTCCTTTGAGGGGAAGTTGGCAATGCAAGCACTCGCGACCGTACGAGAGGGCCTCCAAGGGGACGTGAGAACGCCCATCGCAACGCGGAGAGTTGACCGCGAGAGCGTCGTCCCTCTGTGCCAATGATCGTGAGACACCGACCTCCCCGGCAATTACTGTAGAGGGCGGAGAGAGGTGTCTCGATCATGGCGAGCGCGAAGAAGTCGAATGCCCGACGGCGGCCGGTCCC
>JAHFDK010000391.1 GCA_023249095.1 Candidatus Rokuibacteriota bacterium | reverse complement strand
CCCCGGTGATTGTGGGCGGGACGCCCCCGTGACCCCGGTAGCGGGCACGACCATACTACTCGAAGTGGGGCCGGCAGTTCAAGACCCGCGAGGCCGCCGTGACCGCCGACCTGCCTGATCCGCCTGAAGCACCATGAAGGGAAATGCGCGGAAGCGGGGATTAGAGGGCGGCGCGGACATCTGGTGGGTGCAGCGACAACTCGGGCACGCCAGCATCGGCCAGACCGCCGACACCTACGGGCACGTTCAACCGGACCGCCACGAAGCGGCGGTCGAGGCGCTGGATCGCTACAACATCGTCAGTGCGGGGCGCGGCGTGAAGGGCTAGGAGGCATGCACGGCCTCCCCCGCGGCGCGGAGCTATCGACTATGTGGTTTGACTTCTGGGCAGATCGTCTCTTTCGCGGCTTCCAGGGCTGCCGTCGATATGGGAGGGGGAATGTATGGATTCTCGACGAACTCGGATTCCCGGGTGCCTTGCTTCAGGGCCTTGCAGTAAGCGGTTCCGAGCTCATAGAGCATCTCCGGGGTGAAGTGCTTACGAACCACTTCCTGGTCCTGCGTGGTGCCGGTCCGAGCGAGGATCTTGAACAGGGCCCTGTAGAAGATCGCCATAGGAGTCGTCGCTGTCTGCAGCATCTGTGTCTCATCTTTCGCGCTTGCCTTCGTCAGCAGGCTCGCGACGGCCCTGAAGCGGGCGCTTTCACCAGGCTCGGCGGCGCGCGGGTTGCGCGCGTTAGCGTCGAGCAACGACTCCACGATCCTTTGCGCAGTCCAGCCATCAGGGGTCTTCGCATCCACGTCGGCGCCACGTGCCAGCAGGATCTCGACGACGTCGACGTTGCCTCGCGCTGCAGCACCGATCAAGGCGTCTCGATTGGTCGGAAGTTTCAGGTCAGCGCCTGCGTCGATTAGCAATTTGAGGATGTCAACACCTCCTACCGTTGCCGCCAAGGTCACGGGACTCTCCCACGACTTATTCGCGGCGTTGACATCGGCACCCGAGGCCACTAAGAGCCTGACAATCTCGGTGCTCCTAGCTCGCACAGCCTCGATCAGCGCTGTCGTGTCTCTTTGAGACTTTGCATTGACGTCTGCCCCGTTTTTCAGGAGGAGGCTCACAAGGTCGGCGTGGACTCCGTGGTAGGCCCGCCAGATCAGAGGCGTCCAGCCTTTACGGTCCCTCGCATTGACGTCGGCTCCCTTGGCCACTAAGTCGCGTAGGCTCGCAGCGTCCCCCTCCTCCGCCGCGCGCAGGAGCAGAGTACCGAGCGCTGCTTTGTCATCACCGGCCGGCGATCGGCGCAATCACAGTGACGCGTCGCGAACCCGGTGGGTTCACCGAGGACGAGATCGCCCTCCTCCAGACTTTCGCCGACCAGGCTGTGATTGCCATTGAGAACGCACGTCTTCTGAGCGAGCTGCAGGCACGGACGCGACAGCTGACCCGGTCGGTCGAGCAGCTCACGGCCTTGGGCGAGGTCGGGCGCGCCGTCAGTTCTACGCTCGATTTGGAGACGGTGCTGACCACCATCGTTTCCCGCGCCGTCCAACTCACAGGCCTCGACGGCGGCGTAGTGCTCGAGTATGAGGAGGATGTCGAAGAGTTCGTCCAGCGAGCGCAGGCCGAAACCGGCGGCGCTCTCGCGGCTGCCCGGCGCGCGACGCGCATCCGGAAGGGAGAAGGTGTCGTCGGGCAAACGGCCATCACGCTGGAACCGGTCCAGGTGCTCGACATCACCTTGCCGGGAGCCTACGTGGGTCCGAATCGCGAGAACTTGATCGAATCCGGCATTCGGGCCATCGTCGCCGTGCCGATGGTCCGCGAGGGGCGGCTGATCGGGTGTCTTGGCGTGACCCGCAACCGCCCCGGAGAGTTCCCGGCCGAGACGATCGAGCTGCTGCGGACCTTCGCGACGCAGTCGGCCCTCGCTATTCAGAATGCCCGGCTCTACCACGAGATCGAGGACAAAGGCCGACAGCTCGAGGTGACGAGCCAGCACAAGTCCGAGTTCCTCGCCAACATGTCCCACGAGCTGCGCACGCCTTTGAACGCCATCATCGGCTTCTCCGAGGTGCTCTCGGAACGCATGTTCGGTGAGCTCAACGAGAAGCAGGAGGAGTACCTGAAGGACATCTACGCCTCGGGGACCCATCTGCTATCCCTGATTAACGACATCCTCGACCTCTCGAAGATCGAGGCCGGGCGGATGGAGCTGGAGCTGTCGGACTTCGACCTCCCCACGGCGCTCGACAATGCCCTGACCCTGGTCCGCGAGCGGGCGGGACGACGGGGCATCACGCTGCAGATGGACGTCGATGACCGGCTGGGCCAGATTCAGGCCGACGAGCGGAAGATCCGGCAGGTCGTCTTGAACCTGTTGTCGAATGCGATCAAATTCACACCGGAGGGCGGGCGGATAGAAGTCGGGGCAGTGCCACGGGACGGATCGGTCGAGGTTTCAGTCAGCGACACCGGGGTAGGCATCGCGCCGGAGGATCAGGAGGCGGTGTTCGAAGAGTTCCGACAGGTGGGGACAGCGGCGAAGAAGGTGGAAGGCACGGGGCTGGGGCTGACCCTCTGCCGGAAGTTCATCGAACTCCACGGCGGGCGGATCTGGGTCACGAGTCAATTAGGCGCGGGCTCGACGTTCACGTTCACGATCCCGGTGCGTCATGGCGAATGAGCTCATCCTCATCGTTGAAGACAACCCAAGAACTTGAAGCTGGTGCGAGATACGCTGCAGGTCAAGGGTTATCAGACCATCGAGGCCGAGACCGGCGAAGAGGGCGTGCGCCTCGCGCACGAGCGACATCCGGCGCTCATCTTGATGGACATCCAACTGCCCGGCATCAACGGCATCGAAGCCCTTCATCGATGAGGCTCCAGGTGATCCTGGCGAATCCGAGCCGCTCGGCCTGGTTCATCGCTTGCCGGTCGATGGCGTAGGTGGCGGCCAGGCGCACGCGCCGGTCGTGCCACGGGGACTTCGGATCCCACTGGTCAGGGAAGTTCACCCAGTCCACGACCTGTCCGGCGACGGGCTTCAGCGTCAGTCCCGGAGTCCGCCGCAGCTCCTAGGCCAGCGCGCCGCTCATGCCATACGCGATATCGACCTCACCTCGTTTCAGCGCGGCGAGACGCGTGGCCTCGTCCGGGATCGCCTTGAAGACCAGCCGCTTCACGCTCGGTCTCTTTCGCCAATACTGATCGAAGGCTTCCAGGACTAGCTCCACACCTGGGGTGAATGAGACAAACCGGTAAGGGCCAGCGCCGATCGGCGCCTTCTTGAAGCCTTCGTCGCCGACCTTCTGGACGTATTTCTTCGGCACGATCCAGCCGGCCCCCGTGGCGTTGGAATAGAAGGTCATGAAGTCGGGCCACGGCTGTTTGAGCCGGAAGCGGACACGTGCCGCGTCGGGAATCTCGATGCTGGCGATCTTCTCTTTGAGCATCTTGTGCGTGGCGCCCCGGTATCGCTCGAACGAGAATTGGACGTCCTCGACGCTGACCGGCTCGCCGTTGTGAAACTTGACGCCTTTGCGGAGGACGAATTCGTAGACGAGCCCATCCGGAGACGCGCTCCACGACTCGGCCAGGCTCGGCGCCATGGGGTGACCCGGTCTCGGCCTGACCATCGCGTCGTGCACCGCGTAGATGAGGACGTACGACGTGGGAGACCCCGAGGTTTCGGCCGGGTCGAACCACGTGGGCGTCGGCGAAAAGTGAAGGGCCCAGGTCATGTGACCCTCGGGCGCGGCGGCGCCGGAGGAGGTTCCGATCGCCAGGATCATGAGGAAAGCCAACGTGGTGGAGAGGCGTCGAACGTGCTTCATGAGGAAGCCCCTTGTCATGGATGGACGGCGTCTCTAACAACGACCCAGCTTCAGCGCTTATCGAGAATCTCGCGCACCGTGGCTAGCAGTTCCTTGATGCTGATCGGCTTGCCCTGGAAGCCGTCGAACCCAGCGGCCATGACTCGCGTACGGTCTTGGGTCATTACCGAGGCCGTGATGGCGATGACCGGGGTGGGGCTGGTCACGGGATCAGCCCGCAGCCTTCCCCCGAGCTTCGAGTTTTACTGGCAGCCACCCGGTTACGGGTACGATCCCGTCAAGGCTAGGCAGCTCCTTGCCGACGCCGGTTGTCCCAAGGGCTTCGACGCGGGAGATTATTTCTGCGATGCCGCGCTGGCGTACGCAGGCGAGCCCGTGGTCAAACGCAGGATCATCTCGTCGGTCTTCATGCGATAGATCCTCCGTCGTGAACAGCGAGGGCGGCGTCCGTCGTGGTACCGGCTCTCCGGTCTTCATGTGGGGGAGCGTACAGACCACGGCTGTCTTGTGGTTCAGGTACGGGCAGTAGAGCGCGCACTCGGTACATCCCTGCCGGGTGCACGTTCGGTGATGATTGTCCTGGTAATAGAGGCAGCGCTGGTAGTCCGCGTTCATTGGGATCATGCAATGCTGGCAGTGACGCAGGACGTTCGCGTCTCGGGCCTCAACATCTTCTCCTCTCCGGTCGGCGTGCGTACGAACGAAGTATGGCCGCATGGCCCCGCGGCGTCGGGTGTATTCGAATCGGGCACAGTCGTGACCGACCGTGACACCGGGCGCTCGCGCGGGTTCGGGCCGCGGTCAAGAAGTTCAACGGTCAGGAAGTGGATGGCCGGACGCTGAAAGTGGAGTTCGCCAAGCCGCGGGCCTGGGCGGCGGTCGGAGCGGCGGCGGATACCGGAGCGGCGCCCGCGAGGGTCGCGAACGCGCGACCGGCGATGATGCGCGAGAGCTACGTTGGGGTTCAGCGCAGCATCGGCCCCTCGGCCGAGCCATGCGATACAGCGACTAGAACTTGAT
>JAHFDK010000390.1:2411-4883 GCA_023249095.1 Candidatus Rokuibacteriota bacterium | reverse complement strand
CGCCAGCGCCACGGAGGCGAACAACCTGGCCATCAAGGGTCTGGCCCAACGCGCCGCCGGCCGGCACGTCGTCACGTCCTCGATCGAGCACATCTCGGTGATCGACTCGTGTCGCGACCTTGAGAAGCGCGGCTGGACCGTCACCTATCTGGGAGTCGACGCCGAGGGCCGCGTCGACCCGCAAGCGGTGGCGCGGGCTATCTGCGAGGATACGGTGCTGGTGTCGATCATGGCGGCCAACGGCGAGATCGGCACGCTTCAGCCGGTCCGGGAGATCGGCCGGGTCACCCGCGGGCGCGGCGTGCCGTTCCACGTCGATGCGGTCGGCGCCGCCGGGCGCGTGCCGCTCCTCGTCGACACCTGCCAGATCGACCTTCTCACGCTGTCGTCCAACGATCTGTACGGGCCGCCGGGCGCTGGCGCACTCTGGGTGCGACCGACCGTCAAGCTCGCGCCGCTCACCGTCGGTGGCGGGCAGGAACAGGGCTACCGCGCGGGAACCGAGAACCTTCCGGCAATCGCCGGTATGGGCGTCGCAGCCGATCTCGCACGCGTCGAGGTCGCGGGCGAGGTGGCGCGACTCGGCGAGTTGCGCGATCGCCTGCTGTCGGGGCTCCTCGCACAGATCCCGGGGGCACGCCTGACCGGCGCTCGCGGCGCAGCGCGGCTCCCGCACCACGTGTCCATCGTCGTGCCGGGGGTAAAGGCGGAGAGCGTCCTGATGGATCTGGACCTGCGCGGCGTCGCCGCCTCGTCGGGCGCCACCTGCACGGCGATGACCGGCGAGCCGTCGTACGTGCTGCGGGCGATCGGCTGCGAGCGCGAGGCCGCCGAAGGCTCGCTCTGCTTCACGCTGGGCCGCTGGACCATCGCGAGCGAGATCGACATCGTGCTCGATGCTGTTCCGGCGGTGGTCGCCCGGCTCCGCCGCCTGGCCCCCCAGTAGGGTGCGCCTCTTCCTCTTCGACATCGACGGCACGCTGGTGTCGGTGCGCGGTGCCGGCCGCGCGGCGTTCGCGCGGGCGCTCGAAGAGACCTACGGAACGGCCGGGGCGATCGACCGTTACGACTTCCGCGGCCGGACCGATCTGCGCATCGTCCACGAGCTCATGACCGCCGCGGGCGTGGATGCCGGCCGGATCCGGGCGCGGCTCGACGACTGCTTCCAGGTGTACGTGCGCGAGCTCGCGCGCCTCATCGGCGATGGCTCGCGGGTGCAGGTCCTGCCCGGAGTTACCGAGGTCGTCCGGCGACTCGTCGCGCGGCCGGACACGCTCGTCGGGCTCCTCACCGGAAACATCGAAGCGGGCGCACGGATCAAGCTCGCGCCGACGGGCCTGTGGCCGCTCTTTCGGGTCGCCGCCTACGGCGGAGACGACGCCGACCGCCGTCGGCTGCCCCCCATCGCGCGCGAGCGGGCGCGCGCCCTCGGCCACGACGTCACGTTCGACCGCATGACGATCATCGGAGACACCCCGCTCGACGTCGAGTGTGCCCGCGGGTGCGGCGCAGTGGCGGTGGCGGTCGCGACCGGCCAGCACCCGGCCGACGAGCTGGTGCGGTGTGAACCCGACCTGCTCTTCGGCGACCTTGCCGACGTCGACCGCGTCGTGGCGCTCCTGACCAACGGCGCGCCGTGACGCTGGCACTCCTGGTCGTGTGGCTGCACCTGCTCGGCGTCGTGGTCTGGGTGGGCGGCCTCATGTACCAGGCGCACGTGCTCCTGCCAGCGGCGCGGCGGGGCGCCACCGGGATGTTCGCCGAGGTCCTGCGGCGCGGCCGACCCATGACGTGGACCGCGATCGCGCTCGTGACGCTGACCGGGTTCTACAACGTGACGCGTCTGGGCCCGCTCGAGCGGGTGATGGAGAGCGGCGCGGCGCTGGCCTTGGCACTCAAGTTCATGCTCGCGCTCGCCGCCATCGCGGTCTCCGGCCAGCGCGACTTCGCCCAGGTGCCGCGCCTGGCGCGCGCCCTCGCCGCCGGGGACGATCCTCGCCCGGCGCTCTCGGCAATCGCGTGGATGGACCGTGCCGTGTTGCTGCTGGCGGTCGTGATCGTCTACCTGGGGTTGGCCGTCTCCCGAGTCTGATCAGCGAACGAGCGGGGCGACGCCCAGCTCGCGGGCGAACTCGTCGCACTGGGCGACCAGCACCGGGGCCAATGGAATCCCATCTTTACGCCGCCGCTGCTCACTCTCAGCCTCAGGCTCGCCGGCGACGTAGATCCGCTCCTGGCCCTCGGCACGGCGCGGTCTACGGCAACCTCGCCGAGCCGACCGGCATGACGCAGCGGAAAATCCACAACGCCGGCCACGAGCCGCCGAGCGGCGAGAGCAAGCGGTTCTTGATGGCAACGGTGGGATCGGTCGTGGGCTGGCCCTGATCGTCGAGCGCCCAGCCCGGGGGAATGGGCTTGCCCCAGCGCGTGGCGATCACGAGCTTGCCCATCGCGACGGTGGAGGTCGCCATG
>JAHFDK010000390.1:0-2311 GCA_023249095.1 Candidatus Rokuibacteriota bacterium | reverse complement strand
GGCAACGGTGGGATCGGTCGTGGGCTGGCCCTGATCGTCGAGCGCCCAGCCCGGGGGAATGGGCTTGCCCCAGCGCGTGGCGATCACGAGCTTGCCCATCGCGACGGTGGAGGTCGCCATGTCCAGAACGAACGGGGCGTGGCGGCCCGCCGGCGCCGCGAACGAGATCGGGTTGGTGCTGAACATGGCCTTGCGGCCGAAGGTGGGCACGGCCAGGGGATTGGGCATGTTGGTCGTGCTGAGGCCGATCAGGTCGTGCTCGAGTGCCATCATCGAGTAGTTGCCGGCGGCGCCGAAATGGCTCGAGTTCCTGACGGTGGCGATGCCGATCCCGTAGGCCTTGGCCTTCTCGATCGCCTTCTCCATCGCGCGCGTCGCCGGGTAGTGGCCGAGACACTTGCCCGCGTCGAGTAGCGCCATGGCGCCGTCGTCACGCTCGACCCGGGGCTCGGCGTCGAGCACCAGATAGCCCTCGCGCCACCACTCCACGTAGCGCGGAAGCATGCCGATCCCGTGCGAGTCCACGCCGCGCAGGTCGGTTTGGACCATCAACCCAGTCGTGATCTCCGCGGGCGTGCGCGGCATCTTCATCGCCATGAGGGTGGCGACGATGAAGGTCTCGAGATGGGTGTGGCTGACCATGACGGGCGCGTCGGGCATGGCGGGCTCCTCAGAGGCCGGTGATCTTGATGCCGGAGTTCTTCAGCTTGTAGCGCCGGTTGATCGTGGCGAGGACCGCGGTGATGCCCTCGAGCGGCCCGGCGTTGGGGAGCGCGCCGACGTCGATCGGGCGCAAGCCCATCGAACGGGCCAGCTCGCCCACGGTTTCCTTGGCCACGGCATCGGCGCCGCACAAGAGAAGATCGCACTCGATCGGGTGATCCGTCTCGGACAGCTCGTGGGCGGCGATGTGGTGGAAGGCGGCGACCACCTGCGCGTCCGGCAGCAGCGCCTGCACCTGCTCCGCCGAGGAACCGGCCGGCGGTGGCGTGAAGAGGCGCGGCCCGCCGAACGTGAGCGGCACGACCGTCGAGATCACGACCTTGCCGCGACAGCCGTCGCGCACCTCGGGGAGCGTCGCCTCGAGCCCTTGCGCCGGCAGCGCGACGACGATCACCGTCCCGAGGCGCGCCGCCTCGGCGTTCGATTCACCGATGATCGGCACCTTGTGGGTGTGCTCCCGCAGCTCGGTCGCTTTCGTCTTCGCCCGCTCCCGATCGCGCGAGCCGATGATGATCGAGTGGCCGACGAGCGCCCATCGCGACGCCAGTCCCGCGCCTTCCTTTCCCGTGCCGCCGAGGATCGCGATGTTCAAGGGCGCCGTCCTACCGGAAGAGGTCGCGGGCGGGTTCGCGCAGCAGCGGCTTCGAGCCTTCCTCGCTCGGTTTCAGCGTGAGCCCGCGCACGATCGCGGCCGGGATGCGGTCGAGCTTGCCCATGACCGGCTCGGCCGCGCCGGCGAGCTCGTCCGCCAGCGCCAGGATGGTCGCCTGCAGCGGGCGGCCGGCGGGATCGCGTTCGCCGAGATAGCTGAGGAGCGGGGCGAACCCGGCGAGCCCGATCGCGATGTTCGTGAGCCCCTCGCGCCAGGGGCGGCCGAACGTGTCGGAGATGATCACGAAGACGTCGGCCCCGGTGAGCGCGCGCACGCGATCCCGCGCGGCACGGGCCGAGCGGTCGGAATCTACGGGCAGCAGCGCCACGTAGTCGGCGTCGACGTTGGACTGATCGACGCCGGCATTCGCGCAGATCCAGCCGTGGTGCGTCTCGGTGATGAGGACGCCTTTGTCCATTCGCACCACGCGCCGCGACTCGCGCAGGATCACCTCGACGAGGTGTGGGTCCTTGGCGAGCCCGGCGGCCATGGCGAGGGCGATCGGCGAGGGCTGGACCTCGGAAAGCCTCACGAGCCGGCCTTCGGCCTTCGACACGATCTTCTGCCCGATCACGAGGAGATCATTGGCGATCACCGGTGTCGACTGGCGGGTCGCCGCCTCGACGATGAGGCGGGCGATGTCATCACCACGGCGCACCTCGCCGATTCCCGCCACGCCGATCACCTCGTAACGGGTCACTGTAGCGAGTGCCTTGAGGCCGGCTTGGACCGAGGGTGGCCTGCGACAGGTGCGAGCTGGCTCCGACACGCCCGGTCTTCCCTGGGCGCGAGCCGGCTTTGTTGTAGCGGGGGCCGTGAGGCCGGCTTGGACCGAGGGTGGCCTGCGACAGGTGCGAGCTGGCTCCGACACGCCCGGTCTTCCCTGGGCGCGAGCCGGCTTTGTTGTAGCGGGGGCCGTGAGGCCGGCTTGGACCG
>JAHFDK010000118.1 GCA_023249095.1 Candidatus Rokuibacteriota bacterium | reverse complement strand
TGGAGCGACGTCTCCGCGAGCAGTGCGAGCGCGTCGGCCTGCTGCTGCGCCATCGTCGGCGTTTCCGAGGAAACGTCCACCGGGCCAGCGTCCCCGTCCTGCGAGCGCGCCCGCTGATACAACGTCTCGCGGGCCGCCGCCAGCGCCTGCATGAGCACCGCGCCGACCTCGGGCGCCAGCCGCCCTCGGAAAGTCACCATGCCGTCCTCATCCTGATACACGTGCAGCGCACGGCTCGCGTGCCGCCGGGCGGCCTCGGCCGCCTCGGCCTTGCGGTCCACCCGCCGCCAGCCTCGTACGATGCGTTCGACATGGTCCGCCGTGCCGGCGCGCCCCACCACCAACAGCCGTTCCTCGGTCTCCGGCGTGGCCACGCGGGTCAGGGCCCGGACCTTGGCGTACGAGAGCTCGCCCCGCGCCAGGGCCTGGGCCAGCCGCGGCAGCGTTCCGAGTGCCCGCGCCACGCGGACGCGTTCGCGGGCCGCCCCCAGGTCGAGTCCCACCCGCCAGCTCAGCCAGGCGGCGCAGGAGCGAAAGCCGGTGTTCCAGCCCTCTCGGGCGTCGAACTCGCGGATGAGATCGAGGAGGCGGGCGGTCGCAGCGTCGAGGTGGGCCGACAGCTCGGCGATCTCGTCACCGAGCCGGTCGAGTGAGAGCGTGTCCATGGCGAGTCTCCCTTCTTCTACATGGGCGACTCTATACCCGAGTTTCGGAGCCATCTGGGAGGCACGACGAGCGGCGATCGCGGCACGACCGACATTCTTTCGACGAACGCACCCGCGATGACATCTTCGGGCTTCTGCAGACGGCTCGGGCAGTATTCACCAGGAGTTGCCGACCCGCGCCGACCGCTCTCGCAGAAAGCTGTCAAGCGAAAAATTGCAAGTGACGCTGCCGAGTTTGGAGATTTGGACGAATCCCCTCGAGGCCCCAATGTCACTAGTGCTTCAGGCCCAGGACGATCTGAGCGTTGTGGTGAAGGATCTTGTCCACGTCCGCGGCCGGCAGGCTCGACTCGCGGAGATAGAAGAAATTCTGCCGGTACGTCTCGAACGCGAGAAGGACGGGATAGTCGCTCCCCGCCACGAGATGGTCGGCGCCGAACGCCTTCCACGCGCAGAGCAGCGCCGCCTGTGAGCCGTGGCCGACGATGTCGTAGTAGAAGCGCCGGGCGGTCACGCTCGGGCGCTCCGGCAGATTCGGGTGCTGGCGCGGGGCCTGATTGTCGAGGCGCTGGAGCAGCATCGGGATGATGCCGCCCAGGTGAGGGACGACGTACTTGATGTTCGGGAAGCGCTCCGGCACGCGCCGGGCGATCAGGTGCAGGACGATGGCGGCGTCCTCGAGCGAGGCGCCGACCGACACCGTGAAGCCGTAGTCGTTGATCATGGGCGAGCAGATGCCGTTCTGGATCGGATGGTAGTTCAGCAGAGCCCCGCGTCGGTTCATCTCCTGGTAGAGCGGCTCGAACTCCGCTTCGGCGGTGGAGCGATCGAAGCAGGAGCAGGTCATCGACACGCCGAGCATGCCGAGCTGGTCCAGCCCACGCTCCATCTCGCGCAGCGCGGCGTCGATGTGGGGCAGCGGCAGCGAGACGACGGCGTTGAAGCGGCCCGGATACTTCCTGGCGAGCTCGGCGTAGGCGTCGTTGATGAGCCGCGCCGCCGCGACGGCATCGGCCTCCTTCTCGGCATACGGCGGGCTCGCGGCCGGCGACAGGATCTGCATCTGCACCTCGGCCTCCGCCATCTGCTCCAGGCGCGTCGCGATGCCGGACGCGTCGTCGTTCCGCATCGGCCGCGCCGTGGTCGGCCGCGCCGCCTCCGGCAGGCTCCGCCCGCCGATGCGCAGGAGGGTGTCGTTGTATTCCTTCGGAAAGTAGTGGGCGTGAATGTCGACGATCATTCCGGGCTCCTCCGAGTCAGATTGCGGTGTAGCCGCCGTCGATGAGCAGGTCGCTACCGGTCATGAAGGCCGAGGCATCGCTCGCGAGGTAGACGGCGGCGCGCGCGATCTCCTCGGGCAGACCGAGGCGGCCGAGCAGGTGCTTCGGGCCCATCATCTTGCGAGCCTCGTCCATGTCCTTCCAGCGCTGGAGCATGCGTCGCGTCTCGATCGCGCCCGGCGAGATCGTGTTGGCGCGGATGCCTTGCGCCGCGTGGTCGGCGGCGAGCACCTTCGCGAGCTGGATCAGCGCGCCCTTGGTCGCGCAGTACGCCGCACGCCCGGGCGAGGCGACCCGGCCGAGCTGGGACGTGATGAGGATGACGCTGCCGCCGCCCCGCGCGATCATCGCCGGGATCGCGGCCTTGACCATGAGGAACGCGCCCGTGAGATTGATCCGGATCACGCGGTCCCAGGCGGCCTCGTCCATCTCCAGCACGGTGGCGGTCTTATCGCTGTCAGCCGCGCCGTAAAGCAGGACGTCGAGCCCGCCGAAACGCTCGACGGTGGCGGCGACGGCGGCGCGGCAGCTCGCGCTGTCCGTGACGTCGAGGTGTACCGGCAGTGCTTGCGCACTGCCCTTCTCGATCTCGGTTGCGGTGGCCTTGGCGCCCGGCTCCTCGACGTCGGCGCACGCGACACGGGCGCCGGCCGCCGCAAACGCGAGCGCGGTCGCGCGCCCGATTCCGTTCGCCGCGCCGACGACGATGGCGGTCTTCTTCTCGAGCGTGAACGCCGGGTCGATCACCGCGACCTCCTGTCGCCGGCACCTCGCGCCGGCGCCACAGTGTACGCCAGGCGTGCCGATGGGACGATCGCAGTCGCGGGGAGCTAGGGCTTCGGTCGCTGAAAGTGGGGGAGGCCGGTGTGGGCGGTGAGGCCGCCGTCGACGACGAGCGCGGCGCCGGTGATGAACGACGCCTCGTCGGAGGCCAGGAAGAGCACGGTGCTCGCGATCTCGTCGGCCTCGCCGACGCGGCCGATCGGGTGCACCGCGGCGTGCTGGCGCCGCAGCTCATCGGCACGGTCCCGGCCGAGGATCTGGATACCGCGCGTGTCGACAGCCCCGGGGCACACGCAGTTGATGCGGATGTGGTGGCGGGCGTTCTCCAGCGCCGCCGAGCGAGTCAGGTTGATGACACCGGCCTTCGCGGCGTTGTAGGAGGAGAGCCCGTAGTCGCCGCCCGTGCCGGAGATCGACGCCGTGTTGACGATGACGCCTTTGCCCCGGGCGCGCATGATCGGCAGGCAGTGCTTCATGCCGAGGAACACGCTGGTCAGGGTGACGGCGATCACGCGGTTCCAGCTTTCGAGGGTGATCTCGTCGAGCGGCGCCGGCTCCGCGAGGCCCGCGTTGTTGACCATCACGTCGAGCCGGCCGAACGTGTCCAGGGCCAGCTGCAGGGTGCGCCGCACCGCGGCGGGATCGGACGCATCCATCTTGATCGCGGCGGCCCGCCCGCGGCCCGTCGTGATGCTGGACGCGACCGCTTCGGCGCGCGTGCCGCTCAGATCCGCGACCACCACCGCGGCGCCTTCCGCGGCGAAGCGCCGCGCCGTGGCGGCGCCGATCCCGGCGCCGCCCGCCGTGACGATCGCGACCTGACCGGTGAATCGGCCGGGCATGTCGTTTCGCTCGCTAGGCGACCTGGTAGCGTCGCACCGCCGCTTCGTCGAGCTCGAGACCGAGACCGGGCGCCTGCGGCGCCACGAGCTCGCCCCCTTCGATCCGCGGCATCGACGCGAGGATGCCGGCCGATCGCGGCACGTACTCCACCATGTGGCCGTTCGGGACCGCCGAGAGCCCATGCACTTGAATCTCGGGCACCACGTGACCGCACACCGGAACCCGGTGCGCGTGCGCCAGCGCGGCGATCTTCCGCCACGGCGTCACGCCGCCGACCCGGGCCAGGTCCAGAATGACCACGTCGACGGCCTGCGCCTCGAGGAGCCGTCGGAATGCGTCCAGGTGATACAAGTGCTCGCCGGCCGCGATCGGGATCTCGAGCTGGCGCCGAAGCTCGGCGAGCCCGGCCACGTCGAGATGGTGGACGGGATCCTCCAGCCACGCGATGCCCGCGTCCTGAAGGACGCGGCCCGTGTGTCGCGCGCGGGCGAGCGACCAGCTCTCGACCGCGTCGACCATGATCCGGACGTCCGGTCCGACGGCCTCGCGCACGGCGTGGACGCGGCGCGCCTCCAGCTCCGGCGTCGCCTCCTTGCCGAGCCGTAGCTTCACGGCTCCGAATCCGCTCTCGACGTGGCGCTTCGCCGATGCCGCGAGCTCGGCGGGCGACAGACTGACCCACAGGCCATCGCTCGCGTACGTCGGGAGGCGATCACGATACCCGCCGAGCAGACGATGCAGCGGCTGGCCGAGTGTCTTACCGGCCGCGTCCCACACGGCGATGTCGAGCGGCGCGAGCGCGCAGTGGAGCAAACCACCCGGGCCCACCCAGTCACCGCGCCGCGCCAGTCGATCCCAGGCCGCCTCGGGCTCCAGCACGTTCATGCCGATCAGGTGCTCGCCCAGCTCGCGCGCGGCGTGGCCGATCGTCGTCATCAGATCCGGGCGCGGGTAGACGATGTAGCCGATCCCTTCGACCCCATCGGACGTGGTGATCCGGGCCAGGACGTGCCAGTTCGCATCGACCGTTCGCCCGCCCGCCACGTAGGGGCGATCGACGGGAACCCTCAACACGTTGACGGTGACCTGAGTGATCTTCACGCCGAGAAGATCCGTTCGCTGACGAGGTAATGCTTGTTGTAGGTGTACGGCCGCACCTCCGGCTTCCACCGGCCGATGTCCGAGGTGTCGTTCCACAGCTTCGACATCGGCAAGTCGGTTCGCTCGACCTCGTAGGCGCAAAGATAGCGCGGCTCGCCGGCGGCCGCCGTGCGGTAGCGGACGGCGTTGACGGACCCGGGCAGCTTGAACAGCAGCGGCAGGTGCTCGTTGTCGTACAGGTCATTGAAGAGGGCTTCGCGGTGGGGCTCGACGTCCATCATGACCCAGAACACGAACGGAGTTTTCCCGGCGAGCGCCGCGTTCCCGCCCACCCACTCGTACAGGACCCGATGACGATTCATCGTGTGCGGGCGCACCACCGTGGGCCACCGGCCAACCTCGCCGGCCGCCTTCCACGCCGCGCTTTCAACGACTTCCGGCCCGTCCATCTCGTAGGCGGCGAGGTAGCGCGGCTCGGTCGGCGAGGGCTGCCGGTAGCGGCTGGCCCGCCGTACTCCGGGCACCGCCCGGAGGTTGGGGACGTGCTCGCGGTCGTAGACTTCGTTGAAGGTCGCCTCGTGGTCGTGAGCGACGTCCATCCGGACCAGGTACAGCGCGTGCTTGCTCATCGAATCCCTCCCTGGCGCCTGGCGCCATCCTCCTCTACGAGCGGGAGTATACCGATGTTCGCGAATCGTGACCTGATTCGGTAGGATGGCTGCAGGGGGCCAATCGATGAGCGAGTGCAAGCACGGCTTGAAGCACGGCTGCGCGTATTGTCACGCCACCACGCCGGCCGTGATGCGACCGACACCGCCGAAGAAGCGGACCAAGGCCTCGGCCCTCTCGGAAAAGATGAATGACCGGATGACCGCCCTCAAGCGGCGGCTGCGCGAAATTCGGGGCGAGTAGGACGCACGGCGTGCGGTAGTGGCCGAGATGGTTGTCACGTCACCGTCGCGCGCTGGCAAAGCCCCGTCCCGAAGAACGCGCGCGCGTCGAACCCGATTCGCGTCCTTCCAGTCGTTCGTTCGGTTCGGCCGCCGAGCATGGTGGGTGCTGTTGGCCCTGCCGCTGGCGCTCCGCGTCCTCGTGGTCGCGGTCGTGATTCTGGTGGTGTGGTCGGCGGTCAACTGGACGTACCAGGTGCTGCGCAAGCCGACCGAGCTGTTTTTCCCCGTGAGCGGCGCGCTTTGGAAGACGCCGCCCGAGACCTGGCGCCAGTACGGGTCGCTCTTTCGCGGGCATTCCACCGCCGTCATGACGCCCGAGCTCCTGGCCGCGCTGGCCCAGGTCGAAGGCGCAGGCAACCCGGTGGCCCGGACATACTGGCGGTGGCGCCTGACGTGGAATCCGTTCGAGCTGTACCAGCCGGCGTCGAGCGCGGTCGGGATGTACCAGATCATCGACCCGACATTCCGCGCGGCGCGGCGCTACTGCATCCACGACCACGTGGTGGTCGAGGATGGCGCCTGGCACGAGTGGCGATCGTGCTGGTTCAACAGTCTCTACATGCGCGTCGTTCCGAGCCACGCCGTCGAGATGACGGCGGCGCTCCTGGACCGCAGTGTCACGAGCACGATGGCGCGCCAGCGGATCGCCGCCGCCACGCTCCAGCAGAAGCAGGATCTGGCCGCCATCATCCACCTGTGCGGAGCCGGCCCGGGCGATGCCTACGCGCGACGCGGCTTCCGGCTGACCCCCGGCCAGAAGTGCGGTGACCACGACGTCCGCGGCTATCTGGCCCAGGTCAACGCGATGAAGCGGCAGTTCGTCCGCTTGGCAGCTACTTAATCGCCCGGAGGCTGAGCGATGGTGACGTTCAAGGTCAACGGCGCGAACCAGACGGTCGATGTCGACCCCGACGTTCCGCTCCTGTGGGTGCTGCGCGACGAGCTCGGCCTGACCGGAACGAAATACGGGTGCGGCATCGCGCAGTGCGGCGCGTGCACCGTCCACATCGACGGGCGCGCCACGCGCTCGTGTGTCACGCCGGCGGCGGCGCTCCCGGGCCGTGACGTCGTCAGCATCGAGGGCGTCTCGGGCCATGTGGCCCAGGCGGTCCAGGGGGCCTGGCGCCGGCTCGACGTCGCCCAGTGCGGCTACTGCCAGTCCGGCCAGATCATGTCGGCGATCGCGCTGCTGGCGGAGATCCCGCGCCCGTCCGACGCCGATATCGACGCCGCGATGTCGGGCAACGTCTGCCGCTGCGCCACCTACGTTCGCATCCGCGCCGCCATCCACGAAGCGGCGCGGACGCTGGGAGGCTGAGCATGCTGACCCGCCGTCGGTTCCTCCAGGCCTCCGCGCTCGGGGGCGCCGCGCTGCTGGTCGAATTCCGACTCGACGGCCGCCAGGCACTCGCAGCCGACGACGTCTTCGCGCCGAACGCTTTCGTGCGGATCGCGCCGGATAACACCATCACGATCATCAGCAAGCATCTCGAGATGGGGCAGGGGAGCCATACGGGGCTCGCGGTCATCCTCGCCGAGGAGCTCGACGCCGACTGGTCCCAGGTCCGCGTCGAGGCGGCCCCGGCGGACGCCACGCGCTACAACAATCTGCGGTGGGGTCCGGTGCAAGGGACCGGCGGCAGCACGGGCCTGGCCGAGTCGTGGGAGCAGCTCCGCCGTGCGGGCGCGACGGCGCGCGCCATGCTGGTCGAGGCCGCCGCCCGGGAGTGGGGCGTGCCCGCCTCTGAAATCACCGTTGACCGTGGCGTCGTCTCCCACGCACCATCCGGACGACGCGCGACGTTCGGGGAGCTCGCCTCGAAGGCGGCGGCGCTGACGCCGCCTTCCCAGGTGACCTTGAAGGACCCCAAGGACTTCAAGCTCGTGGGCAAGCGCGTGCCCCGGCTCGACGGGACCGCGAAGACGGACGGCTCAGCGAAGTTCACGCTGGACTTCTCGCAGCCGGGAATGCTCACGGCGCTCATCGCGCGGCCGCCGAGGTTCGGCGCCACCGTGAAGTCGTTCGACGCGATCGGAACCCGGCGGGTGAAGGGCGTGACGCACGTCGTGCAGGTTCCGTCCGGCGTCGCCGTCGTCGCGACGAGCTTCTGGGCCGCCCGCAAGGGACGCGAGGCGCTGCGCGTGTCGTGGGACGAGAGTCGCGCCGAGAAACGCGGCAGCGACGACCTCTTCGCGGCGTATCGGGTGCTCGCCCGCAGCCCGGGGAGGCCCGCGCGTCGCGAGGGCGATGTGGCCCGCGCGCTTCGAGGCGCGACGAAGATCTTCGAAGCGGTGTACGAGTTCCCCTATCTCGCGCACGCGCCCATGGAGCCGCTCGATGCCGTGGTGCGCGTGGGCGCCGACGGCTGCGACCTGTGGGCGGGTTCTCAGATTCCGACGATCGACCAGCAAGTCGTCGCGGGTATCGTGGGTCTGCCGCCCGCCAAGGTGCGCGTCCACACGATGCTCGCCGGCGGCAGCTTCGGCCGCCGGGCCACCCCGAACGGCGACGTCGCAGGCGAGGCGGCGGCCGTCGCGAAAGCTATCGGCGGCGACAAGGCCGTGAAGCTCGTGTGGACCCGCGAGGACGACATCCAGGGCGGCCGGTATCGGCCGCTCTACGTGCACCGCTTGCGAGCCGGGCTCGACGCCCAGGGGAACATCGTCGGCTGGGAGCAGCGCATCGTCGGCCAGTCGATCGCCGCGGGGACGCCGTTCGAGGCGATGGTGAAGAACGGCATCGACCCCACATCGGTGGAAGGCGCGTCAACGCTTCCGTACGCGATCCCGAACATCACCGTGGAGCTGCACACGACGAGCGTGGGCGTGCCCATCCTCTGGTGGCGGTCGGTCGGCAGCACGCACACGGCCTATTCGACGGAGACGTTCCTCGACGAGCTCGCGCACGCGGCGGGCCGCGATCCGCTCGAGGTACGGCGCGCGCTGCTCGCCAAGCACCCGCGGCATCTCGCCACGCTCAATCTCGCGGCGGCGAAGGCTGGCTGGGGCGAGCCGCTCCCGGGTGGTCGCGCGCGCGGCGTCGCCGTGCACGAGTCCTTCAACAGCGTGGTCGCGCAGGTCGCCGAGGTCTCATTGCGGCCGGACGGTCTGCCGAAGGTCGAGCGCGTCGTCTGCGCCGTCGACTGCGGCACCGCGATCAACCCGGACGTCGTGCGATCTCAGATGGAAGGTGGCATCGGCTTCGGCCTGGCCGCCGCCCTGTGGAGCGAGATCACGCTCGTGCGCGGCCGGGTCCAGCAACGGAACTTCGACGGCTACCGGCCGCTGCGCATCAACGACATGCCGGCGGTCGAGGTGCACATCGTGCCCTCGGGCGCGGCGCCGACGGGCGTGGGCGAGCCCGGCGTCCCGCCGATCGCTCCGGCGGTCGCCAACGCGCTCTTCCAGCTCACGGGCCAGAGGGTGCGGCGGTTACCGTTCGCGCGCCTGGCGCGGGACGGGACGCGAACGGCATGAGGACGCGTACGCTCGGAATCCTGGCTGTGGGCGTGGCGGCGCTGGCGCCGGCGGCTCTCACTGTGTCGATCGTGCGAGCCCAGACCGCGCCGGCGGCTCGACCTCCGTTCAGCCGCGAGCTCCGGCCGCCGAGCGCCTTCGCGAGCATCGGGGACGCCGCCGCGCGATCGGCAGCGCTCTTCGCCGAAGCCGGCAAAGTGCTCCAGCACCCGCGTTGCCTCAACTGTCATCCCGACGGCGACCGCCCGTCGCAGGGCACCGGCTATCCGCACCAGCCGCCCGTCCAGCGCGGCGGCGACGGCTTCGGTGTCACGACCATGCGTTGCACGACATGTCACCGGGAGGCGAACTTCGATCCCGGCCGTGTGCCCGGCGTTCCGGGGTGGCATCTCGCGCCCGCTTCGATGGGGTGGCAGCAGCGCTCGCTCGCAGAGATCTGCGCGCAGGTCAAGGATCCCGCGCGCAACGGTGGCCACAGTCCCGATGAGATCGTCAAGCACGTATCGACCGATCCCCTCGTGGGCTGGGCCTGGAGCCCGGGCGCCGACCGCGAGCCCGCACCGGGGACGCAGGCGTCGTTCGTCGCGCTGATCAAGGCGTGGGCGGAGTCGGGCGCGGCCTGCCCCGCTCGATAGGCGTGTCGCTTCGGCTACGGGACGCGCCGGTCCGTCAGGACCGCATCGCCGCCGCGTAAGCGTCGAGCCGCGGCAGCACGGCGTCGCGGGGCTCGGACGGTACGCCGAAGATCGCGCGCTCGACGCCGGCCGCCTCGAGCGCCTCCAGCGCCGGCTTCTTGGGCGGGGCGAAGAAGATGGACACCGGCGCCGATTTCGGGTCGCGGCCCGCCTTCTTCAACCGCTCGCGAAGCGCGGGGATGCGTTCGACGGGGTTCGTCTGCGGACGCATGATCGGCATCCAGCCGTCGCCGAACTCCACGACGCGGTCGAACGTCGTCGCCCCGTCGCCGCCGATGAGGATGGGCGGATGCGGCTTCTGGATCGGCTTCGGGTCGGCCCAGATCTTGTCGAAGTGCACGAACTCGCCGTGAAACTCCGCCTCGCGCTTCGTCCAGATCTCCTTCATGGCGAGCATGCGCTCGCGCAGCAGCCGCCAGCGGCTCTTCCACGCGGTGCCGTGGTCTTCCATCTCCTCGGCGTTCCAGCCGCCGCCGATCCCGAAGAGGACGCGGCCGCCCGACAGCCGGTCGAGGGTGGCGACTTCCTTGGCCGTGGTGATCGGGTCACGCTCGATGACCAGGCAGATGCCGGTGCCCAGCTTGAGTCGCTTGGTCGCCGCGCCCGCCGCCATCAACGCGACGAACGGATCGTAGGATGACCAGTAGTCCCTCGGGAGCTCGCTCCCACCGGGCCACGGGCTGCGCCGGCTCGCGGGGATGTGCGTGTGCTCCGGGAACCACACCGACTCGAAGCCGCGCTCCTCGAGCGCCCGCGCCAGCTCGTCGGGAGCCATCGCGTACTCGGTGGGGAACATCACGACGCCGTAGTGCATGGAGCCCTCCTCGCGTTTGCGCTGTAGCATACGCCGGGTGACACCTCCTCGGCACGTGATCGTCTGCGGTGCCGGCGTCATGGGCGCGTCGGTAGCCTACTTCCTGGCCCGCCGCGGCGTTGGCGTGACGGTGGTCGAGCGCTCGGGCGTGGCCTGCGCGGCATCGGGCAAGTCCGGCGGATTCCTGGCGCTCGACTGGTGCGATGGCTCGCCGCTCGGCCCCCTGGCGCGGAAGAGCTTCGCGCTCCACGCCGAGCTCGCCAAGCAGCTCGGCACAGACTACGGCTACCGCCGCATGGATACGTTCATGATGTCCGCGCGCGAGCGCGGAGCTCCGACCGGCGGCCATCGCGTCCCCGCTCCGCACTGGCTCGACGGCGCCGGTGTCGTCACCGCGGCTCTCGGCACCACCGAGACGACGGCCCAGGTCACCCCGGCGCGTTTCACCGCGGCGCTGCTCGACGCCGCGCACGCTCGCGGGACCAAGCTGCGCATCGGCCTCGTCGAGGGCATCGCGCGGCGCGATGGCGCGGTAGGCGGCGTCATGCTGAACGGTGGCGAAACGCTCGACGCCGACGCAGTCGTCCTGGCCATGGGTCCGTGGACGGGTCGGGCGGTCGGGCGGCTGCCGCTTCCGAGCGTGTACGGCCTCAAGGGGTACAGCGTGACCCTCGCCGGGGCCGACGTGCCCGCGCACGCGCTCTTCGTCGACTACCGCACGGCCGACGGCCGTGCGTTTGAACCGGAAATCTTTCCGCGGCCCGATGGCGAGGTTTACGTGTGTGGGATGGCCGACCCGGCGCCGCTGCCGGATTCACCGGACGGCGTCGAGGTGAGCGAGGTCTCCTGCGCCACGCTGGCGCGCGCCGCTGGCCGCGTGTCCAGCACGCTGGCCGCCGCGCGGATCACTCGCCGGCAAGCGTGCTATCGACCCGTCACCGACGATGGCCTACCGCTGATCGGCAGCGTCCCCGGCGTGGCAGGCGCGTACGTGGCGACCGGCCACGGCCCCTGGGGCATCCTGAACGCGCCCGCCACCGGCCTCGCCCTGGCCGAGCTGATCACCGAGGGTGCGGCCTCGTTGGTTGATTTGCGTCCGTTCGATCCCGCCCGGCTCCCGGCCGCTCGGGGCGGATGATATAGTCCGGCAAGGATCATGAGCGACGACTTCCTGCTCGCGGGCGTGCGCGTCATCGACGCGGCGAGCTTCATCGCTGGCCCGGTGGCCACGACCATCATGGCCGACCTCGGCGCCGACGTGATCAAGATCGAACCGCCCGACGGCGACCCGTATCGCCACCGTACCGGAGGCCCCGGGGTGGCCGAGAGCCCCTACAACTATCGCTGGATCGTCGACAACCGGACGAAGCGCGGGCTCGCCCTCGACTTGCGCGAGCCCGCCGGACGCGCCGTGCTCCGTCGTCTCGTCGAGCGGGCCGACGTCTTCGTCACCAACACGCCGCTCGACTCGCGCGCGAAGCTCGGCATTCGCTGGGCGGACCTGGCACCGCTCAACGCGCGGCTCGTGTACGCGTCCATGACCGCGTACGGTGAGCACGGCGACGAGGCTCCGCGCACTGGCTTCGACGCGACGGCGCTGTGGGCGCGCACCGGGTTGATGGATCTCGTGAAGCCCTCTCCGGACTCTCCGCCCGCGCGCTCGCTGCCCGGGATGGGCGATCACCCGACGGGCGTCACGCTCTTCGCCGCGATCATGACCGCGCTCTACCGGCGCGGCCAGACGGGCCGCGGCACGATGGTCTCGACCTCGCTACTGGCCAACGGCCTCTGGTGGAACGCGATCCAGGTGCAGGCGGCGCTCTCCGGGGCGCGGGTCGAGCCGCGGCCGTCGCGCGATGAGCCAGCGACCGCGCTCGCCAACCTCTATCGCTGCGCCGACGGACGATGGTTCCTCCTCAACTTGCTGAACGACGACCGTGACTGGCCCCACCTCCTCCGGGCGATCGAGCGGCCCGACCTCGGCGAGGACCCGCGCTTCGCCACCACGCCCGCCCGGCGCGCCAATGCGCGCGCCCTCGTGCCCATCCTGGACGAGGTCTTCAGATCGAGGCCATGGGCGGAGTGGCGAGAAATCTTGAACCGTCACCGCCTCACCTTCGGCGAGGTCGGCACCGTGGACGACACGCGGGACGATCCGCAAATGGTCGCCAGTGGCGCCCTGGTGCCCTTCGACGACCCGCGCGCGGGCGCGCCGCTCACCGTGGCGAGCCCGCTCTGGCTGGACGGCGTCGAAAAGGTCGCGCCACGTTTCCCGCCGGAGCTCGGCGAGCACTCGGTGGAGATCCTTCGCGAGGCTGGTTACGGTGAGGTGGAGATCGATGCGCTGCTCGCCACGCGCGTCATCGTGCAAGGCAAGACCGCCGGCTGATGCTGGCGTGAGTGCGGCGCGTCTCGATCAGCCAAAGATTCGCTTGATGCCTCCGAGGAATCCGGTGTCGCCGGTGGCGAGCTGTTCCAGCTCGCCGACGTCGAGCCAGATGCCCTGGCAGCGCGAGCACTTGTCGATCTCGACGCCTCGGTAAGGTACGCCGACCAGCGCCGCGCCACACTTGGGGCATCGGCCCTTGCTGACCGCCAGGACGCGCAGGCGCTCTTCCTCCGCGGCTCGCCCCTGGCTCTCCACCAGCACTGCTTTGCGACGCTCGAACTCCTGACGGGCGAAGTACTCCTCTTCAGACTCCGATGGCTTCCCTGGCATTGCCAGCTCCTTCCCTTGCTTCGGGGCGACCGCCGCGTGCCCAGATGGCAGCGAGAATATGAGACCGGGCGGGAACGCGCAAGGGGCTGAGCGAGGTCGGTCGGTCCGCGGGTGGGGCAGCGGACGGGATCGGTCCATGATCGAGCTCACCGAACATGCGCTCCGTCAGCTCTTGCTCTACCTGGCGTCTCGCTGTCCAGGTGGCATTCCAAAGGCCTTCCACAGAAACTCAACGCTATCGACGTAGGCCCGAGCACGGGCCTTCGGATTTCCACCGATGGTCGCGCCCCGTGTCGTGCAGCTCCGCTCGTAGTCCCCGAACTCCTTCCGGGAGGCAAACGGGTGCCTAGTCGGGAGCAAGAGATACTTCTGGTCGTCTAGATTGATCTCGGCGCGGCAGCCTGCGGCCGATGTGACGCTGGGTGCGTATCGGGCCGGCCGGGCAAAATCAAAATTATGATAAGCGTCCGGGTACGTGATCGTGTGAATGTTCGCACCGTTGGCCCGCAATCGATTCATGTATTCCCGGCAAGCGGCAAGCGGAGTGAGATCATCCGCTTCGCCATGCAAGTGCAACATCGGCGCCTTCCTGATGTGCGTTGTCACGCGCTGGACGTTGCAGGCAGGATAGACCAGGACATGGGCCGAGAATGAGAGCATTGAATCGCCCATGAACGTCTTTCGCAATGGATCAAACGCGGTCCACAGAGCGACTTGACCTCCTCTCGAAAAGCCGATGACGGCGACGTTGCCCGGGTCGAGCCAAGGATGCGTAGACAACAGCCGCAACGCCGCGTAGGCGTCAGCGACGTTCGCCATCGTCGAGACGTTGATGTCTCCGGTGTCCGTCCCGGTAGTTTTCCGTGGGCCGTAACTGTCTACAACAAATGCCGCAATCCCCGCCTTGTTCAACTCCTCCGCCCATTTCGCCTCTCGGTCTGGGCGCACGCCACCGCTTCCATGCGCGATCACCGCCACGAAGTAGGGCGGCTTTGCGCGCTTGGGTAGACTCAAGGTCCCTTCCACGATCACCTTAGGACGGTGCCGACCGTTGATGACGGAAAACTCGTCGGACGGGGTGGATGATTCGAATTGAATCTTGCCCGTCCGACCGTCTTCAAGGCCGCCCACCGGACTCCCCACCGTGGGCACAGCCCAGACTATAGGTAACATGAACAGCAGGATTCGGATCAAGGCTCGGTGACGCGGTGACGCGACGCGCGCGTGAACGTCGCCGCTCGGCGTCTGCCCGTGGTCGCTCGATCCCATGGGCAGAGATGTTAGCCGATACGCCTGGCGCCCCCGCCGACCCTCGCCCGGGCTCACGCCAGGGCGCGATCGACCTACATGGGCCAGATCGGCCGCACCTCGACGTAGCCGCCACCTTCGCGAAGCGGGATCTTCTTCGCCCACTCGACGGCTTCCTTCTTGGTGAAGGGCCCGTCCGTGACCTGTCGTTGCCCGGCCTTGAGCCGGACGCGGCTGGCCTCCTCGTCCGGACGCAAGAGCCCCGGCAGCCACTCACCCAATACGACGCCGGTGACCCACGAGGATCGACATCGTATGGCGGATCGGCGGATGCCGCATCGGCTCGACGACGTTGACGATCCTGTGGCGACCCGCTACCGTACGCCCATGGCCGCGGCCACCGAGCCCTATCTGAAGACCCGGCGCTGGCGGCGCGCTGAGCAGGCATGAGCATCGGCGCCGTCGACCGGATCCGCATCACCACCGTCGTCGACAACTACATCGACAACCTGCGCCAGGACGATGCGGTGGCCCGCCGGTACAGCGCGTTCGTGGCGGGGAAAATGCCGGACCTCCGCGCCGAGCACGGCCTCGCGCACCTGGTGGAGATCACGCGAGGCGGCGACCGCTTCACCATGGCCTTCGACTTCGGCCTCACTGCGGAGACGCTGAACCACAACTTCCGTGAGCTGGCCCTCGATCCGGCGTCGATCGACGCGCTCGGTCTCTCCCACGGCCATCGGGACCACTGGGGCGGACTCACCGGCTTCCTGCACGCGTGGCGGCGGCGCCTCCGGCGCGATCTGCCCTTCTACGGGGGCGTCGATCACTTCCGCGCCCGCTGGCAGCAGCGCGGCGAGCGCCGGGTCTACAGCGGCCGGCTTTCCCGCAATGAGATCGAGCGCTACGAGGTTCCGGTCACGCTCGTGACCAAGCCGATGCCTCTCGCCGAGGGCGTGTGGCTCTCCGGCGAGATGCACGCGGCCGAGGCGTGGGAGACCATCCCGAGCAATCTCCGTGTCGAGGAGGACGGCGAGCTGGTCCAGGACACGTTCATCGGCGAGCAGACGCTGGTCGCCAACGTGCGCGACCGCGGCCTGGTCGTCGTCACGTCGTGCTCGCACCGCGGCATCGTCGGCATCTGCCGGAACGCCGTACGGATCACGGGCGTCCCGCGCGTGCATGCGGTCATCGGCGGGTTCCACCTGAGCGGCCTCGAGGAGGCGCGCATCACACGGGTGGTCGACGCCTTTCGCGACCTCGACGTTGAGCACCTGGTGCCCCAGCACTGCACTGGCATCGAGGCCATCTGCGCCGTCGTCCAGCGGGTTCCCGGACGGTTCACCGCCAGCTCGGTGGGCACGACCTTCGAGTTCGCCGCACCGAACTAGTACTGACGGCCGAACGGACACTTCACAGGAGGGATCAACGATGAGCGGACAGGAACAGCTCTTCAGCGCGAATCTGGCCAGGAACGCGGTGTACAAGACCGGCTTGCGGAGCTTCATGGAGTACCGGGACCTCGGTATCGAGCAGGCGACGCACGGGCAGTTCCGCGCCCACGTCGTCCGGATCAAGAAGGAGTCGGCCGGCAATCACGACCTGCACACCACCGGCCTGCACCAGCACAAGTGCGACTTCCAGATGTTCTACGTGCTGAACGGTTGGATCTCGTTCGTCTACGAGGGCCACGGTGAGCATACCTTCGGCAAGGGCGACTGCATCCTGCAACCGCCCGGGATCGTGCACAACGAGCTCGACTGCTCCGACGACGTCGAAATCTTGGAAGTCTACTCGCCGGCTGTGCACGAGACCGTGGTGGTCGGCCGGGTGCCGGAAGCCGCCGCGGCGCGCTGACATGCCGAAGATCTGGCGGGTGTACAGCGGCTCGGACGGCAAGTCGCACATCGCCGAGGTGCCAATGGCGATGAAGCCTTTCGCCGACGTCGAAGGCGCACACGGCGAGGGGACTCCGATGCAGTCGGCGAGCGGGATCTCGTTTCGCGTCGCGCCGCCGGGCTACCTGCTCAACTGGCACTGCGCGCCGCGACGGCAGTACTCGATCTCGCTCTCGGGCACCGCCGAGATCGAGGTCGGCGACGGCACGGTCGCGCGCGTCGGGCCCGGCGACGTGGTGCTGGCCGAAGACCTGACGGGTCAGGGGCATATTACCCGCGTCGTCGGGGATCAACCGCGGCTCTACGCGCTGGTGCCCCTGGCGGACCACTAGACCT
>JAHFDK010000117.1 GCA_023249095.1 Candidatus Rokuibacteriota bacterium | reverse complement strand
GACTTCGCGACCACGTCCTCGGCGAAGGCGCGCAGCTCGTCCCAGTCGTAGGGGCCGTCGCGGAGGGCGATGTTGACGCGGGCGCACCCGGCGTCGCGGAACTTCGCGATCATTTCCCGTGCGTCCTTCGTGGTGCCGCGCAGCCAGCCCGAGCGCTCGTCGCCCCGCGGGCCCCAGTGGTTGCGGAAGATGCGCGGAAACTCCAAGCCGAACGCCTTCGCCTCGACGTCGTGCCAGCCGGCGCCGATGCCGCAGTCGACGCGGCCGCCGGAGAGATGGTCGATCGTCGTCAGCGACGTCGCGAGACGGATCCGCCGCGTCTCCACCGCGGCCGCCGTCAGCGTGGAGATCGCCTCGTAGCAGTCGAGGTCGCCGCCGCGGGGCGGGGATTCCTGGAAGTGGTGGGAGACGGAGAACCAGTCGAAGCCGTTGGCGTCGGCAAACTTCCACAGCTTGCGCATCTCGTCGAGCGGCCCGCCCATGTGCCCGATGTGAATCCCGAACGTCATCGCTATGCGAAGTCTCCTTGGTGAGTATCGAGACGTTCCGTCAATCGCGGCACCGTGTCAAGGGTGATAGGCTACCGGATCATGGTGGACACGCTCCTGCCACGAGGGGAGAGCTACGAGGACGTCTACGCCCGCTTCCGCTGGACGGTCCCGCCCGCGTACAACATCGCGGTCGACGCCTGCGACCGTCACGCCGGCGACCGCTCCCGCGTGGCCCTCGTCTACGAGGATGACGCTGGGAGAATAAGCGAGCACACCTTCGCCGAATTCTGTGCGCGCTCGAACCAGCTCGCGCGTGTCTTCGCGGGGCTGGGGATCGAGCGCGGCGATCGCGTCGGGATCGTGCTCTCGCAGCGGCCGGAGACGGCCGTCGCCCATCTCGCCGCCTACAAGCTCGGCGCCGTCGCCCTGCCGCTCTCGACGCTCTTCGGCCCGGAGGCGCTCGAGTACCGGCTACGCGACGCCGGCGCCAAGGTCGTGGTGACTGACGGGGAGAACGTCGAGCGCGTGCTGGCCGTGGCCAAAGGGCTCCCGGCGCTCGCGCGCGTGGTGTGCGTCGATCACGCCGACGCCGATGGCGTAGTGGAGTACGCGAAGGCGATCGAGGGCGTCCCCGATTCCTTTGATCCCGTGGCGACGGCGGCGGAGGACCCCGCGATCCTGATCTACACCTCCGGGACGACGGGGCCGCCGAAGGGGGCGCTTCACGCCCATCGCGTGCTCCTCGGTCATTTGCCGGCGATCGAGTTCTATCACGAGTACTTTCCCAGGCCCGGCGACCGTCACTGGAGCCCGGCGGACTGGGCGTGGGCCGGCGGCCTCCTCGACGTGCTGCTCCCGAGCTGGCACTACGGCGTGACGGTCGTCGCTCACCGGCCGAAGAAGTTCGACGCCGAGCGCGCCTTCGACGTCCTCGCCCGCCACAAGGTGCGCAACACGTTCCTCGTGCCGACCATGCTGAAGATGATGCGGTCGGTCGGCGACCCGCGTGGGCGCTGGAAGCTCGAGCTGCGCTCGATGTTCACGGGCGGTGAGGCGGTCGGCGAAGAGGTCATCCGCTGGGCGCGCGAGGCGCTCGGCGTCACGCCCCACGAAGGGTTCGGTCAGACCGAGGTGAACCTCGTGCTCGGCAACTGCTCGATGCTGATGCCGGTGAAGCCCGGGTCGATGGGGCGCCCGATTCCCGGCCACGTCGTGGACGTGGTGGACGAGGCGGGCGGGTCCGTCCCCCTCGGAGAGGTCGGTGAGGTGGCCGTGCGCCGGCCCGATCCCGTGATGTTCTTGCGCTACTGGAACAACGACAGGGCCACGCGCGAGAAGTTCGTGGGCGACTGGGCGCTCACCGGCGATCTCGCCCGGAAGGACGAGGACGGCTACTTCTGGTTCGTCGGACGCAAGGACGACGTCATCTCGAGTGGCGGCTATCGCATCGGCCCGGGCGAGATCGAGGACTGCCTGCAGGGCCATCCGGCGGTCGCGCTCGCCGCGGCGATCGGCGTGCCCGATCCCGTGCGCGGCGAAGTGGTCAAAGCGTTCGTCCAGCTTCTCCCCGGGGGCACCGGCACGCCCGAGCTGGCGCGCGAGCTCCAGGCCCACGTGCGCACACGTTTGTCGGCGCACGAGTACCCCCGCGAGATAGAATTCATCGAGGCCCTGCCCGTGACGACGACGGGCAAGGTGAAGCGCGCCGACCTGCGGCAGCTCGCACGCCAGCGGCGAGGACGGGAGACCTGAGATGGCCTACGACTACAAGAAGCACTTCGGCGAGATCACGCTGACCCAGGACCTGACGACGCTGCCGGAAGAGCGCACCTGGCGTCTCGCGGCGCCCGAGCGGGAACCGGAGCCGCACCAGATCGTGCTCTACCTCGGCTGCAACGTGCTCCGCACCTCGCACATGGTGCGCACCGTCACGGCGATTTTCGACCGGCTCGGGCTCGACTACGTGGCCGTGGGAGGTCCCACCTATTGCTGCGGCATCGTCCACCACCGGAACGGCGACACGGCGGCGTCCGGTGGGATGAACAAGCGCACCGTCGAGCTGTTCCAGCGTTACCAGCCCGAGGAAGTCGTGATGTGGTGCCCGTCGTGCATGTACTTCTACGACGAGATCCAGAAATTCCCGTGGCCGTTCCCCGTGCGCCATGCGACGGAGTTCCTGGCCGACCGTCTTCCGGCGCTCGAATTCACGCATCGGGTCGATGCGCCCGTCGCGCTCCACTACCACTCCCAGGGCGAGCCGCGCCGGCGCGAAGGCGCTGCGGCCCGCCGGCTGCTCGAGGCCGTGCCCGGGCTCCGCTACGTCGAGGTCGAGCCGGAGCCGCGGTTCGGGCGCCTCTGTACCGCCGACGTCCAGGCCCAGCTCGGCCAGGACGTCTGGGATGGGTTGATCCGCGACGAGATCGGCCGGGCGCGCGCCGGCGGCGCCGAGATCCTCGCGACGGTCTACCACGGCTGCCAGCGGCTCGTCTGCGGTTTCGAGACGGAGGGCGCGATCACCATCGAGCACTACCTCTCGGTCTTCGCGCGGGCGCTCGGGATCGAGTTCGAGGACCGGTTCAAGAAGTTTCGCCTCTGGCAAGACCCGGAGCGTGTGCTGGCCGAGGCGACGCCGTGCCAGACCGCGAATCACGTGGACCCCGTGCGCGCGCGGGAGCTGGTCGAGAAGACGTTCGGCCGGATCGTCGCCGCACCGGGCGCGGGCAACGCGGCGGCCTCCTAGCCGCGCTGTCACGCTGGCGAAACCGTCGTGGAGATCGGGCTCTTCACCGAGTTCGAATGGCGCCCGGGCGTCGACGAGGCCCAGGCCTTCGACGACTCGTTAGCCCAGGTGACGGCTGCCGAGGACCTGGGCTACGACGCCGTGTGGCTGGCCGAGCTGCACTTCCAGAAGGAGCGCTCGGTCCTGTCCTCGCCGCTCGTCGTCGGCGCGGCGATCGCCGGGCGGACGAAGCGCGTGAGGATCGGTTTCGCCGTCCAGGTGTTGCCCCTCATCCATCCCCTACGCCTCGCCGAGGACGTCGCGACGCTCGATCACTTGAGCAAGGGACGACTCGACTTCGGTGTGGGCCGAAGCGGGCTCCCCAGCCACTACACGGGCTTCAACATCCCGTACGAAGAAAGCCAGCAGCGGTTCGACGAGACGCTCGAGATCCTCCTGAGGGCGTGGACCGAGGAGCGGTTCACGTACGAGGGCAAGTACTTCCAGTTCCACGACGTGTGCGCGGTCCCCAAACCGTACCAGAAACCGCATCCGCCGCTCCGCGTCGCGGCGACGTCCGAGGAGTCGTATGCGGCCGTCGGACGCCGTGGGCTGCCGATCTTCCTGGCGGTGCGGACGTCGAGCATCAGCGAGCTCAAGCGTTACGTCGGCGCCTACCACGCCGCCTGGCGTGAAGCCGGCCACGCCGGGCGCGGCGAGGTCGGCGTGATCCTGCCGGTCTACGTCGCCGACTCGGAGCGCCGCGCGCGGGAGGAGACCGAGGCCAGCGCGATGCACTTCTATCGCTCGGTCGGCGAGGCGCTCCTCACCGGGCCGCGATTGGCGGTCGGTGAGCGGCTCCGGCGCATGAGCTTCGACGAGGTCTTGAAAGATTTCGCCGTCTACGGCACGCCCGAACGCATCGTCGAGCGACTCGAAAACCTGCGGGAGGCCCTCGGCTTCACGAAGCTCGCCGTCTGGATGAACGTCGGCTCGCGCATCCCGCCCGAGCGCGTGCTGGCCTCCATGCGGCTGTTCGCGGAGCGCGTCGCCCCGCGGCTCGTCTGATTCCGGCACCTCGCGGGGGCCGGAATCCGGCTCACGCGAACGAGGGATCGATCCTCACGTCGACGAGGTGCGGACCGCCGCTCGCGAGCGCCTTGCCGACCGCCGGGCCGATGTCCGACGTGTTCTCGACGCGCGTGCCCGGAACGCCGAGCGAGCGGGCCAAGCCCACGAAGTCGATCAACGGCTTGTCGAGGTCCATCGCGATGTAGCGGTCGTCCTCGGCCGAGAAGCCCTTCAGCGCCTTCGTCCGCTGCTTGAGGATCCGGTACGACGTGTTGTTGAAGATCACGTAGACCACCGCCAGCGACTCGCGCGCTGCGGTCCAGAGCGCCTGGTTGGTGTACATCGAGCTGCCGTCGCCGACCAGCGCGACCACCGGGCGCTTCGGCAGTGCCAGCTTCACGCCGAGCGCCGCCGGCAGCCCCCAGCCGATGCCGCCGCCCCGCAACCCGAAGAAGCTCTTCGAGTCGGCGCACTTGAAGAAGTGGCGGATGCCCTGCGAGGACGAGATCGCCTCGTCGACGATCACCGCGTCGGCGGGCGTGACTTTCGCAACCTCGTGCATGAGTGTCAGCGGCGAGATCGGCACGCGCGAGGCCTCGGCCTCCGCGCGCTGTGCCAGGTCGGCGCGCTCGGCGGCGAAGGCGGCGGTGACCGCCTCCTTGCGCTTGGCCGCCTGCGGGTGTCCGTTCTTGCCGGTGTTGCGACGAATCGCCTCGGAGATCTCGGGCAGCGTTGCCTTCGGCTCGCCGAGGATCGCGACCTCCGCCGGGTAGTTCTTGCCGAGCTCCGACGGATTCACGTCGAGGTGCACGACCGTCAGCCCCGGCGGCATCGGATCGACGTCGTCGGGCAGCGAGAGCGTGAAGAGGTCACCGCCCACCGAGAAGAGCAGGTCGTGGCGCATCAGCAGCGCTCTGATCGGCGGGCCGATGCGCGGCATCGAGCCCGCGTAGAGCGGATGGGTGAACGGGAAGCTGCACGTGCTCGCCACGCCTTCGGTGATGACGGGCGCCCCAATCAGCTCCGCCAGCTCGGCGAGCTCGGCGAGGGCGTCGCCGTGGGCGACCGCGTCACCCGCGATGATCACCGGGTTCTG
The DNA here is from genome assembly GCA_023249095.1 of Candidatus Rokuibacteriota bacterium. Classification (GTDB taxonomy): domain Bacteria; phylum Methylomirabilota; class Methylomirabilia; order Rokubacteriales; family CSP1-6; genus AR31. The sequence goes on along the minus strand of JAHFDK010000117.1, from coordinate 11,457 downwards.
AGCCTTCGCGAGCAGCTCGGCCGCGCGCGCGACCGCCGAGCGGTCGCCGACGATGCGCGGTGCGACACGCGTCGGCGCGCCGAGATCCAGGTCGCGCTCGGCGTTCAGCACATCGACCGGCAGCGACAGGAAGACGGGCCCGCTCGGATGGGCGAACGTGGTCTTGATCGCGCGGTGCACGATGCGCGGCAGGTCCTCGAGTCGGCGCGCCTCGGTCGACCACTTCACCAGCGGCGCGGCCATCGGAGGAAGATCCGACCAGAGGATCGGCTCCGTCACGTTGAACCCCTGATCGTGCTGGCCCGCGGTGAGGAGCATCGGCGCGCCCGACTTGCTCGCGTCGTAGAGCATGCCCATCGCGTTGCCCAGCCCCGGTGACACGTGCACGTTGACGGCCGCCAGCCCGCCGCTGGCCTGGGCGTAGGCGTCCGCCATCGCGATCGCAACCGCCTCTTGCAGCGCGAGCACGTAGTGGATGCCGGGCTCGCGCGCGAGCCCGTCCATGAGCGGCAGCTCGGTGGTGCCGGGGTTGCCGAACATGATCGAGACGCCTTCCTGCTTGAGAATCTGGAGGAACGCTTGCTTGCCGGTGATGTATGCCATAGGGGCAGATCATAAACTCACGTCCGCGCCGAAGGAAGTGCTGGGGACAGATCAGCTATTCGGGCGAGAACGAGTCGCGAAGTTTCGTCGCCTGGTCGGATCAAGGACGACTCTTCGGGGCTCGTCGTTTTCGTGCCGTTGCTCGGCGTCCTATCCCGCGCTTCGGTCCTCCACCGCGTGGGTCGCGCGTCGCGATGTAGTCATCGAGCCATTTCCTCGAGCTCAACCAAAGATGGCCATCCCGCACCGCTCGCAGCTTTCCCTGGAAGACCAGTAGCCGCAGATACTGGACCGGGTACGGGCCTTGCGAGGCGAGAGCGGCAAGCGGAACCAGCTTCGCGGCGCCGGCGAGGTTCGGGATCAGGAAGCGCGTCAGCACGCCGCTGACGGCTCGGGCCACCACCTCTCCGAGTGGGTTCGGGTTGCCCTCGTCCGCGAGTCCCAGGGCCCGCAGGTAACGCGGGCGTTGACCCTTGGCGATGACCGCCGGTGGGTATCCTCGCTGGATGAGCATGAAGTTGAGCAGCAATCGACCGACACGCCCATTCCCATCGGCGAAAGGGTGGATACGTTCGAACCACGCATGATGTATAGCGGCGTGGACGACCGGATGACTCTCACCTAGCGTACGGGTCGATTCGCTCCAGGCATCGAGGTCCGAAGGGATTGCGGCCGGGACCGAGACCTTGACCGAGCGCACTGCCACCGGAGCCTTCCGCCAAGCTCCGGGCTGGTCACGCGTTGCAGGGGGCTCCAGATCCCAGGCGAGGTTCACTGCGAGCTTGTGCACCTCTGAGACGACGGCGACCGGCACACGGTCGTAGTCTGGCGCATGCCGGTACACCCAATCAGCGGCGTCGGCATAGCCCTTGACCTCCAGGTTCTCGATGAGGCCCGCGGAGGCCCGGCCGCGTTCGACCAAGTCTTCGACTTGGGCTCTCGTCATGGTGTTACCCTCGATGGCCGTGGAGTTGTGAACGTCGTCGATCCAGATCGTATGCAGAATCTCGTCCGCCTCGACGGCGTGGGGCAGGCCACCAAGTCTGCCCTTCAGTAGGGCAACCTGCTCATCCAAGAGGCTCAAGACCTCCTGGAGCGACGGCCGTCCTCGGCCCCTGGTTTCACTAATAGATGACGCCATGTAAATGGAACATTAGCAAAATAAGCTTCGAAAGTCAGCCGTTTTACTAATGCTTGACAGAATTAAAAAGAAACATTAGCAAAAATGTGCTTTCGCGCAGATACCTGCATAGAATCGGGGCCAGCGGTTCGCGGTCGGTAGAAGATGACCTGACGCGCGCTTCGTCGGTCGTGGGCCCACACCGCCCCCTCTGATAAGCTCTCTTGCGTGTCACCTCCAGATGCACCGCTGTTGCGCGCCGCCCGCCGGCAGCCGACCTCGTACACGCCCGTGTGGCTCATGCGGCAGGCCGGTCGCTACCTGCCGGAGTACCGCGCGATGCGCGAACGGCACGGGTTCCTCGAGCTCGCCCGAAACCCGGAGGCGGCGGCCGAAGTCACGCTCCAGCCCGTCGCGCGTCTGGGCGTCGACGCGGCGATCCTCTTCGCCGACATCCTCCTGATCGTCGAGCCGCTCGGCGTCGGGCTCGAGTTCGCGAAGGGCGAGGGTCCGGTGATCCATCGGCCGGTTCGCACCGAAGCGGCGATCGGGGGATTGACCCGGATCGACGTCGCGGCGGCGGTGCCGTTCGTCTTCGAAACCGTGCGGAGGGTGAAGCGAGCGCTCGCCGGCAAGGTGCCACTGATCGGCTTCGCGGGCGCGCCGTTCACGGTGGCGTCGTACGTCGTCGAGGGTGGGCCGTCGCGCGACTATCTACACACCAAGCGCCTCATGTACGAGGAGCCCGAGGGCTGGAACCATCTCATGGGAATCCTCGTCGACGCGACGGCGCGATATCTCAACGGCCAGGTCGCCGCCGGTGCCGAGGCCGTGCAGATCTTCGACTCCTGGGTCGGCGTGCTGGCCCCCGACGACTACCGCACGTTCGTCCTGCCGCACACGCGCGCGCTGATCCGCGCGCTCACGCCGGGTACGCCGGTCATCCACTTCGGAACCGGCACCGCGTCGCTCCTGCCCTCGATGCGCGCGGCGGGCGGCGACGTGATCGGACTGGACTGGCGGGTGGATCTCGACGCGGGCTGGGCGGCCGTGGGCCACGACGTCGCCGTGCAGGGCAACCTCGACCCGGCGGTGCTGCTGTCGAAGCCCGCGTACATCCGCCAGCGCGTGAAGGACATCCTCGACCGCGCCGCCGGCCGCCCGGGCCACATCTTCAACCTGGGCCACGGAATCCTTCCGCAGACGCCGGTCGAGCACGCCCGAGCGCTGGTCGAGATGGTTCACGAGCTCTCTGACCGGCGGTGAGCGTGGTCGACTCGGTGCTGCTCGTCGCCTTCGGGGGCCCGACGGCGCGGCACGAGATCCGGCCGTTTCTCGAGATCGTCACACGCGGGCGCGGTATTCCCGCGGGCCGCCTCGAAGAGGTCGCGCATCACTACGCGCAGATGCCGGGCGGCCGCTCGCCGCTCACCGAGCTCACGTTCGCCCAGGCCCGCGGGCTCGAGCAGGCGCTCGCCCAGGACGGGCCCGCGCTGCCCGTGTTCGTCGGAATGAGGAACTGGCATCCGTTCCTCCACGAGACGCTCGCCGAGATGACGGGCAAGGGAGCGCGGCGCGCGCTCGGCATCATCCTCTCGCCGCTCCGCACCGAGGCCTCGTGGGAGCGCTACATGCAAGACGTGGCCGAGGCGCGGGCCCGCGTCGCGCGCGCGCCCGAGGTCGGCTTCGCGCCAGCGTGGTTCGAATACCCGCGCTTCGTCGCCGCGGTCGCCGACCGTACGCGGGCAGTGCTCGGGGAGATTCCCCAAGACGCGCGAGCGTCGACGCCACTGGTCTTCACAGCGCACAGCGTGCCGGTCGCGATGGCCGAGGCCTCGCCCTACGTGTCGGACTTGACCGCGGCGGCGCGTGCCGTCGCGAGGCGCCTCGGCCACGCTCGCTGGTCGGTCGCTTACCAGAGTCGGAGTGGAAGCCCGCGCGAGTCGTGGCTCGAGCCGGACGTGAACTCCGTGCTCCGGCGCCTCGCGGCCGACGGCGAGCGCCACGCCGTCGTCGTGCCGATCGGCTTCGTGTGCGATCACGTCGAGGTGCTGTACGACCTCGACGTCGAGGCCCGTCGGGTGGCCGCCGCCGCTGGCCTCAGCCTTCATCGCGCGGCGGCTGTGAACGATCATCCCGAGTTCATCGCGATGCTGGCGGAGCTGGTCCGCGGCATTCACGGCAGTGCGAGGTGAGGTCGGCCGCCGGTCGAGCCGAGCGGTGACATGGCTCGACTGAAGCTCGTCGTCGTCGGCGGGGGCATCACCGGGCTCGCGGCGGCGCACCGCGCCGTCGAGCTCGCGCGCGAGCGGTCCACGGCGCTGGACCTCACGCTCATCGAGGCGCGAGCCCGGCTCGGCGGCACCATCGCGACCGAGCGCGCCGGCGGGTTCCTGATCGAGGCGGGTCCCGACTCGTTCCTGTCGGAGAAGCCGTGGGCCCTGGCGCTGTGTCGGCGTCTCGGCGTCGAGGACCGGCTCGTCCGGACGGACGATCGCTTCCGGAAGGTGTTCGTGTGGCGCGCCGGGCGCCTCCACCCTCTGCCGGACGGGTTCCAGCTCCTGGCTCCGACGAAGCTCGGTCCGTTCATCACGTCAGGGCTCTTCTCCTGGCCGGGCAAGCTCCGGATGGCCCTCGACCTCGTCCTGCCGCGGGGCGTGTCCGACGACGAAAGCCTCGGCGCGTTCGTTCGCCGGCGGCTCGGCCGCGAGGCGCTCGAGCGCGTCGCCCAGCCGCTGGTCGCCGGCATCTACACGGCCGATCCTGACGATCTCTCGCTCGCGGCGACCATGCCGCGCTTCCGCGAGCTCGAGCGGCGCGAGCGGTCCGTCGTCCTGGGCCTCTGGCGGGCGAACCGCAGGGCGCCGCAGGCGGGAACAAGCGGAGCGCGGTGGAGCCTCTTCGTGACTTTTCAGAACGGTATGGAGGAGCTCGTCGCCACGCTCGCGTCGCGGCTTCCACAGGGCACCGCGCTGCTCAAGCACCGCGTGGACGGGATCGAGCGCCACGGTCACGGCTGGCGCGTCCTCAGTGCCGAAGGCGCCGCGGTGGAGGCCGATCGGGTCATCGTCGCGGCCGAGGCGTACACCACCAGCCGACTGCTGCGGTACGTCGATCCGGCGCTCGCGACCTTGCTCGGCGAGATTCCGTATGCTTCCTCGGCGACGGTGACGCTGGGCTACCGCCGCGGAGACGTGCCGAATCCGCTCGACGGCTTCGGCTTCGTCGTTCCGCGCACCGAGCGCCGCGCCGTGCTGGCCTGCACGTTCTCGAGCGTGAAGTATCCGGGTCGCGCGCCCGAGGGGCACGCGCTGCTCCGGTGCTTCGTGGGCGGCGCGCTGAACGAGGGCATTCTCCAGTCGGACGACGGCGTGCTGGTCGCGGGCACGCGGGACGAGCTACGCCAGGCGCTCGGGGTCACCGCCGAGCCCGTCCTGACGCGCGTCTCTCGCTGGCCCAAGGCGATGCCGCAGTACCACGTCGGCCACGGGGGCCGTGTCGAGACGATCGAGCGGTGCGCCGCCGCGATCCCGGGCCTGCATCTGGCCGGCGGTGCCTTTCGGGGCGTCGGGATCGCCGACTGCGTGAGATCGGGCGAGGCCGCCGCCGAGCAAGCCCTCGGCAGCCAGTCGCCGGCGTCAGACCGTCTCGATCGTCCCGAGCCGGCGTAGCTCCTCGATCCGCTCCCGGGAGTAACCCAGCACCTCGCCGAGGACCGCGCGCGTGTGCTCGCCGACGCGGTACGGCGCCGCCCCGCGCGGCGCCACGGGCCGATGGTCGACGTGAAAGGGCACGGCCGTGATCCGCACGGCGCCGCGCCCGGGGTGGTCGATGAGGGGGAACGCCTGACGCTCGGCCAGGTGCGGGTGAGCGACAACCTCGGCGGGCGAGAGCACGGCGGCGGCGGGAACCCGCGCCGCCGTGAGCGCCGCCACCGCCTCCTCGACCGTCTTGAACCGGTCGAGCCACTCGCAAATGATCGGGTGCAGCTCAGCCCAGTGCTCCCGGCGTGCCGTCGGCGTGGCGAAGCGCGGGTCCGCCGCCAGCTCGGGCCGGTCCATCATCGCCACGAGCCGCGCCCAGAGCTGCGGCGCCCCGACCGTCTGCATCGCCACGTGGCGGCCGCCGATCCCGTGGACGACCATGCCGGGGCGCGGGCCGGGATACTCCGCGCCCGCGTTCAGCATGCCGCCGTAGTTGATGTCCTCGGCGGCGACGAGGCACTCGAGCATCGAGACGTCGAGGTGCCCGCCCTTGCCCGTCCGCGTTCGCCGCCAGAGCGCGGCCAGGATGGCGCCGAACGCGTGCGTGCCCGCCAGCACGTCGGCCGCCTGGAGATATCCAGGCCGTGGCGCCGGGTCGTCCTGCTGCTCGAGATGCATCACACCCGACATGGCGTTGATGATGTGGTGGAACGCGGGCTGCAGGCTCAGAGGCCCGGTCTGGCCGAAGCCGGAGATCGAGCAGTAGACGAGATCGGGCCGGACGGCCGTGAGCGTGGCGTAGTCGCAGCCGAGCTTCGCGACGACTCCCGGCAGGAAGTTCTCGACCACGACGTCGGCGGCGTGCGCGAGATCCAGCACGACCTCGCGCGCCTTGGGATGCGCGAGGTCGAGCGCGAGGCTCGACTTGCCGGCGTTGATCCGGATAAAGTACGTGGCCTGGTCGGTGCGCCCCTCCTCGATCTGGACGTGGCCCCGCCGCGTGTCGTCTCCTTCGCCTGGGCGTTCCACCTTGATCACACGCGCGCCCAGGTCGGCGAGCAGGCGCGTGCAGTAGGGGCCGGCCAGCACGCGCGTGAAATCGAGCACGGTGAGACCGGCGAGAAGCGCGTCGTCAAAAGGGGGCATGCGATCTCCTTCCTTCACGTGTTTCAAGCTCGCCTTCGCGCAGTCGGTCCATTAGTCTAGCAGGGCGTTCGATCGGAGCGAGAGGAGGACCCGGCATGCGGATGCTCGAGACATGGCGGCCGATCACGGAGCGCGCCGTCGAGGTGGGCGTCGATGCTTGAGGTCGTGACGATGAAAGAGATCGACGCGATCTTCGCGGTGACCGACGCGCTCGGCATTCACCGGGAGTCGCTGGTGATCCCGCTCGGCCCCGCCGCGCCCGGGCGTGTCCGCCGCCTGCCGAGCGGAAAGCTCGAGATCATGGTGGACGCCAACCGCCCGATCGACGAGTGGGTGACCGAGCTTCCGCGGCTCATCGTCGCCGCCCAGGGGACGTGAGCTGACCGCAGGGCTCAAGCGCGAGCTGGGCGTCCTGTCGCTGGCGGCGGTCGTCTTCTTCAACGTGAGCGGCGGGCCCTACGGCGTCGAGGACACGGTTGCCTCCTTCGGCCCGGGACTGGCGCTGCTCCTGCTGGTGCTGACCCCGGTGTTCTGGAGCCTGCCCGTCGCGCTCGTGATGGCCGAGCTCGCCGCGGCCATGCCGGACGAAGGCGGCTACGTGACGTGGACGCGCCGCGCCTTCGGGCCCTACTGGGCGTTTCAAGTCGGCTGGTGGAGCTGGCTCGACAGCTTCGTGGACGTTGCCGTCTATCCCGCGCTGTTCGTGGAATACGTCAAATTCTGGTGGCCGGGCATGACGTCGACGGAGCGTTGGCTCCTGGCCTTCGCCTTCATCGTGCTGCTCACGGGTCTGAACCTCGCCGGTGTCCGACCCACGGGACGCGCCGCCGTCGTGCTCGCGCTCGCGGCGCTCCTGCCGATCGCCGCTCTCACGATCGCCGGGGTCGCGGCAGCGCGCGGGGCACCGTGGACGCCGTTCGCTCTCGAGGGCCGGACCCTCGGCGCGGGGCTCGGCGTGGGCCTCGCCGTCGTGATGTGGAATTACTCGGGATGGGACACGCCCGCGACCGTGCTCGGCGAGACGCGCGCGCCCGAGCGGACCTTCCGCGCCGCGCTCTTCCTGGCGCTGCCCGTGATCGGCCTGGCGTACGTCCTGCCGGTCGGCGCCGCGCTGGCGGGCGGCACCGTCGAGTGGAGCTTGTGGACGACGGGCGCCCTCCCCGACATCGCGCGATCGGTCGGTGGCGACTGGCTCGGTCACGCCGTCGCTCTCGGCGCTGTCGTGAGCAGCGCGGGACTCTTCATGTCGCTCGTGCTGACCAACTCGCGTCTGCCGTACATCCTGGCCCGCGAGCGGGCGCTGCCCGCGTGGCTCGCCTTAGTAAATCCGCGGTTCGGGACACCCTGGGCTGCGATCATCGTCTCGGCGGCGTGCTACGCGGCCTTCGCCGTCTTCTCGTTCAAGGAGCTGATCGTCCTGAACATCTGGCTCTACTCGATCACGCTGCTGATCGAGCTGGCGGCATTCGTGAGGTTGCGGGCGACCGAGCCGGCGATGAACCGCCCGTGGCGGGTGCCCGGCGGCCCGGCGGGCGCGGCCGTCGTCGTCGTGTGCCCCGCGCTCTTCGCCCTCGGCGCGATGGTGACCGCGGGATGGGGCAACACGGTCGCCGGCGTGGCGGCGGCGCTCACGGGGCCGCTGGCGTACCGCTTGCTCGGCGGACGCGCTACGCTGGCCCGGGAGGGCCGGGCATGAACGGCGTGGTGAACAGCGTGGCGTACGCGGGCGGCCTCCGGATCGGGGAGGTAGCGATCCCCGATATCAGCGAGATCCTGAAGCAGCCGGGCCGGTTCGTCTGGATCGGACTCCACGAGCCGGACGACGCAGTGCTCGCAGAGGTCCAGCAGGAGTTCGCGCTCCACGACCTCGCCGTCGAGGACGCGGCCCGCGCCCACCAGCGGCCGAAGCTCGAGCGCTACGGCGATTCGCTCTTCGTCGTCCTGCGCACCGCCCACCTCGATTCCACCACCGGCGGGATCGATTTCGGGGAGACGCACCTCTTCGTCGGGTCGAACTACGTCGTCTCGGTCCGGCACGGGCCCTCGCTGCCCTATGTCGAGGTGCGCTCGCGCTGCGAGGCGAACCCGGAGCTCCTGGCCAAGGGACCCGGCTTCGTCCTGTACTCGCTCATGGACTTCATCGTGGACCAGTACTTCCCGGTCGTCGACGCGTTCGAAGGCAAGCTGGAGGCGCTCGAGGACAACATCTTCAGACAGACCCTCACCCGGGAGACCACCGAGCGCATCTACGGGCTCAAGCGCGACCTCCTCGAGGTGAAGCGAGCGGTCGTCCCGCTGGTCGATATGTGCAACCGGCTCGTGCGCGCCGACGTCGCGGTGGTTCCCGAGGACGCCCGCGTCTACTTCCGCGACGTCTACGACCACGCGATCCGGATCAACGAGATGATCGACACGCTGCGGGAGCTCCTGACGACCGCGCTGGAGGCGAACCTCTCGCTGATCTCGGTCTCCCAGAACGAGGACATGAAGCGGCTGGCGGGTTGGGCGGCGATCATCGCAGTGCCGACGATGATCGCGGGAGTCTACGGCATGAACTTCAAATTCATGCCCGAGCTCGAGTGGCCTTTTGGCTACCCGGTGGTGATGGCCATCATGTTCGGGGCCTGCGGGTTTCTCTACTACCGCTTCAAGCGCTCCGGCTGGCTCTGAGCCGGCTCAGCGCCGGGTCCGCCCCCGGCTCGACCCAAGGTTCTCCTCGATGACGGCGGCCAGGCAATCGAGGGACGCCAGTGAGTAGACGTAGGTTTTCCAGTCGACGGCGACGTGGTCCTCCCGCTCGCCGGGGCGCGTCATTGGAAAGATCTCGACCGAGACATTGGGGCCCGGCGCCGAGCAACCGCCGGCGCACCCCTCGCGCAGCCGCACGCGCTCGTCGAGCCCCCGCTCGGCGACGAGCTCCCGCAGATGGTGCCCGATCGCCGCCGCGTTCAGCCTGACGGACCGTCCGCCACGCGCGATCGGCAACGCCACGCTGCCCGGCTCACGCGGGCACACGGTGATCACGAGCCGGCGGGGCGTCACGCGCGCGCCCGCGTCGCGGCGAGCCGTGCCGCGGCGACGACGGGCTCCTCGGCGGGCCGGTGCCAGCGCGCCCGGAGCCCGGCGCGGGCGACGGCGCGCATCGTCCCGGCGCGGAACCACGGATCGTCGAGCACGCTTCCGGCCCAGCTTGCATCCACCGGCTGCGGGAGCTTCAGCGTCCGCGCGACCTCGAGGGCGCGTGCCGCGAGATGGCGCTGGCCTTCCGCCACGATTCGCCGTGCGCGCCGGTCGCCACGGCGAGCGCGCGCGAGCACGCGCGGCGCCAGGGCGGCAATTGTCTTGACCGGGTCCGGCGCGTGGACAGCCCGGAGCGTGGACAGGAGGCGTCCATCGCGGACCGCCTCCCTGAGCCACTCGCGGCCGAGCCAGAAGCCGGAGCCCTCGTCGCCGACGAGCGGTCCGAGACCCCCGGCGCGCGCCCAGCGGCTCCGCGCGTCCCAACCAACGATGATCGATCCGGTGCCCGACAGCAGAAGCACGCCCGGCCGCTGTCCGAGCGCGCCCAGCAGCGCGGCTTGCGCGTCGGAGATGACGCGCACGCGGCCCGCGAGCGCTCGCAGCCGGCGCGCGAGTGCTTGTCGCTCGCGGACGGTCCAGAGTCCGCGCGAGGCCACGACAAGCGACGCGACGCGCCGGCGGCTCCACCGGCGACGCCGCCACACGAGGTGCAATACCGACGCGAGCTTCTTCAAATCTCGGTCGGCGGGAACCACGACCGTCGGGACGCGGCGCGTGCCGGTCCAGACGGCGATGCGGACCCACGTTCCGCCGACGTCGGCGCCGACGCACACCGGCTTCCGCCGAGCGTCGTGTCGAACCGTGGAAGGGATTGCCACTTTGTCCATTATGAGGCTCCGGGCAGTGATCCGAAGGGTTCTGAAATGACGCGCTTTCCGCTTATTCAGGCCCTGGCACAGCTGATGCTGAAATAGGGGCCGGAGGATCTGGTAATGGGCAAGACACTCGCAGCCTGGATCATGGTGGCCGGAGCGGTCGCGGCGCCCGCGATGGGCCCGCGAGAGACCGTGGAGTCGACGGTCGGCCGCGTGGTCACGCTGCTGCAAGACGGCGATACTGTGAAAACCGAGTCGACGGCACGGCAAGCGTCGGATCGGCGTACCGAGATTCGGAGGCTCGCGCGAGAGCTCTTCGATTTCGAGGAAGTGACGCGGCGTACGCTCTCCCGCCACTGGGCCGCACGCTCTGCCGATGAGCGGGCCGAGTTCGTGGCGCTCTTCACCGACCTGCTCGAGCGCTCCTACGTCACCCGGGTCGAGGCGTACGCGGGCGAGAACATCGCGTACTTCGGGGAAGCGGTCGACGCGAGCTACGCCACGGTACGGTCGAAGATCGTCACGGATCGTCGCAGCGAGATCGCGCTCGATTACCGGCTCCACCTTCGGGACGGTCGGTGGCGCGTCTACGATCTGCAGATCGACGGCGTGAGCTTCGTCTCGACCTATCGCAGCCAGTTCGACCGAATCATCCAGGCAGAATCCTACGCGGCGCTCCTCGAGCGCATGCGCAAGAAGAGCGTCGAGGCCACCCTGGCCGAGCGCGGAGGCAAGAAGCTCTAGCGACTGTGGCGGCGCCGGGCGGAGGCGAAACGCTCCCACCTGGCCAAGCGACTCGAAGCCTCGCGGTTCTCGGACCGGGCGTGAGACGAGACACCGTTCACAACACCGCCGGGTGGGGGCGTTTTGCCCCCACCCGGCGCCGTCACAGTCTTCGAGAGTCGAAGGCCCGTCCCGCTAGAATGGATCGTGCTCACCTGGCCTGACTACGCGGTTCTCATCGGCTCGCTGATCGTCCTGCTCGCCA
>JAHFDK010000116.1:13725-16877 GCA_023249095.1 Candidatus Rokuibacteriota bacterium | reverse complement strand
AGAGTCTCGGTTTCCCTCCACCCTGCTATCCAAGCTACGGGGCGTCTGGCTCGTGCCCCGGCGGGACTGGCACCCGCTAGTCGCACCTGCCTTTCTCTGGACACGCGATCACCTGATCCGCGCGCGGCAACACCGACTGCGGGACCGTCAGCCCGAGCGCCTTCACCGTCTTGAGGTTGATGGCCTGCTGGAACGTGGTCGGTGGCTGGACGGGCAGATCAGCGGGCTTGGCGCCTTTGAGGATCCTGTCGACGTAGCCGGCGGCGACGTGGGCGGTGTCTTTCCCCCCGGCTGTGCGGTGGCGGCGAGCGGCGCCAGAAGGAGGCTGAGCGTGAGAATGACCGCGAGCTCGATCAGCCGCATGGGCACCTCGGGTGAGGACGGCTGCGGGGCAGTCTAGCCGAACGCCACGTCACGCACCAGCGGAGCGCCGTCGGAGTCAGCTCGGGAGTTGGGGGCGTGTCGGTCGCCGACTAGAAACTCCCGAACTTCTGGTAGGCGGCCAGCGGCGTCATGCCCCGGCGAACCGCCGCGCGCACTCTGTTCTCCGTCCCGACCAGCTTCTCGCAGCGCCCGAGCACCTCGTGGGCAACGCGGCGCGGGATGACGACGACGCCGTCGAGATCGCCCACGACGAGGTCACCGAGGCTCACCCGCACGCCGCCGATCGTCACCGGCTGACCCCAGTCCGCCACCCGCCAGCGCGGCACCGAGTCCTGGGGGGTTCGGTAGCGCACGAAGGTCGGGAACCCCATGCGCACGATCGACGCGGTGTCGCGGGTCGCGCCGTCGATCACCGCGCCGCGCACCTTGCGGGCGCGGAACCATTCCGCGCTGAGCTCGCCGAAGTGCGCCGCGACGTTGTCGTGAGCGGCGAGCACCAGGACGGAGTCGGTCGGCGCCGCGCCCAGCATCGCGAGAAAGCGCTTCAGCGTTTGATCGCGCTCGCGGGGTGACCCGCTGTGCGGCCGCCCGCGTGCCGTGAAGGCGTAGCCGGCCGCCCGCATGCCGCCGGCGAGCGGCTGGATCGCCGACGGCAACGTCTGGCGCCTGAGCCCCAGCTCGTCCATGACGTCGGTGATCGCCGCGGTGTAGATCCGAGCGAAACGGCGCGGAAGGTTGTCGCTGGGACTCATCGAGTCTCTCCTCCGTCCGGACGGGGGTTGGCCAGGCGTCTCAGCGCGCGAAGACGTCCGTCACGAGCGCGCGGGGCGGCACGAAGTCGCCGAGGACTCCGAGCAGGAGATCGAGCAGGCGCTGGCGCCGCGCGAGGAGCCGCGCCGTCAGGTTGGCGAGAGGACGGTGGGCGATCACGACCTGGAGGGCACGCGTCACGCGCTCCTTGTCCGCGAAAGCCAGACGCCGGGCTCGCTCGTAGCCTGCGAGTGTCTGCGCCGAGACGTCGCCCCGGCCGAGTGCTCGCACAGCGGTCTCCGCGGCCAGCTCCGCGCTTCGGAGGCCGTTGAAGATCCCCTCGCCCGTGAACGGGTCGAAGAAGCCCGCAGCATCGCCCACCAGGAGAACGCCGCCGGTGCGCGGCGCGTCCACCCGGTACGCGAGCGGACCCATCGCCCGGATCGCGGCGACCCGCCGTCCGCCGGCGACCCGCCGGGCCAGGTGCCGGAGCTGCCTCACGCGCGCGTCGAAGAAGGCGTCGAGGCGCCCGCTCCACGGCGCCGCGTGGGCCATCGGCACGACCACGCTGAGGTTCGCGCGTCCCGGCGCGACGGGGTTGAGGATCGCGTAGTCCGGTGGATCGACGAAGATCTCGCCGAAGCGCCCCGCATCCCCGATGTCCTCGACGTACGTGACCAACGCCATCCGCTGGAGGCGATGCGGCCGCCGGAGACCCAGACGCCGGGCGATGACCGAAGCGCGGCCGTCGGCGGCGATCGTGAGCGGTGCGCGGATCGTCAGACGACGGTGGTCGCCGTCGACCGCCTCGACGCCGAGCACCCGGCCGCCCGAGACGATCACGTCGGTGACACGCACCTGCTCGCTGAAATCGACGGGGAGCGAGCGCACGCGGTCCACGAGGATCGCATCGAGCGTCTCGCGCGGAAGCGCCATCGCGTGCTCTCGATAGGGGCGCCAGGCGCCGATCGGCCGGTACGTTCCGACGAGCGTCGTGCCATCGGGCGCGGTGATTCGCATACCGGTCAGCGGGCTCGCGACGGCGTCGACCGCCTTGAGCGCGCCCAGGCGGTCCAGCAGCCGGGGCGCCTCGGGGCTCAGATACTCGCCGCAGATTTTCGGGCGTGGAAACCGCGCGCGATCGACGAGGCGAACCGAGAGGCCGTGCTCGGCGAGGAGGATGGCCGTGGCCGCCCCCGCCGGCCCGGCGCCGACGATGATGACGTCCGTCGTCACGACAGGACCGCCAGCATGCGACCCAGGACGCGATACTCGTGAATCGTCAGCCGCCGCGCGCCCGCCTTCTCGGCGAGCGCCCGCAGCTCGGCACTCGAGTAGGACCTCCGCACGGAGAGCGGCCCGTCGTGACGCGAAATCGGATGACACCGGCAGAGACGGGTGGCGAGCCAGACCAGGCCGAGCGAGAGACGACGGCGCAGGAGATCGTTCACGACGACGGCGATGGCGGCGGCCGCCGCCATCTCGCGGAGACTCTCCACGGCTTGCTCGGGCTCGAGGTGATGGAGCGTGAGGCTGCTCGTCACGATGTCGGCGGCGCGTTCGCGGCATGGCAGCGCGACCGCGTCGCCCTGGATCAGTAGCACCTCGGGGTACGCCGCGGCGACCTGCCGCGCGAGCGCGAGCGTCGTCCGGTCACGCTCGACGACCACGACGCGGACGGCGCGGCCGGTCCGGCGTCCCCACCGCACGAGGCGCACCGCGAACGCCGCCGAGCCGCCGCCGACGTCCACCACGCGCAGCGCGCGCTCCCGGGGGACCGCCGCGGCCAGGTGACGGATCCGGCGCAGGGTCAGGGCGTAGCCACCGAACCACGTGTTGAGACGGTCGACGTCCGCGAGCGTGGCCGCGAGCTCCGCCGCGCCGACCGGACCGTCGAGCACTTCCAGCGCGCCCTCGACGCGTTTCATTGTAGCGAGTGCCTTGAGCACGGCTTGGACCGAGGGTGGCCTGAGAAAGGCACTCGTGGCTCCGACACGCCCGCTCTGGCCCGGGGCGCC
>JAHFDK010000116.1:11990-13625 GCA_023249095.1 Candidatus Rokuibacteriota bacterium | reverse complement strand
GCACTTCCAGCGCGCCCTCGACGCGTTTCATTGTAGCGAGTGCCTTGAGCACGGCTTGGACCGAGGGTGGCCTGAGAAAGGCACTCGTGGCTCCGACACGCCCGCTCTGGCCCGGGGCGCCGGAGGCACTTGTGGCTCCGACACGGTGGTTACCATCGGAGGAGGGCGCCTTCGGCGGCGAAGCCGGGACCGAGGGCGATCATCAGCGCCCAGTCGCCGGAGATGGGCGCTTCGGCGCGCAGCGTCTCGTCCAGCACGAAGAGGATCGTCGCCGACGACATGTTGCCGTAGCGGCGCAGCACCGAGCGCGAGTGGCCGACCTGCTCCTCGCTCAGGTCCAGCAGCGCTCGGGCGCGGTCGATCACCCGCCGTCCCGCGGAGTGCAGGACCCAGTGGCGGATGTCCTCGCGCTTGAGCCCCTGCGTCGCCATCAGGATCTCGGCCATCTCGCCCATCATGGTGGCGCCGATACGACGGACGTCCTTCGAGAGGATCACGCGCGGCCGCCCGCCCGGATACTCGAATCCCATCGCGCCGAGGTGCTCGGAGCGGAAGAGGGTGCGGTGAGCGACGATCGAGGGGCCCGCGCCGTCGGCCGCGACCGCGACCGCTCCGGCGCCGTCGGCGAAGATCGCGTGCGCCACCGCGCTCTCGAGCCGGTCGTCCAGAAAGTAAGCCGCCGAGCAGATCTCGACGGCGACGACGAGCGCCCGACGCCCGGGAGACGCGGTGACGTAGTTCGACGCCTGCTGGAGCGCCACCATCGCCGACGCGCACCCGGTGTCACCCACGTGGACTCGCTGGATGTCGCAGCGACAGCCGAGCCTGGCGATGAGGTGAGCGTCGAGGCTCGGCGTGAGACGCCCCGTGCACGTCGTCGTCGTGAGGAAGTCCACGTCGCGCGCGTCCCAGCCCGCCCCCGCGAGCGCGCGCCGCGCCGCCGATTCGCTGAGCTCCAGCGCGCCGCCGCGGAAGCGCTCGTTCAGCTCGTCGACCGATTCGTCCGGCCGAAAGGTCGCCGGATCGATCCAGAGATGGCGGCCCTCGATGTCGCTTCGCCGGAAGAACCCTCGCCGCTCCTCGTCGTGATAACCCGCGAGCAAGAGCAGTTGCGCCTGCGTGAACCGCTGCGGCGGAGTCGCGGTGGCAACGGCCGCGATCTTCGGGATCGGCATTCGCTCCTCCTGGTGCGGGCGCGTTCGAGTAAGATGTGAGCACTTCGAGGATACTGCGGGGGTCCAGCCCATGCCACTGTTCAGCTTCGAGGGCAAGCGTCCGAACGTCGATCCGACCGCGTTCATCGCGCCGACCGCCGTGATCGTCGGCGACGTGACCATCGAGGCGCGCGCCTCCGTCTGGTACAACGCCGTCCTCCGTGGGGACTTCAACCCGATCGTCGTCCGCCGCGGCGCCAACGTGCAGGACTGCGCGGTCGTGCACGTCACGCCGCGCGCGGGGACCGAGATCGGAGCCGGCTCGACGGTCGGCCACAATTGCACGATTCACGCGGCGTCTCTCGGCGAGGAATGCCTGATCGGCAACGGCGCGACCGTGCTCGACGGCGCGCGCATCGGCGCCCGGGCGATGGTGGCTGCGGGAGCGCTCGTGACGCCCGAGACCGAGATCCCCGAGGGC
>JAHFDK010000116.1:0-11890 GCA_023249095.1 Candidatus Rokuibacteriota bacterium | reverse complement strand
TCTCGGCGAGGAATGCCTGATCGGCAACGGCGCGACCGTGCTCGACGGCGCGCGCATCGGCGCCCGGGCGATGGTGGCTGCGGGAGCGCTCGTGACGCCCGAGACCGAGATCCCCGAGGGCTATCAGGCGCTCGCCCAGCGCCACAAGGCCTCGGTCCAGCCCTGCTGACGCCACCTCGGTGGACGAGGACCTCACGTCCTTCCATCTCGCGAACCCGAAGGAGGCCTTCGTGACGGTTGATCCAGCCGAGCTGACCGAGCGTCAACGCGCGTACCTGCCCGGCCTCCTCGGTATGCGCTACACCGAGACCTCCAGGGATCGCCTCGTGGCCGAGCTCACGATCCGGGACGATCTGCGAACGCTCGGCGGCGCGCTCCACGGAGGTACGATCATGGCGTTCGCCGACACGGTCGGAGCGACCGCGACGTTCCTCAACCTGCCGCCCGGCGCCTCCACAACGACGATCGAGTCCAAGACCAATTTCTTCGCCGCCGGACGCGAGGGCGTGGTCCGCGCCGAGGCGACGCCGCTCCACCGCGGCCGGACCACGATGGTGTGGCAGACGCGCGTGACCGACGCCGCGGGTCGGCTGCTCGCGCAGACGATCCAGACCCAGATGGTCCTGACGTAGCCGCGACCGTCAGCGGCCCTGGAACTTCGGCGGACGCTTCTCCTTGAACGCCGCGACTCCCTCGGCGTGGTCAGCGGTCTGGCGCACGATCGACATGTGCGAGGAGACGAGGTCGAGGTGCGTCCGGAGGTCGAGCCGAAGGCTCTGGTAGACGAGCCGCTTGATCATCCGGATCGGGATCTGGGGACCGTCGGCGATCTGGCGCGCCAGCGCGTAGGTGGCATCCTTCAGCTGCGCGTCCGGCACGACGCGCTGCACGATGCCGAGCCGGTGGGCCTCCGGCGCCTCGATGAAGTCCGCGGTCCACAAGAGCTCGAGCGCCTTGGCGGCGCCGACCAGGCGCGGCAGGAAATACGTGTCGCCGTCGCCCGGCACGAGGCCGACGCGGACGTAGCCCGTGGAGAAGCGGGCCGACTCGGCGGCCACGCGCATGTCGCACATGACGCACATGCCCATGCCGGCGCCGACGGCGAGTCCGTTGACCATGGCGATGACCGGCTTGTCCACCGTCTCGAGCGTCTTCGGTACCCGGTGGACGCCCTCCCAGAGGCTGTTCTTGCCGTCGAGCGCGCTCGGCTCTCCCTCCCGCATGCGGCCCACGTCCCCGCCCGAGCAGAACGCGCGCCCGGTGCCCGTGACGACGACGACGTTGACGCTGTCGTCCTGCTGGGCCGCGGTGAGCGCCTTCGCCCACGCGTCGATCATGTCGCGCGTGAACGCGTTCAGCTTGTCAGGCCGGTTCAGGGTAATCGTCGCGACTTTGTCCTTCACCTCGTAGAGCAGGTCACTCATGGGTCAAGCTCCTCATGGACGGCGCAGGCTCCGACGGCGCTAGTCTTTGGGCAGGCCGAGCACGCGCTCGGCGAGGATGTTGCGGAGGATCTCCGAGGTGCCGGCGCGGATTCCGCTCGCCTGCGCGAGCAGCTCGTAGAACTCCCACTGGCCCCCGTCCGGCGCCCACGACGAGCCGTGGGCGATCTGCGCGTAGGGGCCGATGACCTCGGTGGCGACGTGCGCCAGCTCCTGGTCGATCTGGCTCCAGAAGAGCTTCGAGGTGGAGCCCTCGGGCCCCGGCGCGCCGCCGCGCAGGATATTGGTGAGGCTCCGGTAGCCGTTGAGCTGGAGCGCTTGCTCGCCGATCCAGAGGGCAGCCAGCTTCTGCCGGATGATCGGGTCGGTGCCCTTGTTCTGCTGCTGCACCAGGCGCACCAGCCGGTGGAGCGCGTTGCGCAGGGAGATGTGGCGGATGAACGTCAGGATGTCGCGCTCGTAGGCGAGCGTCGTGATGGCGACGGACCATCCCTCGTTGAGCTTGCCGACCAGGTTCTCGGCCGGCACTCGCACGTTGTCGAAAAAGACCTCGTTGAACTCTGCCTCGCCGGTGAGCTGCCGGAGCGGCCGCACCATGATCCCGGGCGTCCTCATGTCGACGAGCAGGAAGCTGATCCCCTTGTGCTTCGCGGCCGCCGGGTCGGTGCGGACGAGCAGGAAGCACCAGTCGGCGACGTGGGCCATGCTCGTCCAGACCTTCTGGCCGTTCACGACGAAGTGATCGCCCTCCCGCACGGCTCGCGTCTGGAGATTCGCCAGGTCCGAGCCCGCGTTGGGCTCCGAGAATCCCTGGCACCAGAGCTCGTCGGCCGTCAGGATTCTCGTCAGGAACCGCGCCTGCTGCGCCGCGGTCCCGTGCTTCATGAGCGTGGGGCCGAGCATCGACACACCGCCGCGGTTGACGAGCTGCGGCGACTCGGCACGCGCCATCTCCTGGTAGAGGATGACCATTTCGACGATCGTCGCACCCCGCCCGCCGAACTCGCGCGGCCAGTCGAGCCCGACATAGCCCGTCTCGTACATTCGTTTCTGCCACGCGCGGAGCTTCCGGACCTCCTCGCGGTCGGCCCGCGAGGATGCGAACGCGCGGCCGCGCAGGTCATCCGGCAGGTTGGCCTCGAGCCAACCGCGGACCTCCTTGCGGAATGCCTCTTCGCGGTCGGTGAAATCGAAGTCCATTTTATGGGAGAAGGGGGCTCCGCCCCCCTCTCGACTCCCCCGCGGACGCGCGTCGCATTACTGCATCACGACGCCGCCGTCGACGTTCAGCGCCTGACCGGTGATGTTGCGCGCCTCCTCGGAGGCGAGAAAGACGGCGGCCCAGCCGATGTCCTCCGGGGTCTGCTCCCGCTTCATCGGCGTGATGTCACCGACGCGCTTGTCGAACACCTGGCGCGCCGTCATGCCCTTGAAGGCGGGGTTCGTCTCGGCCAGGTGGGCGGCGAGCTTCTGCCAGAAGTCCGTCCAGAGCACGCCCGGACAGATCGCGTTCACGGTGATCCCGTGCGGCGCCAGCTCCTTGGCGATGATACGCGTGAGCGTGATCACGCCCATCTTGGCCACGCTGTAGGGCGGCATCGTCGTCGCCGAGATGGGTCCCGCGATCGAGGCGATGTTGACGATGCGGCCCGCCTTCCGCTCGATGAAATACGGGGTAATCGCCTTGCAGGTCAGGAAGACCGACTTCGTGTTGACCGTGAAGGTGCGGTCCCAGTCGTCCTCGGTGTTGTTCGTGAACGGCATGCCCGGAGGTCCCGCGGCGCCCGCGTTGTTGACGAGAATGTCGATCTTGCCGAACGTCTCGCGCGTGCGGTCGACCATCGTCTTGACGTCGGCGGCGCTGGTGACGTCGGTCTTCATGGCCAGGACCTTGCGGCCGAGTCCCTTGACCTCACCGGCAACCTTCTCCGCGTTCAGCACCTGGATGTCGGGGATAGCGACGTCGGCGCCCTCGCGCGCCATCGCCAGCACGATGCCGCGGCCGATACCGCTGCCTCCGCCCGTCACGACCGCGACCTTGCCGTCGAGCCGCATGCAGTCCCCCTCGATCTATGGTCGGTGCCCCGGAAGTACACATGACAGCACACCAGCTCAGAAGCCGCAACTGGTTCGGGCGGAGTGAGCTCGAGGGATTCGTGCATCGCGGCTCGACCAAACGCGATCATTCACCCGTCGCGATCGCCGGTCGCGTCGGGATGTCGTTGCCCCTCACGCGATTCGATGAGCTGTCGAAAAGGAGCTGCTGCCGCTTATCCGTCCTCTCGTGATGCCGCCGGCCGGGGCGGGCGGCACCGTGAGCCTGTTCGGCAATCTGAGTCTGGACGGCGCGGTGCTGAAGCAGTCCGGCCGCCTCGCCGCATTTGCTCAGGCATCGCGGCCCGCGCCGTCGTCTTCGAGGACCACGCGGATCTCCACGCAGACAGGGAAGAAAAACTCCAACCCTCTGATAAAAGAATTGCCACTTTCTTCCGGAATATTCTCGTTTTAGACTTCTTTTACGTCAATTATTTCCGTTACTTATAGGCCTATCATCGGATGGCACCCGCGTTGCGTAGACGAAGAGCATGGACAGCATAATGGACAGGATAAGAGAGAGCGAGTTCTGGAGGAGCAGCACCTTCTGGCTTACCGTCGCCGCGATCGTCCTCCCCTTCGGCTGGCTGCTCTTCGCGCTCAAGCTCGAGCCTGTCCGGATTCGCGCCCGCTACTTCCGTCGAAACTTCTGAAGCGCCACCCGTAGCGATCCGCCCGCATCCCCGAGAGCACGAGACGCCTCCGTCGCGTTCAGCCCGCTCCGCGCCATCACGATCGCCACGCGCACCCGGCCACGCGACGCCTTGAGCGTCGCCCGGGCCCGGCTGCGCGAGACTCCGGCTAGGTCGGCGACGAGCCGCAGCGCCCGTTCGCGGAGCTTGGCCGAGCGCGGCTGGAGGTCGACCATCCGGTTGCCGTAAACTCGGCCGAGCCCCGTCATACTCGCGGTCGTCAGAGTGTTCAGGACGAGCTTGGTGGCGGTGCCAGCCTTGAGGCGGGTCGAGCCCGCCAGCACCTCGGCTCCGGTGGCAGGCACAACCCGGACATGGGTCGTCCGCCGCTGGCGGAAAGCACCTTCGGCGTTACAGGCGACGAGCACGGTTTTTGCGCCCCGCCTCCTCGCCGCCGTGAGCGCCGCGCTCACGAACGGCGTCACGCCACTGGCGGAGATCCCCACGACGACGTCGCCTCGGCGGACCCGTGCGCGCACGGCGCGCCGGGCGGCGGCAACGTCGTCCTCGGCGCCCTCACGCGAGCGGAACACGGCGCCGCGCCCACCCGCGATGATCGCCTGCACGAGCCGACCCGGCGTGCCGAACGTCGGAGGACACTCGGCCGCCTCGAGCACGCCGAGGCGCCCACTCGTGCCGGCCCCGACGAAGACCAGGCGGCCGCCGTCACGGAGGGCGGCGACGATCATTTCCACCGCGGCGGCGATCTGGGGCTGCGCGCGCCCCACAGCGAGCACCGCGCGGCGGTCCTCGCGGTTCATCAGCGCCGCGATCTCTCGCGGCGTCATGCGGTCGAGGGCGCGGCTTCTCGGGTTCGAGCGCTCGGTGGGGAGGCGCGCATAGCGGATTCGCGAGGCCGGCACGCCCGCATGCTACTACTATCGGACCGAATGCCTCGCGTCGAATCAGGTCTCGACGTGCTCATCCGCCGGTGGCCGGCGCTCCTGCGCCGCCAGCGGATTGCGTTGCTCGCGCATCAGGCGTCGATCGACCGGCGCTACGAGCACGCGACCGCCCTCCTGGGCGATCTTCGAGCGGTGAAACTCCTGGCGCTCCTGGCGCCAGAGCACGGGCTGTGGGGCGCACCCCAGGATCACGTCCGAGTCGCCGGCGCCCGCGATCCGGCCACGGCCCTGCCGGTGTGGAGTCTCTACGGGGCGCGCCGCGAGCCCACGGCCGCCATGCTGCGGGGAGTCGACGCGCTCGTCGTGGATCTTCAGGATGTCGGCTCCCGTTACTACACGTTCGTCTGGACCATGGCGCTCGCCATGCGCGCGTGCGCGCGCATCGGGATGCGGGTCGTCGTGCTCGACCGGCCCAACCCGCTCGGCGGCGTGCTCGTCGAGGGCAACGTGGCGGACCCCGCCTTCGCGTCCTTCGTCGGCCTCTATCCTCTGGCCGTCCGCCACGGCATGACGATCGGAGAGCTGGCCGGCTATCTCAACGAGCAGCATGCCATCGGCTGTAGGCTCACCGTCGTGCCGATGAGGGGCTGGCGCCGCGCGATGCTCTGGGAGGACACCGGGCTTCCGTGGGTGCCGCCTTCGCCCAACATGCCGACGCCGGACACCGCGCGCGTCTATTCGGGCGGCTGTCTCATCGAGGGCACGAATCTGTCGGAGGGCCGTGGCACGACGCGGCCTTTCGAGTGGATCGGGGCGCCCTACCTCGAGGCGCGCCAGTACGCGGCCGCGCTCGAACGCGAGCGGCTACCCGGCGTGCGTTTCCGTCCCGCACGCTTTCTGCCGACGTTTCAGAAGTGGGCGGGACGACTTTGCGAAGGCGTTCAGGTTCACGTGACCGACGCGACGCGCTTCAAGCCGTTCCTGACGGGGCTAGCCGAGGTCGCGATCGCGCGCCGACTGGCGCCGCGAGGCTTCGCGTGGCGCCGGCCGCCCTACGAGTTCGAGACGCGGCGCCTGCCGATCGACATCCTGTGTGGGACCGACACGATTCGACGGGCGATCGAAGATGGGACGCCGCTTGCAGCGATCGAGCGTGCGTGGCAGCGCGATCTCGAGCGCTGGAAGCGGCGCCGCGCTCCCTATCTACTGTACCGCTAGGTCCCAAAAACGCTCGAGAAGAAGTTCCTCACGCTGTGGCCGAAGTCCACGGCGCCGTCACGTACGCTTTCCCAGGCGCTCTTGGCCTTCGGCTCGGCAGCCTTTCCGCCCTCCTTGATCTTTTCCCCGCTGTACTTCGCTCCCTCGACGACAGAGTTGCCGATACCCTTGGCCGTTTGCTCGACGCCCTCGCCGATCTTGCCGTCGCCGATCTTCTTCGCGCCGGTCTCGACCTGCCGAGTCGCGGCCTTCACCTTCGAATCGTCCGCTGCGAAGGCGGACAGCGCCGAGACGGCGAGCACTGCGCAGGCCAGCACGCTGGTCATGAGCCTCATGACAACCTCCTCATGCCCATGCGAGGCGCGTGGAGGGGATCATCCTGCCGTATAGCCGCGCGCGCGCATGCAGCTCGAGTACGCCGCTCGGTAGTGCTCGTCGTGCTGCTTGTTTTCGTTGAGCCCGTAGAGCGTGCCGCCTCCGGCGCCCACCATGCCGCCGATCGCGGCGCCCTTGCCCGCGCCCTTCCCGCCTCCGGCCACCGCGCCGCCCGCGGCGTCGACGGCCGCGCCCACCACCGCCCCGATCGCGGCGTCCTTCACGACCTCCTGCGTCTTGTTCTGCTCGCCGACTTGCGAGGCAGCGTACCGATTGCAGGCGTCGACGACCTCCTGCGTCGGGACCGCCGGGGTCGCCGGCGCCGCCGGTACTACCTGAGGCGTCGACGGCTTGACAGTAGTGGCCCGCGCGGGCTGGGCCGGGCGGGTTCCGGCCGCGATCATCGGCTCCGATTCCGGGCTCGACCCCGACCAGTTGGCGACGACGAGCCCAGTGACGAGGGCCGTTGCCATGACGAGCGCCAGGAAGAGTGTTGTCACCTTCCAGGGATTCCAGCTCTTGTCCATCATTTGCCCCCTTTGCCATTGCCGCTCACGTTTTCGTCGTGACCGGGACCGGTGGACTGGCCGTACTTGCTGACCACCTGGCCGAGACTTTTCTCCTGCACGAGCCCCTGCGCCTTCATGTCCCTGAAGACCTGCCCCCAACCCTGACCGGTTTGCCTTCTCGCTGCGATCTCGTCCAGCGTGAGGGGTCGGGCGGTCGACGTCGGCCGGGTAGTGCCCGTCGCGAACGGTGCAGCATTCTGGGCCTCGTACAGCGAGGCGGCGACCTTCTGGTTCCCAACCGACAGCTTGTCGAACGCACCCGTGGGCGCGCCGAAAGTCTTCGAGTTCGTCTGGGCCAGCGCAGCCGATCCGACTGCCAGGCCCGGTGCGACGGTCCCGATGGCGAACGCTACGAGCCAAGGACGCATTAGGTTTTTCCCTTCGTCGGTCTTCCCTGGCCAGCAACTGCAGCCGCCGTGCCAGAACCGAGCGGATCGAAACTCAGGGAATTTATGGGCGCCGGTTGGCGTTGGCGGCGTCGCGTCGGCACATCGGTGTCAGCCGCCTGACAGTGAGCGCCTCCAGCAGGTCGCAGTCGCGAGCCGACCGCAGCCTATAATCGCAATGTGAGTAATCTCGAGACGCTCGTCGGCGAACGGCTGATGTTCGGCCTGTCCGGCCCCAGACTCACCGATGCGGACGTCCGTCTTTTCCGCGACACGCGCGCTGCCGGGCTCATCCTGTACCGGCGGAACTTCGAGACGCCGGACCAGCACGGCCGCCTCCTGCGCGACCTCGAGTCGGCCCTTGGCCGGCGCCTGCTCGTCGCCACCGATCACGAGGGCGGCCGCATCGTCATGCTGGGTCGCGCCACGACGATTTTCCCCGACAACCTCGCGACCGGGACCGCGGGCGACGAGGCGTTCGCCTTTCGCCAGGGCCTCTTCGAGGCGCGCGAGCTGCGGCGGCTCGGAGTGGACGTGAACTTCGCGCCCGTGCTCGACGTCCTCACGGAGCGCTACAGCCCGAACATCGGGATCCGCTCGTACGGCAAGGACCCGACCGTGGTCTCCCGCTACGGCGTCGCGCGAATCAAGGGGATGCAGAAGGGCGGCCTCTCGGCGTGCGCCAAGCACTTCCCAGGCAAGGGCCACTCGCCGCTCGACGCCCATCTTCGATTGCCCACGATCGACTCGACCTGGGCCGAGATGCGCGCGACGCACCTCCCGCCCTTTCTCGCCGCCGTCGAGGAAGGCATCGAGTGTCTGATGACGAGCCACCCCGTCTACCCGAACCTCGACACGACGCGCGTGCCGGCGACGTTCTCGCGGCGCATCGTCCACGACTGCCTGCGCGACGAAGTGGGGTTCTCGGGCGTCATCGTCTCGGATGACCTCGAGATGGGCGCCATCGGCGAGACGTGCCCGATCGGCGAGGCGGTCGTGAGGACGGCCGCGGCCGGCCACGATCTCCTCCTCGTCTGCCACACGGAACCGGCTCAGCGCGCCGCGGCTCGCGCCCTCGTCGATGCGTACCGCTCCCGCGTGCTTCCGATCCGCGACCTCGAGGCCGCGGCCGAGCGAGTGCGTCGCCTTCGCGAGCGGCGCGCCACTCGCTTCGAGGGAGGTCCGCCCGCGCCGGAGCCTGATGCGGGACCGCTCGCGCGAGCGATCGCGACCCGCTCCGTCACCGTCCTGACGCCCGGGGGTCCCGATCTGCGGCGCGCGCTGAACGGGCGTGTCGGCGTCGTGTTCCCGCGTTTCTCGGATCTGGCGTCGCGGATCACGATCGAGCCCGAGGTCGCCGCCGAGACGGCCTACGTCGCCGATGCGTTCGGGCGGGCGGGCGTCGCGCCCGTGACGCACGTGGTCGGGATCGAGCCGACCGACCCGGAGATCGCTGGCGCCGTTGCCCTGGCCGAGGCATCCGACGCGATCGTGCTGTTCCTGTTCGACGCCCACCTCTATTCGTCGAACGCGAAGCTGCTCGCCGAGCTCCAGACGCGAGCGCGGGCGCTGGCCGTCATGGTCCTTCGCGACCCGTACGACGCGGCCCTGCTGGCTCCGGGCGTGCTGGGCCTCACCGCCTACGGGTTCAGGAAGTGCCAGCTCGACGCCGTCGTCGCTCGTCTCCTCCACGGGTGAGTCGTCTTCCGCAGCCGCCCGCCGAAATCCTGGCGATCGACTGGGGCTCGACGCCGGCCAAACGCCAGCTGTGCCGGGCGGTGCTGCGTCGCGGCCGCTACGTCCTGGCCCCGCCGCGGCCGGTGGAGGACGTCGGCGCTCTCGAGTTGCCCGACGGCGCACTCGTCGCGTTTGACTGTCCCATCGGCGTCTCGCACACGTACGCGGCGATAGCCGACCTTCGCTCGTTCCGCGAGGCGCTTGGCGCCTTCGGCGCCGGCCGGTTCCGTCACTTCTACGAGTTCGCCGCCCGGGCCGAGGACATCACGACCGAGCGCCCCTTCTATCCGCTCCGGGCGCTGAAAGGGACCTCCCGCGACGACCTCCGGAAGGCGCTCGGGGACGCGGCGTTCGCGCCGCGCGAATGCGACCGGCAGACGGGCGCGGGGCCAATGTTCTGGTTGGTCGGCCCGCGGCAGGTTGGCCGATCGGCCGCCTGCGTCTGGCGCGACATCATCACGCCGCGGCTCGACCGCGTGGCGCTCTGGCCGTTCGATGGGCCGCTGATAGAGCTGGCCGCCTCGGGCCGCCCGGTCATTGCCGAGATGTACCCGGCGTTCCTCCTCCGGACGCTCGGGGTCACGGTCGCCCGCAAGTCGGATCCGGCGGCGCGCGCCGCCTGCGGCGGCGCGCTACTCCGCGGCCTCGAAACCGACGCCCGGATCGATCTCGACGCGGTCGGGGGCCTCCTGCGCGGGGGCTTCGGACACTCGAGGTCCGGTGAGGACCCCTTCGACGCGACGACTGCCTGCATCGCGCTCGCGAAGCTCGTGCTCGACGACGCGGTGGCGGAGCCCCCGGACCACGCGCGCGCCGTGGAGGGATGGATCCTCGGACTCGGTCCGGGTGTTAGCCCGGTCGGGGGGAGCCCCGGCGCGCGGCCGCGGAGAAGATGAGGGCCAGGAGCATCGTCCCGATGGTCCCGAGGACCACCAGCCACGACCATCCGAAGGTGAGCACCTTCATCTCGGAGAGCACGAGCAGGGTCAGGTTCATCACGGCCATCACGATCATCGCCGCCACGTTCGCCCCGTCGGCGACCCGGCGTGTCGTCAGCAGCCCGAGCAGGAACACACCGAGGAGCGAGCCGAACGTCACACCGGCGACCTTGAAGACGACCCACAGCATCTGCCCGGTCACCAGCGAGAACGCCCCCGCGAGCAGGCCGAGCACGATTCCAAACGCGAGCACGGCCAGGCGCGACACGCGGAGGTAGTGGCGTTCGGACCGTCCGCGGGCGAGAAGGGGCCGGTAGACGTCGGTGACGAACGATGCGGAAAGCGAGCCGAGCGGCGAGTCGATCGACGCGAGCACGATGGCGCTCAACATGAGCCCGCGGAGCAGGCCGGGCATCGCTTCACGGACGAAATGCGGCAGGATCTCGTCGGTCCGGGCGAGCGTCGGAGCGGGGTGCTGTGCGTAGAAGGTGTAGAGACCGGCGCCGAGCCCCAGGTAGATCACGAGGGTCAGCAGCGTGCCGATCGGGGTCAGCGCCAGCGTGCGCTGGCTCTCCCGCCGGGTCTCGACCGTCAGGAGGCGCTGCATCAGGTCGTGGTCGGTCCCGAATGCGGCCATCGACCCGATGAAGCCGTTCAGGAGAGCCACCCACACGATGTTCGGGTCGCTGAGGATGCGGCGCCAGAAATCGCTCGCCCCGGGCGCCGGCCCCCAGTTGACGACGTTGAGGCGCCCGGCGGCGCCCGCGACCTGAACGATCGCGCCGAGGCCTCCGTCGATCTGGGTGACGAGATACCCGAGGGTGAGAGCGCCCGCGCCGAGGAACATCAGCGCCTGGAACACGTTGGTCCAGACGATCGCCTTCACGCCACCCGTGGCGATGTAGACGATCGAGACGACCACGAAGATCGCAATCGTCGGCAGGAGCGACCAGCCCAGGAGATGCGCCACCGCCACCGCTGTCACCGTGAGCCGCACACCCGAGCCGGCCAGACGCGTAATGAAGAAGAAGATCGACGCCGTCACCTGGCTCGCCTGCCCGAAGCGGTGCAAGAGGAACTCGTAGATCGTCGTCACGTTGTGCCGGTAGAACGCCGGGATGAACAGGAACGCGACGGCGAGCTTCGCGAGGCTCGAGCCCACGAAGAACTGGGCGTACTCCCAGTTCTCGCTGTAGGCGGTGGCGGGCACCGAGATGATCGTGACCGCGCTGACCTCGGTGGCGAGGAACGACAGACAGGCCGCCCACCAGGGGACCTGGCGGCGCGCCAAGAAGAAATCGACGGTATCACGCTGCTCGCGCGCGAAGCGGGCGCCGATGGCGAGCAGGACGATCAGCGAGCCGATGAGAACCGCGTAGTCAGGCCAGGTGAGCACGATCCATTCTAGCGGGACGGGCCTTCGACTCTCGAAGACTGTGACGGCGCCGGGTGGGGGCGAAACGCCCCCACCCGGCGGTGTTGTGAACGGTGTCTCGTCTCACGCCCGGTCCGAGAACCGCGAGGCTTCGAGTCGCTTGGCCCGGTGGGAGCGTTTCGCCCCACCCGGCGCCGCCACAGTCGCTAGAGCTTCTTG